>VSOA01000008.1 GCA_009774585.1 Lachnospiraceae bacterium
AAAAGCAGAAATAAGCATAAAAAGACCTTGCCGATATTCAGTTTCCATATCTGAAAATCAGCAAGGTTTTCTTATGCCATGATGTAATTATTTAGTGCGTGATGTTGAAAATGTTGCCAAATCGTTGCCAACACTTAAACAAATTTGCTTGAAACCCGCATAAACACTAGCTTCCCAAATCCCATTTCATCACTCGAACTCAATCGTAGCCGGCGGCTTCGGACTCATATCATAACAAACTCGATTGACATTCTCCACTTCCGCCAAAATTCGTTTCGTGATTCTCTCCAGCACATCCCAATCCACCTTCTCAATCGATGCCGTCATCGCATCAACCGTATTGATGGCGCGGATAATCACCATGTATTCAAATACTCTGGCATTGTTCTTCATTCCTACTGACTTAAAGTCCGGAACTACCGTAAAATACTGCCAAACCTTCTTATCCAACCCGGCTTTTGCAAACTCTTCCCGCAAGATTGCATCCGACTCACGAACCGCTTCCAATCTGTCTCTGGTGATTGCACCCAGACATCTCACTCCCAAACCGGGACCCGGGAACGGTTGACGGTACACCATATCATGCGGAAGTCCAAGTTCCACGCCACACGCACGCACCTCGTCCTTGAATAGCTGTTTTAACGGCTCCACCAGTTCAAATTTCAAATCCTCCGGAAGACCGCCTACATTGTGATGGGATTTTACCATTTTGGCAGTTTTAGTGCCGCTTTCGATAATATCCGGATAGATGGTTCCTTGTCCCAAGAAGTCGATTCCTTCCAGTTTTCTTGCTTCCTCTTCAAAGACGCGGATAAATTCGCCGCCGATGATTTTCCGCTTCTGTTCCGGATCCGCCACATTCTCTAGCTTGCCGAGGAAACGCTCGGAAGCGTCCACATAAATCAGATTTGCATGCAGCTCGTCACGGAACACTTTCACAACGTTTTCGGATTCGTTTTTGCGCATCAGACCATGGTTGACATGTACGCACACAAGCTGCTGTCCGATCGCCTTGATTAACATCGCCGCCACAACGGAAGAATCCACACCGCCCGACAGAGCCAAGAGGACTTTTCTATCGCCCACCTGCTGGCGAATCAATTCCACCTGATCCTCAATAAAATTCTTCATATTCCAGTTTGCTTCCGCCTTACACTCCTCGAAAACAAAGTTCTTAAGTGCATCTTCATCCGGAAGACTGTTTAACTGCTTCGCGCATTTGGACTGCGGATAGTCTATGGACAACATCGGGATTCCCATATCATAAAGTTCCGGTCTTACTTCCACTTCCTGTCCGTCAACAATGCGGTTTTCACCCCCGTTTAACACGATACCTTTCACATTCTTTAACGCTTTTAGTTCCTCCGCCGTAATGTCATGAGGATGTATCTCGCTATACACGCCGAGATCGCGGATCGCACGGGCGATAATGGTATTCTTTGTGCTGCCTAAATCCAAAATTACAATCAAATCCTGTTTCATTGGGAACCTCCTTCTTGTCCTTCGTTTTATCTTGCCATTAATTATATAGTAAAAACCCACTGAAAAGCAACGGCTTTGCCGTAAAATACACTATATAGGAGCAAGAGTCCACGTCTACACCTTTTGTCACCCTAATCCTATATAGTATTCAAAACTACTAAAAAGAGTTTATACAACTCTACATCATGATATTTATGCGCAAAACAATTGCATTTACAGACCAAACGTAGTATTCTATATATCAGTATAAATATTTTGCGCTTTCAAAATTATATGAAATCAAAGAGGATTATCTATCATGAAGGAAACATTTCATATTATCAGCGACGGCTCTTGTGATTTGCCAACAGAATTAGTTCAGGAAAAAAACATTACGGTTGTGCCTTTCTATGTATCTTTTGATGACGAGCACTATTTCAAGGAAATTGCTGAGATTGGCGTCCGCGATTTCTATCAGCAGATGGTAGACAGGAAGGGCGTATACCCCAAATCTTCCATGCCTTCCATCCGGGATTACGAAGAAGTTTTTCTTCCTTTTGCCGAGGCGGGAACTCCCGTGATCTGCATCTGCATCACCACGAAATTCAGCGGTTCCATGCAGTCCGCACTTAACGCCCGTTCTCTTGTATTGGAAAAGCATCCTCAGGCTGAAATCACCGTCATCGACGCCACCATCAACACGGTGCTGCAGGGTCAGTATGTACTGGAAGCCGTCAGCCTTCGCGACAATGGCGTCAGCTATCAGGACACGATAAAGCGTCTGGAGGAAATTAAGAGCACCGGAAGAATTTTTTTCACGGTAGGAAATATGGAATATCTAAAACATGGTGGAAGAATCGGCAAAGTGGCAGCCCTCGCAGGCGGCGCACTGGATATCCGCCCCATCATTACCTTAAGGCAGGGCGAAATCTTCCCTTCCGGCATCGACAGGGGACGGAAACGCACCTTAAAGAAAGTCATGAATCTTCTTTTGGATTATTTGAAGGAAAGTAACCTCAGTATCGATTGCTACAGCATTGCAGTCGGTTACGGATATGATGTGGAAGAAGGCGTCGCTTTCCGTGACCAAGCATTGTCCGTACTGCATGACAAAGGATATGCGATAGACGAAATCCCCGTTTATCAGATTGGCGCCACGATCAGCGTGCACACCGGACCGTACCCGCTTGGCTTCGGAATCATTGAAAAGGGCATCCACGCAGGAAAATAGCCCGTGAGAAGCTACGGCGGATTTGCCAAGTAAAGTGTATAATTTTTTCCTTTGCGACAGGGATTGTTTATGCAGTCAGAGTATATCATTGAGTTTCCGGATGCATTCATCATAATACTCCATAACCTCCTTGTGAAAAGCCTTGATATACTCATAGTCTTTCCGTTTTGCAGCATATTCCAGTTGTCGGGCTTCTTCTGACAAACGCACCAGCCCGACGCTCAAGGCGGTACTTTTTAAAGCGTGGATCAGATTATGATACCGCTCCCAGTTTTCTTCTTCATAATATTGGTTTAGCTGCGGAATTTTGCTCTGCTGTACAAACATATGAAGCATTTCCAGATAAAAATCTTTATCGCTTATGCTGTACTCCAGTCCCAGCAGAACGTCCAGTTCCGGTACAGCTTTTTTCCATTCTTTCAATTCTGCAAGAGAAACCTCGTTTTTCTCTTCCACTTTTACAACGGTATCCGCTTTTGCAGCGGTATCTTCTTTCGATGTGTCCCCTGCTTCCCCGGCACCGGCTTCTTTCTGTCCGTCTTTGATTGTCCGATCGATCTTCTCTGCCGAAATGTATTCCATCAGCTTTTTCTCTAAGGTATCGCCGTCAATCGGCTTCGTCATATAGTCGTCAAACCCGTTCTCCAGATACATCTGTCTCGCGCCGAAAACAGCGTTAGCAGTCAATGCGATCACTTTCGTGCGATAATCGGGATATCTTTTCCTCATCCGGGCAAGCGTTTCAATGCCGTCCATTCCCGGCATCATATGATCCAATAAGACGACGTCATATTGATTCTGTCCGATTTCATCCAGACATTCTTCTCCGCTCTCGGCAAAATCCACCTGTATCAATGTTCTCTTTAAGAGCCCTTTTAGAACGGCGCGGTTCATTTTGTCATCGTCAACCACCAGAACCCTAGCCGAAGGTGCGGTAAATCTTTGTCCGTTTCTACCTTTATTGATATGATAAGCGCCGTATTTCTTCTCAAATTCTCCAATACTCTCCAAGCTGCATATCTTCTGCGGAATTGTAAAATGAAAATAAGAGCCTTTCTGATACTCGCTTTCCACAAGCAGTTCCCCGCCCATCATCCGGATATAGCTCTGGGAAATGGACAGTCCCAGACCGGTTCCCTCGATTCCTGTATTGGATTTTTCATCCACTCTCCGGAAAGAATCAAACAGCTTCTCTATATCTTCTTCTTTAATTCCTTTTCCTGTATCGCTCACTCCCATCTGCATCCGGACATGATCCTCGTCCATGGGCACAGCCGAAACCGTCAAGGTGACTGTTCCGCCCGCATTCGTATACTTGATTGCATTGGTCATAAGGTTGGTGAGCACTTGTCTGATTTTCATACTGTCGCCATATAAATGCTCCGGCGTATCCCGGCTGACTTCTACCATGATCTTCATTTCTTTTTCCGCCGCACGCGAATATGCCATCTGCAAAATATCATTTAACAGGGAACTCAAAGAGTATTCTGCGTTGACCAACTCCATTTTGCCCGACTCGATTTTGGATATATCCAGAATATCATTAATCAGGGAAAGCAGAAATTTCCCCGAAGAGTCAACGTTGGACGCATATTCCAGTATCGGCTCCTCACAGCTCTCCCTGAGTATCATTTCATTCATGCCTAAAACCGCATTAATAGGCGTGCGGATTTCATGCGACATATTGGCAAGAAAGTCGCTTTTGGCACGATTTGCTTTCTCCGCGTCGTTTTTATACTGTATATTTAGCTGCAGTAATTCATCGCGCCTCTGCTCAACCCATGTCGTCTTCACTTTGATCATAATTGCAATGACAATTTCTACGGCGTACAAAATCGGAAAGCGTATTTCAAACGTCCGGGTATAATCATAGCAATGCGCATTGAGCGGCGTCCACAGACCGGCGCACACGATCAGCCAGATAAACGCTGAAAAGACGATCGCCTTCTTTAAATCCAAAATATAAATGGCAAACGGCGGAATCAGCAAAATCCACAATATACTGAACCCTTCTTCTCCGCCCGTGATCAAATACTGCAGCGTGATCATGATCAGTACGGACATAATAAGGGGAATCGCAAGTTTTAAAGCCCCGCTTAGAATAATGGACAAATAACCGAACAACATGACCATACTGATGATTCCGTTGACGACAGCCATCATCAGATTTCCCACGCTTAAATTGATCGGCACAAACGCGGCACAGGTAACGGCAAACACAAGGCATACTGCTTTGCCAGTAGGTACATGGAGTTCTTCCGTGGAATCCATTTCTTTATATTTCAGTCTCTTTTTATCGTTGTTCACCCCAATCCTCCCCAAAACACTACAATACACACATGAACCTCACGCTAACCGATCGCCTCCGCCACCCGCGCCTGCAGATCCGCAGGCATAAGCGGCTTTCCGGCATATCCCGTCACGCCGAGTCCATCCGCTTTCTCTTTGACCCTGTCATCGATTGACGCCGCCAGAATCATGACTTTGCTCTCACGGATTGCTTCATCCCCACGGATCCGTTCCAATGTCTCAATCCCATTCATTTCCGGCATCTCAATATCCAGCAGCGTAAGGTCAATGTCCTCCCGCTTTAACATTTCAATTCCTTTTCTTCCGGAGTCGGCTTTTTGTACCTGATACCCTGCTTTGGATAGTATGAATTCCGCCATCCGCAGATTCATGACATCATCATCGATCACCAACACTGTTTTACTCATTTTCTCCTCCGTTCCGAAACATTCTGCGTTATCATTTATACCTTTGCTTCAAAGCGCTGCTGTTTCTACATCTCATGCATCCGATATTCCTTATCCTCGTCGATCATTGCCAGCAGAACATCCGCAACCGCCGGATCAAACTGGGTGCCTTTTCCTCTTTCAATTTCTGCCCGTACCGCCGCCTGCGGCATAATATCCCGGTAACTGCGCTTCGAAGTCATCGCATCATAAGCATCTGCAACACCTATGATTCTTGCCACTTCCGGGATATCCTCCCCGCCGATTCTGTCCGGATACCCCTTCCCGTCGTACCGCTCATGGTGCCATCTCGCGCCCACGCCAATGTCCTGCATTTCTGAAATGTTCTTAAGAATGTTGCTTCCGATCACGGGATGTTCTTTAATGATCGTATACTCTTCATCATTCAGTCTGGACGCCTTATTGATGATTTCACCCGGAATACCGATTTTGCCGATATCATGGAGGAGACCTACATAATAAATGTCCTCCTGCTCCTGCTCACTTTTGCCGATGCGCATTGCGATCTTTTTGGCGTATTCCGCCACCCGCGCCGAATGCCCATTCGTATATGCGTCTTTCGCATCGATTGTCGCTGCCAAGGCGCTCATAACCTGCACGGACAGGCGCTCTACTTTCCGCCTTCTCTCTTCCGCTACTTTCGTCTGTTTCTCAACCTCCTGCTGCAAATTTTTCTGCAGACGGTCGAGCTGTAAGATACGGTTCACGCGCTGCAGCATGATATCCGCCACAAAGGGTTTCGTGATAAAATCCAGTGCCCCTGCCTGAAACCCTCGGACTTCCGTATCCCGATCATCATCAGCCGTAAGAAAAATAACAGGAATCTCCCGATAAACACGATCCGCCCTCATCTTCTCCAAAACCGTAAATCCATTCATTCCCGGCATATGGATATCCAATAAGACCAACTCCGGAATCTGCGATTTCAGAAAATCTAATGCTTTTTCTCCGGAATCCGCAGTATATACCCTGAATCCGTCCGCCAGCATTTTCTCCGCAATCTGCAGATTCATGACGTCATCATCCACGACCAGAATAGAAGGCTTCTCTTCCCCATTCTCCACAACCGTCTCTTCTGTTTTGTCCTGTCCTATGATTTCACTTAATCTGTCCAGCAGAATCTGATATTCTGTCATTACCTTCTGATGGTTTTCTTTGATATAAGAGATATCCGTTTCTTTTGCGGCGGTTTCCAACGCCTTCGCCTGTTCAGAAAGCCCGGTCGCACCGATAGAAAGTGATGTGCTTTTCAGTGCGTGCACCAGAATCCTATAATTATCCCAATCTTCCTCCTGATAGCATTTCCGGAGTTCATCCGTTTTTTGATTCTTCCGATAGGTCGATACCATCTCCTGATAAAACGTTTCCTCGTCGCAGCAATAGCTTAACCCCACGGCAGTATCCAGCACATCGTCTAATTGCTTAAGCAAGCCCTCTTTCTGCGCCGCATTTTCCGGCTCTTCTTTTACTCCGTGAGCAGGTGGTGTGGAGCCCGTCACATTTCTCTTAAGCAGTCCTTCCGGAAGTCTTGTACGCACCATTTCCCTTAGCGCTTTGCCGACGATCGGCTTGGACAGATAATCGTCGAATCCGGCGTCCAGATACATCTGCTTCTCACCTGCCACCGCATTGGCAGTCAGAACGATGACTGGCGTATTTTGACACATTCCCTTTTCCCTAATTCTTTTTAAAGCTTCCAGTCCGTCCATGACCGGCATCATATGATCCAGAAATACGATATGATAGGAATTTTTCTCAAGTAACTCCAGTGCCTCCGCCCCGTTCCCTGCCGTATCAATTTGAATCTTCGTATCCTTTAGGATTCTACAGAACACATCCAGATTCATCACATTATCGTCCGCTGTCAAAATGTGTGCGTCCGGCGCCGTATATTCCTCTTCTTCGTGTATTGGAAACAAAATGGTTTGACTTATTTGGTCAATATTCCCGATAGGTTTTTCTTCTACAATTTCCTGACGTATCCTGAAAGAAAAAACACTTCCTTTTCCGTATTCACTCTCAATCTGCAGACTGCTTTAAATCAGCGCAAGAAGTCTTGTCACAATCTTAAGCCCCAATCCTACGCCCTCAACATTGCGGTTATTGTGCAGATCGAACCGGGAAAAGCTTTCCGAAATTCTGCGTATATCTTCCTCTTTCATCCCGATACCGCTGTCTTTGATTTTCGTTGTCACAATCCCTGCAGAATCGCTTACCTTTTCCCATTCAATGCAGATCTCAACAAATCCTTCTTTCGTATATTTGACCGCATTGGAAATCAGATTATTGTAAATCTGCATCAGGCGCACCAGATCCCCGGAAAGCTGTCTCGGCAGATTCTCGTCGATCTGAAAGTGTATTGCGAGGTTTTTCTTCCCCGCATTGTATTTTGCATAAGTCATCATATCCTGTATAAAGGAAAGTACATAATAAGGATTTGATTCCAGTTGTAACTGCCCTCTGTCAATATTGGCAAAATCCAGAATATCGTTCACGATCGACAAGAGCGCCCGTCCCGCCGCCTGCACATTAATGGCATATTCCGCCGTCCGGCTCTCCTTCGTCTCTCTCATGACCATTTCATTATATCCTAAAATGACATTGATGGGCGTCCGTACTTCATGCGACATATTCGCCAGAAAATCCATTTTCGCGCAATTTGCCTCCTGCGCTTCCTTTTCTGCTTTCTCCGCCGCTTCTTTTGTCACGCGAAGTTCACTGATCGTCTGCATAAGCTTCTGATAATCGGGCGTTTCCATCGTAAACAATATCATCATAAGCGCCAGCGCAGACGAGAACAGCCCCAAAAGTACATCGGGAAAAAAGAGCAGTTGAAGCACTGGCCCCACAAATACCAGCAGTAAATAGAGAATCACGGAAATTTTCTGCCATATATGAAACTTCCGCAAATGTGCCAGCAGGACATATGCCGAGCATCCTATGAGATAATATGGCAGTACATACACCATAATGTACAATATCCCATGCACATACTCACCATTCGGACTGATGGAAAATATGCAGCCGTTCAAAAGATTGATCCCAAGTATCATGAAATAAATACCGACCACCAGTCTGTTCACACGAAGCATAAGACTGTTTCCGGGCGTTCTGTCCACACAAAGCCTCGAATAATACATAAACTGATAGCCGACCAAGGCGTCCACAACAAAATATGCCGTATTCAGAAACAAGTTTAAATATTCCGGCAGCACTTTGGCATAACTGATCGTGACCGCCGTAGCCACGTCCAGAACATCCGCACATAATACAAGCAGCGTCAATTTATGAAATTCCTTGTTGATCTCCGACTTTGTACTGTACTGCAGTTTCATACAGATATATAAAACCACAAGAAAAAAAGCTGACGCAGTCTCAAAGCTGATATTGTATACTAATGACATGAAGACTCCTTCTTTCCTGCTGACAGGCTGACGATAACGCATCCGTATCATATACGTTATTTTTACTTTATCTGAAAAAGAGCCTTTTTACATAAATTAGTCCTAATCGTCTTCCAAACTGCCTGATTGTCATAATTTACGTTTGGAACCATGCGCAATTTATTATAAAATATCTGATATACTATAGTGTGTCCAATAGGTCGCCGCCTGCCAAACAGGTCATAGCCTGTCTTGAGAGCAGACTAAGAACATAGGAACAAGGAGAGTAAACATTATGCTGATATACATATGTGAAGATCAGGAAAGTGATTTACTTATGTTGAAACATCATTTGAATGCATTTGCGTCAGAAAAGCTGTTTCAATATGACTTGATGTCTTTTTCCACCGGAGATGAACTTTTAGATACTTACAAGCTGGCTGTCTGCAAGCCGTCTCTTTTGTTTCTGGATATTTACATGGATGGCAGAAACGGCATGGAAACGGCTAAACAACTGCGTGATATGGGATATGCCGGCGGCATTATCTTTACCACTGCTTCCACGGAGCATGCCATGGACAGTTATGAGGTAAACGCTTTATATTATCTGCAAAAGCCATACGACCATAACCACTTTGTAAACGCCATGGCAAGATGTGTCGATTTGATCCGGCAGGCTCAACAGAATTTTACTTTTATGGTAAGACAGAAACAGTTTACCGTTCCTTATACCGACATTGTATTCTTTGAAACCGGAAGACATACCGTCATACTGCATACCCTTTCGGATGCGATCACTTTTTCCGAAAGTCTCTCCAATATCATAGATGTGTTCCGCGATACAGATTCTTTTCTGCCGGTCGGACGAAGCTACCTGATCAATTTAAACCAAGTAGCCTGCAGTCACAACGGCGACCTTCTGATGGCGGACGGATCGGTTGTACAGATTCCCGTCAAGAAGCGGAGTGAAATCCTTGCTTTTATTGAAGAGCGGAAGAAGAAGTGATATTTTCTTCCAGCATATTGGTACAGACTACTTCTTTGCCTTCTGAAAGGCGCATCGTTTTAATCTCAAAAGGCGTAAAAGAAAGGGTAAATTCTCTTCCCAAAGAAGGTATCTTACATTCTGCAGACGTGTTCCTTCCTGCTACCTCGTAAGCCCGCAAAATGATATCCCCGCTTCCGTCTTCCGCTTCCTTTACCACTTCCACAAAAATATTGTCCTCACTTACGCTCAAGAAAGAGTTCTTCTGAGGAAGCTGTCCTTTGTGATAGGTTTCAAACAGGGCGATGGGCTTTTCATTCAAAATCTTTGCCCGCTTAACGGTATCCGCCTCTTCCCAGCTTCCGTCATGAGGATAGATACCGTAAGTAAATGTCCGGACACCCTGATCCAGATAGACATATTCCAATTCAGAATCGGGTACATAAGGTTCGTGCTGGGCATAAATAGGACTTCGAAGCACCGTCAGTTCTCCGTTCTTTCCTGCCGTGTCAGCCGCAAACCTGCCGTCATTTAAGATGGAAAGACCATGAATCATCGTATCTAATCCGGGGGCAGCCCCTTCTAAGTCAAACCATGTCTGCATCGGGAACTCCTCCCCGTTCGGCTCCCTTTGGGCAACGCCATAGGGAATTTCATAGCTGGCTCTTAAGTAATTCATATTCATAGGGAAGCGCAGTTTCAGCATGGACATTTTCTCATGCCAGTCCACCGTCGTTTCCACTGAAATATAATCCAGTTCTTTATAGATGGAAAAATCCTGAAACATTCTGGAATTGCCATACTCACTTGTAACCCGGATGACAGCCTTCACGGGACCATTCTCAATGCGCTGTACTTTGACCGCCTCAAACCGTCCGATTTCTTCACCGAAAATATACACGCCATGGGACCATGTATCGCTCTCATCTTTCATGACCACAGGCACTGCCGCGGGCGCTGCAAAATATTCCGTCCCGTCATTCTTTTTGATCAGGGAAGAAATATAACCCTTCTCGTCGAATTTCACAGAAAACCATTTATTCTCTGCACTGGTCTGGGTCGAACTTACATTTTCAAACTGTTTCCCTTTTGCCCTCACTGCAAAGCGGTAGGTGCGCCAGCCCAGAGAAGGCAGTTTCGCCACAAAGACAATCCGGCATCTTCCGTTGCTGGAAGCCTTGGACTGCACAAGCTGGTAGGGAATCTGATTGTCCTCCTCGTCTAACAGCACAGTATCTTCTTTCAGAGCGAGGGATTCCACCGCCACCTCCGCCATCGTCTCAAAAGCATTGGGGTTCATCACCACCAAGGGCTTCATACCCTCCTCCATCGGAATATCAATGTGAAAGCTGATAGACTGCAATGCGCTGTTTAACTGCCTTCCCGCTATATGCAGGGCGTAGTCATAATCCTCTCTGGCATCCACATAAGCTTCTTCTAAGCTGGTGCCTGCCAGAATATCATGGAATTGATTGAACAACGCCACTTTCCACGCCTTGGTGAGTTCATCCTTGTTATATTTCCCACCGGACAGGGTCTTTGCCATAACCGAAAGCTTTTCCGCCATACGGAGCCTGTTTTCCGCCCTTCTGTTCAATGTCTTTACTTCACTATGGGCACTGTAACAGCCGCTTGCATGGTGAAGCAATTCTCCTGTCACCACCGGAATGATTCGGTCTGACCGCTCCACATCCCTGAAATAATCTGCGGGGGAAGCAAAAATAAGTTCCGGCATATCTTCTCTTTGATTCATTTCCCGAATGCTTTCAATATTTCTTTTGGTAGGACCGCCGCCATGATTACCCACACCGTAAAAGCACATGATACCGTTGCCGGGATTCTTGATCTCCCCTGCGCACCGCTTGACATGTTCCTCGATTTCCTCCGGCCATGTACAGTATTCAAACGGAATACGAAATGCCTTCACCTGCGAACCGTCTGCGGATTTCCATAGGAAAGTCTCGCCATCCAGACCCTTTTCGTGCCTGCCGGGGCGCATGAACACATAATAATCCATGCCGGACTTCTGCAAGATCTGAGGAAGATTGCCGTTATGTCCGAAGCTGTCCACGTTATAACCGCACACCGCCTTCACGCCGAATTTCTCCTCAAAATATTTCTGTCCGTAAAGTCCCTGACGCACATAGGATTCTCCCGAGGGCGCATTGCAGTCGGGCTGGATCCACCAACCGCCTTCAATCACCCAGCGTCCTTCCGCTATCCGCCCTTTGATTTCCTCAAACATGGCGGGGTCATTTTCCTCCACCCATTCGTAGAAGGAGGCGGAACTGCCTGTGAAAATAAAATCATCATATTCCTTCATCCGATCCAGCACGGAACGGAATGTTGCTTTGATTTCCTGAAATCCTTCCTGCCACCGCCACATCCACACGGGGTCGATATGTGAATTTCCTATCATATATAATTTCTTATCCTTTTTCATAGTTATATCATCGTCCTTTCGTCTTCTATTCCAATTCCTTCTGCAAGCGCCTTCTCTGCCCCGATTCTGATCGCCGCACTGTTACTTTCCCGGGCACGCTCTAGCCCCTTATATCCTTCCCTACTTCCCAGAAGGAGAAGGGTTCTGTTTAAAACCACCCACAACATCTGCCATCTCTGGCTCATCAGTGCAACCCTATTCTCGTATGCAAAAGCCTCTTCAAATTCCGGTAAATTAGTAAGCCTGTAAAGAAGCGGGATAAATTCCTTCCTTTTGCTGTGTTCCCCGGCATAGGCAACGGATTCCATATATGTGAAAATCCCTTTCCTGACCGCTTCATAGTCCCTCTCACCCTCCGCCAGTCTGTCCGTCACAAGCACGTAAGGCTTCATGGTAAAACTCTTTCCGTGGGATAAAAGGTTCAACTCATAAACCGCCTCCGGCATCACCCCATGGTCAGGCAGAAGCTGAGCGCACATGCAGGAGCCTTTTCTTTCCGGCAGCAAAGGTGCGCTTTCCGAAAGCTTGCGCAATATATGCGCCTCTATTTCCTCGGTATACTCATCCGCACCGTGGAACAAGGCAAGCTTTTTCAGGGTCAGGAGCACTTCCTGCTGCTCGCTGCCGTCTGCCGTATTCCACTCTCTTCTTTCTGCTCTTTTGGTTTCAGCCTCAATTCTCTCACGAATCGCCCGGCGTGCCGCTTCTCTTTCTCCATACACCAGTGCGAGCAGCGGGCTGACTTTCTTTTCCTCATAAGTAAAAGGCACGTCAATCCAGTGCGTCCGTTCTCCTTTTCCGATGAAATCCGCCGCTTCCCGCAGGCTGCCAAAGCTTTTCCCACAGGGAAGGGTCAGGGAATCTCCTGTCGCCTCCTCAATCCAATGACGGCACTGCGCCGGAGGCAGCTTATCCACGTCCAATCCTTCCGACACCGCCCTCGCTGCCAGAAGCCCCAGCACCGCTCCCTGATGCATCAGATCACGCTGCATTCGAAGACCGGGAAATGCATTGTGATCGACAGAAATAGCCTTGCCCGCCACGATAAGTCCTTCTATCCTCTTTCCCTCACACTCTACCGGAAGACAGGCTCCAAGCGGAACCTGCATTTTCATCTGAGGCACCAAATAACCGCAGTAAACAGCATCCGCATCCAGTTTTCCTTTGGGATCGTAATTCGAGAAACAGGTATAAATGCCGTCCTCATAAGTCCGGAACATACACACATCTTGTAAACCAATGACATGTTCACCTCGGATATGCCTGCTTTCCCTGACGCTCACATAAGAGCCGTGGTCAAACAGGTCGCTGCCGCCTCTCCTTCTGCCGGCAATGATAAAGTCGGTAAAATCCTCCTCGTCATCCAGTCTCACCATGGAAGAGAAATTATTCCGGTAACTGTCAGGACCGCTGTACTGGGCTAAAGAACCCCAGTAGGTAAAGCCGTCGCGCTCCGCCCCATATAGGACATCCGCCCCTGCCTCAGCGGCAAGATCCCCGTCCCCGGTAGCGTCAATGACAAGCCTGCCATAACAGACTTCTTTACCTCTTCTGCCGGCGCATATCACTCCTGCGACGCGCCCCTTGTCTCTGATCACATCGTAAACCAGTCTGCCGAAGCGTACCTCCACCCCTGCCTGCAGGCAGAGTTCCAAAAGCACCAGCCCCTTGATACCTCCATGAAATGCGTCGTATCTGCCAAACATGCCGGCAGGTCGATCTATGCCGCAGCTATCGCACAGCATGTCCACCCTTTCATCCACTTCTTTCGTATCGGCGAAGGATGCACCGAACCAATATGCGTTCACGCCGCCTATCGTAGAGGTGCCGCCCAAATCGTACATGGGTTCAAACAGAACCGTCCTTGCACCGCCCCTTGCCGCATACAACGCCGCCATCGCGCCTGCCGTGCCGCCGCCGGCTACGATCACATCGGCTTTTCCCGGCACTGCGTTCCCACTTTCCAACCTGCCGCCCCACCGGTCGGCAAACCTGCCAAGTACAAGATACGGCTTCTCTTTCCGTATTCTTTGGAATTTTGCAAGTAATTCCCGTCTCAGCAACAGCAGATTTTCCGCCGGAGATTTTTCCCGGTTATAGTGAATGAAAGCCTCCGCCAGTCCACAGGTTTCATCCCTTGCATCTCTCATCCACGCCCGCAAAGACAGCCTGCCTTCTAAATCGGTCTCTTCCGGTCGCCATTCCACACACCTGCATACAACGGACACCAGACCGCCCTTTCCCGCCAGACGTACTACCCGAAGATCCACATCCGACTCTGCGTCTCCGTCTCTCTGACTGCACTGGTCAACCGCTTCTTCCACAAAATACAGACCGTAATAAAGTCTCACGCCTGCCTTCATGCAGCGTTCCTCCAGATACCGCTTGCACCTGTCCGGAACCATTACGTCACCGGCAAAACATTCCTCCGGGAAAAAGCCTTCCGGAACCTCCTGCCTGCGGTACAGACATTGTCCGCAGATATTCGCCGCCGGATAGGTTTCTTCCACAGCCAGTATGACATCCTTCCCCCGACCTGCCAGTTCCATTGCTCGGCATACTCCTTGAAAAGTATTATCCATAAGAAGGTATTCCGTCCGCCACTCTTTTTTCACTCTACACAAACTATTCATTCCACACAAAATCCTCTTCAAGAGTCAGCGTTCTTTCTCTGCCGTCCTGATCCAGATAAACGATATCAAAACCGTTCTCCCGAAGCCGCGCTGTCAGTGTAGCCTTAAATGTTCCCTCCTGCCATGTAATCCGTATCATATCGTCCGCCGTATCATGCACCGTCATTTCCCCGTCAAACACGGGATATTCGTTTCGAAACTGCATCAGTCTGCACAGCTTCTGTACCACCGGTTTCTTCACGTGTTCCCGGATTTCCTCCACCGTATAATCATGACGGCTGATATTTCTGTCATAATTGGTCCGCTCCATCAGTTCATAATCATTTTCTCCCGCCAGAAGTCCCATATAATACACCTGTGGAATGCCCGGTGTAAAGAACTGCAAGGCTCTTGACAGAAGATAAGCGTCGTCATTTTCCCCTACGGCAGAATAGTAAGAACAATTAATCTGGTATACAATTTTTTTCCCGGTGGAGCCTGCGCTGTAATCCCACTTGAAATTCGCACCGTACTTCTCCGTCTGTTCGATGACGCCCTGCAACTGCTCCGGACTCAGCAAGTCCACCACGTCCACGGTTCCCAACCCATCGTGCGTATCAAGCGTAGTCTGTTGATTCTTAGGACAGATGGACAGCCAATGCTTCATCCTCGCACCGCTCCCCGTATAGAGGGTATGGAGCACCATCACCGGTAATACAAAATCGTATATGGCATAACCGTGATCCGCAATTTTCATCTGCACGGAGTAATGATCGTGAATCTCGGGCAGCATGGGAATATTCTTTTCATCCAATATTTTCTGAATCCGGTCCATCATCTCCCAGATCTCCGGTTCCAGAAAGAAACAAGTCGTGTCGATCTTCTTGGTGGCGAAAGCGAAAGCGTCCAGCCGAAGCTGAGAAAGCCCGTGATCCATCAAAAACCGCAGCGTCTTCTCCACGTAATCCCAGGTCACCTGCCTGCTCAGATCAAGGTCCATCTGCTCATCATCGAAGGTACACCAGATTTTCTCCGTAGTCCCGTCCGCAAAGGTAATCTCCTCACAGGGCGCGCACGGTTTTCTCTTATTCAGAAGATCTACCTGTTCTACGGTGGGCTCCCCTCCCGGCCAGAAATTCCGGAACCTGAGAAACATGTCCGCATATGCGGAATCGTCGTGTTTCTCAATGAAATCAAGAAACTCCGGACTTCTTCTGGACAGATGGTTGATCATAAAGTCAAACATTAGTTCATAGTCCTTCGCAAGGGCCTGAATATCCTCCCAGTCACCGAATTTCTCATCTACCTTGGTATAATCCATAGGCGCAAACCCCCGGTCACCTGAAGAGGGAAAGAAAGGCAGTATATGAATGGCGCTTACTTCTCTCTTAAAATAAGTATCCACCATTTCCTTTAATTCTTTCAGATTCTTCCCGAAGCTGTCCGCATAAGTGATCAGCATAATTTTATTTTTCATGGCTACCTCCTTGTCTGATCCTCAATCTTTTCTGTTTCTGATCAATGTCTCTGCCCAGATTGCCGCACCTGTGGCAGCTTCCTCTTTCCTATCGGTAAACGCTGCCGGCAGCTTATAGATCTTCTCTATCTCTTCCTTTAACAGCGGGTTCTTCCTGATACCGTTTCCCGACGCTATGATACCGGTCTTTCCACTCCGAAGTTCTTCCGGCAGGTCCTGATACAATCCGTACAATTCCCCTGCCATACCTGACACAAATCCCCTTATCAGATCGGATATGTGAAAATTCTCTTCCTTCAGTCCGAAAATGCCTGATGCCATGTCCTCTCTGTCCTCCCGTACAATCTCCTCCGGTATGTTCTCCTTCACGCTCTCTTCCTGTATATTCTCCCTTACCGTCTCTTCCCGGATACGCTTTCTTCCTCCGTAAAGCGCCGGAAGAACCCGCAGAGTTGTTTCTTTCTTGGTCCTGCCGAGACGTTCCATGATCTCATACACGGTTTCCCGACCTATAGAGACGCCGAAGGAAGTAAGAATCTCCTCTATCAACACCGCCAGTCTTTCGTATGCCTTCCCTCCGTTCACCGAGGCTCCTACATACAGCCAGCCTCCTCCCGGAAAAGGACGTACCTCCCCCTTACCCGTCTCATACAGCTTATCGGAAAATACCGAGACCTGAGAACCTGTCCCCACATTCACGCTGACGCTTCTTACTTTGTCCCCGACAGCGCCAAGAAAGCTGGTCTGATTATCTCCAACGGCACAAACTACCGGCACTCCCTGATAGTTTCCCGTCACTTTTTCCTCCACAACTTCCGGATAATAGGATATATCGACGCCCGCTGCTTCCATGACCGAAAGAGCGAACTGACGCCTTGCTAAGTCAAGACCGCCAAAGCTGGCGGCTATGGTCACATCCGTCGGAAGTATTTTGGTGCCCGTAAGCTTCATGGCAAAATAGTCGCCGATATTCACGAAAGCCGCCGCTTCTTCAGGAATCATCCCCTTCCTTTGCAGGTAGAAATGGGTCACACTACCGTAACCGGAATACAAGGACATCCCTGTCTGTTTAGACAAATACTCCGCATAAGATTTTCCTTCCCGGTAACTTTCATTGCCCCACTCATTTTTCCATGTATAGAAAGGACTTACCGCCTTTCCTTCCCGGTCCACGTACAATATTCCGTGCATCTGGGAAGAAATACCGATTCCTCCGACCTGTGGTCTGCAGTTCTCCTCGTGACCCGGATTTATCTCTTCTTCCAAACCGACACCCTCAAGCAGCTCATCCAGCAGGTTGCGGGAAATTCTTACGATTTCCTCCGGATCCTGCCTGAAGCCGTCTCCCTGCAGGAACCGATTCTGTCCATGAAGTTCTTTTACAACCTGATCGTGCGCAGGATCATACAGCACCCCGCAAATAGAGGTGGTGCCGATATCTATTCCAATATAAAACATGTCATCTTTCCCTTTCCTAAATTAAGCTTCGCTCCATTGCAAATTCATAGACACTGTTGCAAATTCATGGGACGCTGTTGCAAATCAATGAGACGCCGCGCATTTCGACGACTAAAGAAAACACAGTTCCACCACGCTGTTTTCTTCCATAATCTTCACGGTGTACAATCCGCCTTTCGTCAGTTCACATTCCCGCTCGCTGTCGTCTACCAGTACGCGTGCAGGTTTCCTCCTTGCAACGAAACCGAAAGTTCCCGGCTCTGATACGAGGACACCGACGGAGTCCTTGTGCTCCCATAATCTGCTGACGCAGCCGGGTCCGATATATTTCTCCAGAATACCGATCATCTGCACTTCCCCATCGGGCAGGATCAGATACAGTTCTGATTGCCCGGCGGCAAGACTTACAGCCGTTTCACTACCTTCTTCCAAAGGGGAAATCTTCTGTTTAAACCAATGATAGACCAGCCATTTGTTTCCGCATAACCCGGGGATATCTTGTACGCTGATGGCTCCCTCGCACTGCGCTTCTTCCTGATGGATTGAGAAAGCCGCCACCACGTAATACGCTCCGAAACGGTTCCATATCTTTAACGGTTTCCTGCTTGTCAAAGGATCTGTTAACAGGCAGTCCATCGTAGGCATTCCCACACCGTCGCAACGGATCACTCTGCCGTCTTTCCTGATCAGCGGCCATAGATAAGCGGGATCCGTTTCCCCCACCTTATCGCTGACATACACGGGTCCGCCGCTGACTGCCCGCAGCATGGAATTGCAACGGTTTTCCGTATGATCGGTATAGAACATATCCCAGTCTCCCCAGTAGAACTGTCCCTGAAGCAGATTGTTATAGCCATTCTGAATCACATGCTCCCGAAACCCGTTTTGTTCATTCGGCACGAAATCATCGCTGCTTCTGGCAACAGCGCCGGAAGGACGGTTCCACATATCCTCACTTGCCATGCCCATGCAGTTAATGATACGGTTCTCGAAATGAAGCGCCGCCGAAGCGTTCAGGCCTTTCTGTATCTCTCTGCTGGCTTCCCCGTAAGTCTCCATACCGCCGTATGCCAAAGAGATGGCGCTCTGCCCGTCCACCTTCACAAAGTCAATCCCGCAATGGTTCCTTAAATAATCATGCCACCGCTCATAGAACAGAAATGCCTTGTCCGCCGCCGGCGCCGGTACAAGCCTTCCGTCAGGAAGAGCCTTAATCCCCGCCTGCAATGCGGCATGGGCGGCCGTACCCTCTCTCACCCCGTTCCAATAGCCCATAACCGCGTGCCAAACCCCGACTTTATCAATGCCGTATTCTTTCTTCAATTCCTGTACACAGCCATAGAGCCCATACGGAAACTGGCTTTTCCTCGCATCCAGATCTGTCAGCGTCTGCTCTTCATAATCTGCCGAAAGCCAACCGTCGTCAACCAGCACCCATTTCACCGGAATCTTCTTTGTCCTAAATTCCTGCATTTTATCTAAGATACCCTGATGAGATACCTGATGATAAAAGGCGTCCCAGCTACACCAGCCAAAATACTCAAACATCTCAGGATAGCTCCTGTGCTTTCTGAGCATGGATTCCCTGCCCAGATATCGCAATGCATCCTCCACTGCCCTTTCACAGCAGCGGTAAGGATTCTCCCCCGCGGCAATCACAAGACTGAGATCCGTAAGACGGTTCCGGTTCCCTGCTCCCGGTGCCATCCGTATCAGGAGACTGTCATGATCTTTCCCTCGCATATCGGTCCTGCACACCTCTCCACAGACCGCAAGCAGCACAAAATAGACTTCTTCCTTCCTGAAAAGAATCAACTGGGTCCTGTCCGGCGTTTCGGAAAGATTCTTGATAAAAGCAGGCCTGATCCACCAGTCCTTATGCTGATAGAGGACCGTCGCTGCTAAAGTCCCCGGAAACTTAAGTTCATATGTCAGTCCTTCCTTTGCATCATAATATCTCTGGGGGCCAAAGCTGGGTTCCCGTACATTTATTTGTCCTTCCGGACAGATGAGCGCCGTATCTTCCTTACAATACACGTTCAGTTCTTCTGCTTTCTCCTCCTTAGGACATGAAGAAAGCAGAACAACTACTCCGCCATCCCAAACAATTTCTTTATCCCTGCGCTGAGTCGCTCTTCTGCTCTGAAACATAACAATCTCCCATCATTTAATTTTTCATGAATACATCATTTACCCGTTTATTGAAAAAATTGTCCGCAACAATTTCTCCGGCTCCTATCACACCTGCGCTTTCTTTCAATGAAGAGATGAGCATTCTGTTTTCTTTTGCTCCCTTCACCTTTCTTTGGTCTGCCACGTCTTTCACGATGTCAAAATACATGGGATATCTCTGGATCAGTATTCCTCCCATGACCACAATCTCCGGATCGAGAATATTGATCAGGCTGCTGACGGCAACCCCCATATAAAATGCCGACTGGTTCAGAATAGACATCGTCAGCATATCCTTTTTCTTCGCCATCTCAAACACATCTTCAATGACCAGCTCATTCCGCTTATGATAAAGAGGATGTTTCTCTTCCTTATCCAATTGCCGGCTCAGAGTTTTCAGCACCGCTATTCCGGAACTGACTGCCTCCAAGCATCCCTTGTTGCCGCAATTGCAAAGAGGACCATTGATATCTACCGTTATATGACCAAATTCTCCTGCAACACCGTTTGCGCCGATATTCAGTTTGCCGTCTATAATGAGCCCGCTTCCGATGCCCATATCTACATCCACATAGACTAACGTATTACAATCCTTCGCCTCTCCGCACCAGTACTCCCCGAAAGCGATCACATTGGTATCTTTACTTATGAAAACCGGAAAGCCCGTATTCTCTTCCAAAATTTCCCGCAAAGGAAGATAATTCAGAATAGGCATATTGGGCGGCGTCAGTATGATCCCGTTCTCATAATCTATCGGACCGGGCGCACCCACACCGATTCCCAGAATTTTGTCTCTGCCGATACCGGAACTTTCTATGACAAGGTTCACAGCCCGAATCAACATATCCACAAATTCATTCTGCCCCGAGAATTCTTTGTCCATGGAATAGTTTTCTCTTGCGATCACCTGCCCCTGCAGATTCATGAGAACCACTCCGGTAACAAACTTGTTGATATGTATACCGATGCTGTAACGATAATTTTCATTGATGGCATAGGACACTGCTTTTCTTCCGACACCCGTCGTCTCCATCTGATCGTTTCTGACCAGATTCAGTTCTTCCAGTTCAGCCAGAATCTTTTTGATCGCCATGAAGGTAAGCCCCGTTACGGAAGCAAGTCCCGCCTTGGTAGCCGTCCCGTTTTTTCTGATGTAATTCAAAACCGTTCTTCTGTTATAGTTTTTAAGCTGTACCTGATTATTTTGATTATTCTGCTCTGTCATCTCTTCTCTTTTCCTTTTTATAAAAGCGTATCTATATAAATGCAATTTATAATATTATACTTTATATTTTGTCAAAAAGGAAAAAAAATTGAAATTTTAACCTTTTACCGCGCCTCCCAGATTCATTCCTTCCGTAAAATACTTCTGCAGGCACATAAACACTATGATAATAGGTAAAAGCACGATACATGATGCCGCCATCAGGTAATTCCACTGCGTGTTTGACTGGCTCACAAAAATTTTAAGACCAATCTGTAGCGTAAAGCTCTTAGTGTCCGTCAAATACAACAAAGGCTTTAAGAAATCATTCCAACTCCAGTTAAAGGAAAGAACCACTACCGTCACGATAGCAGGTTTCGCCATAGGCAGCATGATCTTTCTCCAGATACAAAAGTGCGAGGCTCCGTCCATCTGCGCCGACTCGATCACCGAATTAGGAATGCTCGCATAAAACTGCCGCAGCATAAAAATGAAGTATGCCGATCCCATGAACTGCGGAACGATCAGCGGCAGATAAGTACCCACCCATCCCAATTTGGCATACAGCACATATTGCGGAATCATAGTCACAAACTCCGGAATCATCATGGTGCCCAGAATAATGGTAAACAAAATATTCCTTCCCGGAAATCTAATCTTTGCAAATCCGTAAGCCACCAATGAATTGGCAAGTACACCGCCCAGAATGGCAAACCCCGCCACAAATACGGAATTAAAAAACCATCTTGTGAAATCCGCACTGATCCATGCATCCTTAAAATTACTCCATATGGGATTATGAGGATACCAGGTAATGGGATAAGTGAAAATCTCATCCATACTCTTAAGAGCAGTGGAAACCATAAACCACAGAGGCATAATAACTGTCAGGGACGCCGCAGCCAAGAGAAGAAAGCAGATCGTATTCAATATTTGTTTTTTTCTTTTTCTGCTTGTCAGACCACCTTTCACTATTGCATGTTCCTTTCCACTCATTAAGTCTCACCTTCTTCCGTATGAACCCAATATTTTGACGCAACCAGATTGATCAGCGTGATCGCCATAACGATCACCAGAAGGAACCAAGCCATCGCTGAAGCATACCCCATATTGTATCTGGTAAATGCTTCATCATAAATGTGCAGATTGTAAAAGAGCAACGATCCCGCCGGATCTCCCTTTCCGTTCTTGCTCATGACCAGCGCTTCCTGAAATACCTGAAATGCTCCCGTCATATTGGTGATAATATCAAAGAAAATAATAGGAGATATCTGTGGCAGCGTAATCTTTCTGAATTTCTGTAAAAAGGAGGCGCCGTCGATATCTGCCGCTTCATATAAATCCTTTGATACCGAATTCATGGATGATAAATACAAAAGCATACTGGTTCCCAACGCCCACACCCTCATCATCACAAGAGAAGGCTTTGTCCACGAAGGATCTGCCAGCCAAGAAGGACCCTCGATTCCAATCAGCCGCAGGGCGGAGTTGATCAAACCGCTTTGCGGCGCCAGAAGCTGGATCCAGAGCTGGTATACCGCCACACCGGAGAGAACCGTCGGCAGGTAAAACAGCATTCTGAAAACAGACGTCCCCTTTACCTTCCGGTTCAGCAGTGTCGCCAGAAAAATAGCGCACACACAAGAACTGGGAACTGCCAGCAGCACATAGTAAAGCGTATTCCCCAGAGACTTCCAGAATACAGGATCCTTCATAAACATTCTGATATAATTATCCAGTCCGATAAAATCCATTCTGGAGGTCATGTTGTAATTGGTAAATGATGCGTACAGCGAAAACAACAGCGGTCCTCCCGTAAGACAGGTAAACCCGATGAGCCACGGACTGATAAACAGCCATCCTGCACGCGCTTCTTTCTTTTCCCTTTTTGTCATACCACGCTTCATATTTCCCATTCCTCACGTTATCACAATTGCCTGTACCATATAAAACAACCTTGTGATTGTTCCGGACTGCAGGCGATCATCCGTATAAGAATGATCGCCTGCAGTCCGGTTAAAAATCCTGATTATTTGTTGTCGTTAACAAGCTGTTCTACCTGAGCCTGCGCCTCATCCAAAGCTTCCTGCGGAGTCTTGTTTCCAAGAATGATCTCATCGAGATAAGGAAGCACAATGTCTGATGCGCCGGGTGCTGTCAGCCTGTCGAGAGTAACCACTGTAGTAGGCATTGCCTCCAGCGCTGCCTCAAATACAGGTATCTCCATCAGGGAAGGATCCTGAGACGCTTCGATGTTCGCAACCGTGTCATATACCTGAGACGCCCAGTATACCTGCGACTCTTTGCTTGTAATGAATTTAGCGAACTCCCATGAACCTTCTACGTCCTTTGCGCCGTAAGGAATTTCCACTGAGAAGCCGCCGCCCCATGAATAATGCTCGCCGCCTTCTTTTAACGCAGGCATCAGCGCAACGCCATAATTCTTCTCCGGTGCAAAGTCACGAACCTTAGTAAACTCAGTAGGTGTGTTCACCCACATAGCAACCTTGCCGGCAACGAAAGGATTCGTCATGCCGCTGCCGAATTCTGCGGAGAAGCTGTCCAATTCCTTCTTTCCGTAATATTCATAGAAATCTGTATAAATGTTTTCAAACAGCTCTACCTTTTCCGGTGTGTTTACGGTTACGTTTCCATCCGCATCCGTATAATCCTTGCCATCTGCACTAAATGCCCATGCATTCCACTCAAGCGTGCCGGGATAGAAGCCAAGACGCTCATACGAGCCGTCCTCTTTCTGAACATCTAACTTTCTTGCATACTCTACCAGCTCGTCCCAAGTCTGTGGCGGAGCCTCCGGATCCAGTCCGGCCTCTGCGAAAGCATCCTTATCATAGTATAGGATTCTTGTATCTGTTACATACGGAAGTCCATATACTTTGCCGTCATAAATCATAGCGTCCATCAACTGCGGATAAAACTGATCGGTAAAGCCCTCTCCTTCCTTTGCGATCAGATCGGTAAGATCGGTTGCCTGATTCGCCTGACCTCTGTGCGTCACGGTACGGATATCCTGAATAATGATATCAGGCGGATTGCCCGCTGCCGTTGCCGCAAGCGCCTTGGTCCACACGTCACCCCAAGGATAGTTTACATGCACCACTTCATATTTATCCTGAGATTCATTAAAATTCTGACAAAGCTGTTCGATAACATATTTATACTGGCCGTCTCCCCACCAGTCCCAGACCTCAAGTTTAATTCTTTCACCGGAAGCAGCCGTATCAGAACTCTCGCTCCCTGCTGCGTCAGCACTTTCTGTGTTCTCTGCCGCATCTGCAGTCTGGGTTTCTCCGCCTGTCGCTCCGGAGCCTCCGCCGCTTGCGGAATTCGTGTTTCCGCAGCCCGCAAGGCTTGTCACGCCAAGGACGGTCGCCAACAATAATCCGATTAATCTCCTTTTTTTCATATCCTTTCCTCCTGAGTTAAATTTTATTTAATTATTCTCCGAAAACAAAGTCTTATTCCCCTTTGTTTTTTTAAGTATATACCGTGATATATTTCTTGTCAATCCAATTAATGAAATTTTGTTTAATAATTGCATTTTTCATTATTATGCATAGTTTACACTAATATTTTTTGTTAACAATACATATATTTAGTTATTTAGTATATTTTTACCATTTATTTCATTTCCATTCCTCTCGTTTTGTATTTCATTATAATTCTCATAATTATATTAAGTTTAATTATATGATTTTCGTAGAGAAAAACCACGCTTCTCAAAGAATTGTCATTTCCACCCTGACGCTGCCATGTTCTACGCCGCCAAGCTGTCGACTGTAATCATCAGGCTGGCACCCTCCGGCAAACAGCGTAAAATATCCCGGTTCATAGACAGCTTCTCCGTTTTCATCAATCACGGCAAACAAAGCGCCATCCACAATAATGGAAACCTCCTGTTCTTCTCCCGGTTTGAGGGTGATGCGCTTCATACCGCAAAGCTTATGCACCGGCACTCTGACGCTGGCTTCCTCGTCACGTACATATATCTGTACTATTTCATCGCCTTCCATATCACCCGTATTTCTTATCTTAAAGCTTACTGTTACTCCTTCTCCCGGTCGGAATTTCGATTGATCAGCCTTCATATCCGCAACGGCAAAGGTGGTATATCCCAAACCGTAACCGAACGGATACAATGGCTCCTCACGAAAGAACTTATACGTCCGGTTTTCCATACTGTAATCTTCAAAATCAGGCAGTTTATTCGTATTTTTATAAAAAGTTACGGGAAGTTTTCCCGAAGGGGAATATTCTCCGAAAATCAAATCACTTATCGCTTTGCCGCCCATAGCCCCGGGATACCATGCCTGTATAATAGCATCAGCCTTGCACCCTTCTTCAAAATCAATGGCGCTGCCCGTCATATTTACCAATACGACAGGCGTTTCTCTTTCACAGACGGTTTTGATCAAATCTCTCTGGCTCTTGGGCAGGAGCAGATCCTTCTTATCCCCGGTAAAGCCTTCCTTGCCGATGATTTCTTCTCCTTCTATCGTCTCGTCCATACCTACCACCAGTATCACCACATCCGCCAAATCCGTCTGCTCCTTAACCTCCGCCAGACAATCCCCGGAATATCCCGGATCCTCCAGTTTATATTCATACAGATGACACCCTTTGGAATAATTCACCCTTACATCAGGTAAAGCTTCCCTGATTCCCTTAAGAACCGTATGATACTCATTGGCAGTTCCATGATAATTTCCATTTAAAGGCGCCACAGAATCTGCGTTCGGACCAATCACCGCTACATTCTTCAGCTTCCTTTTATCAAGCGGCAAAATACCATTATTCTTCAACAGCACCAGAGATTTTCTGGCTGCTTCCAGATTCAATGCACGATGGGCTTCACAGTCGATCACTGTGTAATCAATATCATCAAAAGGTGTTTTCTCATCAAACATGCCAAGCTTCATGCGGGTGGTCATCAGTCTGACGCAGGATCTGCGGACTTCTTCTTCCGTGACCTTTTCTTCCTGCAGCGCCTTTAGAATATAGGCATACGTGTTGCCGCAGTTTAGGTCACAGCCGTTTTGCAACGCCAATGCCACCGACTCCGTAGGCGTTTTCGTTACATAATGGTGCAGATGAAAATCCGCAATCGCCCAGCAATCTGAAGTAAAGTAACCGTCAAAGCCCCATTTCTCCCGCAGGAGTTCTACCATCAGCGTCTTGCTCCCGCAGCAGGGTTCCCCGTTCGTGCGATTATACGCTCCCATAAATCCTTCCACACCGGCTTCTGCCAACTCCCTGAAAGCCGGCAGATAAGTTTCCGCCATATCCTGTGGTGAAGCCTTGGCGTCAAATTCATGACGAAGTCCCTCAGGTCCGCTGTGAACCGCAAAATGCTTGGCGCATGCAGCAGTCTTTAAGTATCGTTCATCTTTTCCCTGAAGCCCCCGCACAAAGGCCGCGCCCAGTTTCCCCGTAAGGTACGGGTCTTCGCCGTAAGTCTCCTGCCCCCGTCCCCATCTGGGGTCTCGGAAGATATTCACATTCGGGCTCCAGAAAGTAATGCCTTTATAAATACCATAATCCTCATATTTACGGAAAGTATTATATTTGGCCCGTCCCTCCGTGGCTGCCACGTCCGCAATCCTTTCCGTCAGTTCCTCATCAAAGGCGGATGCCATGCCGATGGCCTGTGGAAATACGGTTGCCATGCCGGAACGAGCCGCCCCATGCAGCGCCTCATTCCACCAGTTAAAACTCTGCACTCCCAGCCGTTCTATTTTTGGCGCTTCAAAAAGCATCTGGGAAGCGCATTCCTCCACCGACATCTGCGCCACCAGATCTTCCGCCCGTTCTTTAAAACTTAGCGTTTCATCCTGATATTTTTGTTTCATAACTAGTCTCCATTTCGCCATCCGAAATTTCAAATTCACGTTTTTCTTCTCTCACATTCAAAATTCCCTGATCCCGCCAAGCAGTTTCGCATAGCAGATTGTCCTTGCTGCATTTTCCACCATCTCCATCTTGTTGAAAGCCGCTGTCAAATCTTTTCCGCAGGTGACAACGCCATGATTCTGCATAAAGATCACATCGCTGTCCACCGCCGCCATTCTCACATTTTCTGCAAGTTTCCCAGACCCTGCCGGAGCATAGCCTGCCAACGCGATTTTACCGATTACCGCCGGCACCTCGACAAGACAATTGTCCGGAAGCGTCTGCCCACACATCGCAAAAGCAGTGGCCGCCGCAGGATGGGTATGCACCACCGCGCCAATCTCCGTTCTTATACGATAGATTGCCGCATGAAGTTTTGCCTCTCTGGAGGATTTACCCCTTCCCGAAACAATCGTGCCATCCAACTTCTGCACAATCAAAGAGGCAGGCTCAAGTTCTCTTTTACTCACTCCGGAAGGCGTAATCAACATAGCATCCTCCGACGCTCTGACGCTGATGTTGCCGTCAGTGCCGCTGACAAGTCCCCTCTCATACAAGAGCCGGGCCGTCTCACATAGCTTTTCCCGCAATTCTCTGTATTCTTGTTCCATACCACACTCCTTCTTCATTCGCCGGGGAAAAAATGCTCTTCCAGCATCGCGCACAGAGCATGATAAATAGGAAGATGAAATTCCTGAATATCCGCCGTCATCCGAGCCGGAACAATCAAGCACACGTCGCTTAGTTCTCTCAGCTTTCCGCCATCCCTTCCCGTCATAGTAATAACTTTTATCCCTTTTGCCTTCGCCACCTTTGCCGCCGAAACCACATTTCCGGAATTCCCAGAAGTGCTCAGTCCCAAAAACACATCGCCTTCCCTGCCGTATCCGTAGACCTGCTGGGCAAACACCATTTCAGGATCCACATCATTTAAGAATGCGGTGGAAAGAGCGCCGTGCTGGGTCAGCGCTATGGCCGGCAGAGCCCCTTGAAGCTTATCGCCCTGTTCGCCAAAACGCTCCTTTTCTTCCGTCGAAAGCTTTCTCTGCTTGTAGAAACCCTTCATCAGTTCCCCCACGATATGATCTGAATCCGCCGCACTTCCGCCATTCCCGCAGACCAACAGCTTTCCGCCGTTTTCGTAGCTGTCTTTTATGATTCCATATACCTGCTTTATCTCGCCTTTCATTCCCGCAAGCACAGGATACCGCTTCGTCAAACGTTCTAAATGATCCATTCTGATTATCCTTTCGTTCTACTGTTTTTGCACTTCCCTCGCCGCCTTTTCCAGAAAAGCTTCACTGCCGAAGCTTCCCGATTTCAGCACAAGGTCTAAGGCGCCAATCGCCGTCTTTCCTTTCATAAGCGGCAGCCCCGTTTCAATCTCTCGAACCATATCCATACGGTAAATCTTCAGTTCCTCCGCAATCGCCGCGGACGTATCGCCTCCCGCCGCCACCAGCTTCCGACAACCACTCGTCTCCAATACCCGTCTGGCAATCCGGC
Source organism: Lachnospiraceae bacterium (assembly GCA_009774585.1). GTDB lineage: Bacteria > Bacillota > Clostridia > Lachnospirales > Lachnospiraceae > UBA3282. Next base: position 28,599 of record VSOA01000008.1, read on the forward strand.
ACATGGTTCCCGAAATACGTCTTCCTATTTGTTCATCAGAAAGCCCTAATTCTTCGCCTTTCCTCTTGATCTTATCCACTTCTTCCGGACGGTTGGATGTATATAGAAGACAGATACCTTTGTCCTGCATTGCCTGAATGATTGTTTCCGTCAATGCACATACCTTCTTCTCCAGTTCTTTTTCTTCATAAATCTCATAAGCCGGAAATTCCAACACAGAATACCCCCGCTCTTTCATATATGCCGTCTGCGCTATGCTCTGTTTTGTCAGAGAACCCGACAGGAGCAGAACCGATTCTTCCACGCCATTGTACCCGCCGGCAATGGCATAAGGCAGCTCCTCTCCGATAGCGGAACTGCCGCAGATATTTCTTTCCTCCGACACCGCAAGTGCCGCCAGTTTCAGATCTTCCTGATTCCTGATATCAAAAATCACATAAGCACACCGTCTCTTGAGTTGTTCCTTCTTTTCCGTTACATAGGACAGCCCTTTGTTCAAATCCCGCCATGTTATATGCCCTACGGGACGTTTCGACTGCCTATGTATGATCTCCTCCAAGGATGAAGTGGTCATCTGATGGATAGGGTCATCACGAAACTGCGAATCCTCCAGCTTCTTTCCGTATACATAGTGAATACCGTCCACGGTGGTTCTGCCGTTTTCCGGAAACCCGAGAATTACCATGGAGCAGGAAATACCCAGCACATCCTGCATCTCGTCGAACTCCACGCCAATATTCCCCCGGAAAACAGAGCAAGTCTTATTATGATACATGTCGCAGGGAAGAGTCATCAGGAGTTCCGTAGCCTTCCGCACCTTTGCTTTCGCACATTCCGGACTATCAAAACGACTGTCCGTGTCGATAATAACCACATCCAGTCCCTCCCCTTCCTTTTTTAAATCACACAGTTCCAAAAGTCCGAGCGGAAATACCGCCGAACGATACCCGCCCCTTTGAAACATGATACCGATATCATTGGCACCGGTCACATCATCCGCCACCACGCCTATTTTCTTCTTCCTTTTCATATGCACCCTTTTCCCGCACTTCTTACAAAATGAATGATTTTCTTCTCAACCACCTTCTGCACTTCTCCGGCGGCTTTCTCAAGAATTACGGGATCCATCTGCCAAATTTCGGCATTGGTCTTGCACCGGCACTCCAGAGAACTCAAGAACGCCCTCTCCAAATCCGTGGCAATATTAATCTTGCTGACCCCTCCGCCCGGAACAGAAATAGCACGCTGCACAGTCTCTTCCGGCAATCCGGAACCGCCGTGGAGAACCAGCGGAACAGATACTTTGCTGCGGATATCCTGAAGACGCCGGAAATCAATTTTCGGATTCTTCACCGGGTAAACGCCATGCGCCGTTCCGATAGAAACCGCCAGCGTATCTACACCCGTCCGCTCTACAAACTCCTCCGCTTCGTCCGGATCGGTATAAAGACTTTCGTCGCTATCCGTTTCTACCTTGTCTGTGCTCCCAATCTTACCAAGCTCCGCTTCTACCGCCACGCCTCTTTCATGCGCATACTCTGCCACTTCTCTGGTAATACGGATATTTTCTTCAAACTCCTCCTGAGATGCATCAATCATCACAGAGGTAAACCCGGCATGAATGGCGTCTTTAATGACAGACAGGTCCTTGGTATGATCCAGATGCAGCGAAGCTTCCACCCGATAGTTGTCAGCCACTTGATAGAAGCGGTTCGCAAACTCCTTCGCCGTCACCTCAAACCAACTAAATTCATTGGCGGAAATCTGCACGATCACCGGAGACGCAGTATACTCCGCCGCTCGCAGCACCGCGTCGATAAGATAGGTATTTCGGGCGGAAAAAGAACCCACGCCATAGCCTTCCCTCTCCGCTTTTCTCAACATTTCTGTAATAGGCACAATTTTCATTCTTTATCCTTTCCCTGTTTTTCCCATCCCCACATTTCAGAAAGCACGGCTTCCACACCGCTGACAGGACTGGTCAGATATTTCTTTCTCTCCTCCTCCGTAAGTCCGTCAATCGCCCTTGCCATGGAGACCTGCGCCAATACTACGATATCATTGCTTCCCGCCAGTCTTTCCAGTTCTTTTCTTACCAGCTCATTATACTCATCTTCTCTTCCGGCATTTAGCAAAGCCCCTGCCTCTTTCATCACAAGACATTCCACTTTAGGTTCTCTGCCCTTCTGCGCCGCTTTTCTTCTGACCAGCTCCGTGGTAGGCTCAATCGTAGACGCAAGAGTGGCAGCCACTCCAATCCTTCCATACCCGATCGCCTTCTCAGCCATGGGCTCATCGATTCGATAGACAGGGATATCCGCCGTCCGTCCCGTCTCTTCCACAGCCCCTCCGATGGAGGAACAGGCGGACAGAATGACTTCTGCTCCTGCCGTCTTTGCCATCCGCATCATACAGGCAATACGGTTTCTTACTTCCTCCGTAATCCTTCCGGCAGTATTGATCTCCGGCAATATGCTGTCGTCCAATAAATTAATGATTTCTATCTGCTCCATACGCTCCCGTATCAGCGCCTTCATAACAGGAATCGTAACAGGCGTCGTATGGAGAATCGCAAGTTTTTTCATATCAGCCTCCATTCCGGAACGTATACTCTTTCCACTGCAGCAGTTTATTGTTCCAAAAGATCCGTCTTGCGTATTTCACCGCCGTCCCGGTTGATCTTATAAGTTGCAATCTCATAACGGCCAATAGCAATAGGATAATTGCGTTCCCTGAACATCAGTTTTGTTTCCGTATCCTTTCCCTCCGTTTCCAGCAGCCGCAGCACAAAATCACCGTCATCCTCCGCCTTCTTAACCAGCATAAGAGACACATTTTCCGCCTCAACTTTTCCCAGTGAAAACCGGTTCCCCACCTGCTTTCCCCTGCCGGAAGAAGTATGGGCACTGTCCGCAAGATATCCGTACGCACCGTTGATCTTATCTGCAATGCGGTATAATTCTCTTTCCGGTAAAACGTTTCCATGAGGCTTAAGCACCAGCCAGAAGGTCTGCGTTCCGATATCCGTGTATTCGTAGGTCTCCTGCTCATTCCACCAGTCAGGACTGTTGCCCTGCGCATAGATCGCGCTTCTTACCGCCGTAATCTGCACCCTTCCCTCTTCCATATGAAAGGCATATTTGCTGTCATTGGCTATCGCCAGACCAACTCCGTTCTCATCACTGACATCCAGAAAACTCTGCATGTTATATTCCGCGTTGTCGCAAATGGTACGATGAATCACGCCGTAAGCAGTTTCTGCCCGCGTTTCCACCGTCTCTCTTCCGACAGGATAAGCCAGTTTCAAAAGATGCCATGTGTGGTTGAACCGAAGCCTGTTCTCCACCCGCAATTCCCTTTCCTCCGCTCCCAAATAATAAAGCTGTTCCAGTCCGGTGTCCTCATAGGAAAGACGGACGCGAATCACTTCCCGGAGCGCTCCGCTCTCCACCTTTTCTATAGAATCCAGATGAAAATTCACATTCAAATCCTCATATCTTCTGTCCTGAAGATGTCCCCACGCATCCCGCTCATCCAAATACATGCGCAGGGAAGACGCCTCCGTTAAGGCCTGATACCCCGTCTCCTTATCAATCAAAGAAGAGAGCATACCCGTTTTCTCATCAAACTCCGCCAGAAGATATGCGTTCTCCAGCCGCAGCGCATCAAGATTCAAAATCTCCATATGCGGTGTGGATTCCAGAGAAGCTTCCTCCTTTGCCACTCTGTACTGTGCAAATCCGCATGCCGGTATGGATGCATAGAACACAAATCTCCTCCTGCCGCCCAAAGTAGTGTGGCGCACTTTTGCATCCGTATGGACTCTCTGATAAGGAATCTCTCTGCCTTCAGGATCTAACAGCTTTAAAGGGCTCTGGCAAAACCACTCCAGTTCTATTTCTACATAATCCTCATAAGGCATACCGCCTGTATGAAACAGGAACAACGGAAAACCCCCGCCTCTGGTATCCTGCGCATTCACTATATGTTGAATGGCCAGAGCGCAGATTTCTCCCGCCCGTGCACAGACGCCGGAAATCTGCATAATCGCCTCGTCCCTCGCTGATTTAATGGTGGTGCCGCCCATGGTATCATGGAATTCATTAAATTGGAGCACCTTCCAGAGACGTTCCACCTCTCCTGCTTCCTTCATAAATTCTCCGCAGATGTCAGACGCCATGCTCATCAGGATATCTGCCTTCACAAGCCGCCTTTCCGCCTGACGGTTCTTCTGCTTGAACAAGGAATCAATCGAATAGCACCCCTGATTAATCAGTTCAAAAGCCCCCGTCAGCACGGGGAGATCATCCTTGTTGATATCCCACAAAAACTCTGTGTAACCCGCAAAAACAAGTTCTGCTTCTTCCATGGTTTCCTGCAGTTCATGAATGGTATGAATATTCTCAATCGTAGGGCCGCCGCCATGATTACCAACGCCATAGCAACAGACCATTTTGTCATAATCCTTGGTCCGTTCCAAAGTGAGTTCTACATTTTGCACCGTAGGCTCATGAAACCATGTAGTATATTCCGCCGGAAGGCAGATAGTATTTACCTGACTGCCATCGCTGCTCTCCCATTTAAACACCGGCGTATCCAGCCTCGGCCGCATGAACACATAAGAATCCATACCGCTTTTTTTCAGAATCTGGGGCAGAACAGGGTTATGTCCGAAGCTGTCCACGTTGGAACCAATTTGTGCCATCCTGCCAAAACGACTCTTCAGGTAACGCTGCCCATACAGCCCGTGCCGCACAAAAGCTTCTCCGCAGGGCAGGATACAGTCCGGCTCAATAAACCACCCTCCCGTAATCTCCCAGCGGCCTTCCTCCACTCTCTGTTTAATTTCTTCAAACATTTCCGGCAAAATTCCCTCAATCCATTCGAATGAATATTCTAACGCTTCGGAGCCACTGTTTTATCGCTTGAGAACCATTTGATTTTGGTATTCTAATGCTTGAGAG
>VSOA01000081.1 GCA_009774585.1 Lachnospiraceae bacterium
TCGCATATTAATGCAATGGCAGAGGAAGAAGATCCTGAAGTTAGAGGAAAGACCAGAGTGATTGGCCGAGAGGCTTGTGTGCTGGTGGATAATGCACAGGCTACGGTCAATGTGGGCGGTACAGGAGAAACGCTTGGCGGTATTCCGGAAAGTGATATAGAACAGAATACAGATACGGTTCCGGGACTGGAAGGCTCTGATGATGCCAAAGGCGGCTCTTTCCCGAAATATACGGTAGTTGATAATTCTATCATAGCGGCGCAGGCATATTATGATGATGAGATGACAGAATTTAACATTCCGGATGGAATTGTCAGACTCGGTGAATTTTCATTCGCAAGGTCCGGGCTTAACTCAATAAGGATTCCGGGCAGTGTTGAGACAATTGGTTACGCGGCATTTTATCATTGCGACGGGCTGGCTAATGTAGTTATTCCCAATAGTGTTCAGAATATTGAAGCGGCAGCGTTCGAGAAAACGCCGTGGCTGATGAATTGGAAACAGAACGGATCGGGCGATTATTTAATCGTCGGTGACGGTATATTATTAGCATATAAAGGCAATAACAGTGTTGTTTCCGTTCCTTCACAAGTGAAACAGATTGGGGCGGAGGCGTTTAAAGACCGTACCGATATCACGAAAGTGATTTTACCGGACAGTGTGGAAGTGATAGGCGAGGCGGCATTCCAAGGGTGCAGCAGTCTTACGGAAGTGGAAGGCGGCAGTCAGATACAGGAGATTCGAGATAGAGCGTTCGCGGAATGCCCTCTTGAGACGATTTACATTCCGGCATCTGTAAGGCAGGTAGGACTTAGAGCTTACGATAATGCACAATCCGGGGATTCGTCCGCACGGGTAATTGTCTTTGAAGGAGAAATTCTTCCGCAATTGTCTTATGAGACGACGTCTACGAAAGTATATAGGGATAACTATCGTGATTTGGCGTTTAAAGGAAGTGAGATAGCGGTGGTGCCCGAGAATGTAAATGATCTGACAGATACGGTGTTGGACAATGGAGACGCCGGATTTGAAGGTATTGTCTGCAAGATGACGAAAGAAGCGGCGGACGGTGAAGAAGGTATTCTGCAGATTGTCGGTCGGCAGGGGAAGGGTTCTTATCCCGAGACTGGGGAGAACTGTTTGATAGATGGAAATACTTATGTGTTTGAGGAAGGCACTGAGAAGATTAACAGCAGCCAGATGTCTCAGGATGAAGAATATCAGGGAATAGACGTACAGATTCATAGTTATTCTCTGCCTGAGGACGGTATGACAAGCGCTGTCATGGAAGGCTCTGAAGAAAACTATGTGCTTAGAATTGAAGACAGCGAAGAGGCGAAAACAAGAATCGGTGATGTATACAAGAAAATATACGGCAATAAACTTCCTCGCAATCTGTGCGCATATGAAATCAGTATGACGAAGGCAGGTACGAGCATACCGATTACAGGGCTCGGCAAGCAGAGTGTTGAGATTACGATTCCAATTCCGAAGGGGGTAGGTGAAGAGAATCTTCATGTAGTTTGTCTGGATGCGGACGGACAGCTTGAGGAAGTAGACAGCAGAGTGGTATCGGTGGACGGTATAGATGCAATAACCTTTACGGCAAGACACTTCTCGCCATATGGTATTTATAACTATGGAACAAGCAGCATGGTGGTTGCGGACGTGCAGGACGGTCAGGCGGTCTTCGCATCGCTCGGTAATAAAGATGATTCTCCGAATACAGGCGATAATAGCATTCATCCGAAATGGTTCTTATGTGCAGGACTTGTCTGTACGGCGCTGGCGCTGTTTACTTATCGTGGCGGCAGGAGAAAGAAGCAGATATAAAGTGTGCATTTTATCACAATAATAAAGTACTATAAATATAAGTGAAAGTATTGCGTACTATGCGGAATTGTGGTATTATGATTGAATATTATGGGTAAAATATCTTTGCAAGTTGATTTTATCTATATGAATTACAAGACTTGTTCAAGGTGGTTTTTATCGTGTCTGATACAAATGATGCTATTATTGAAAAAGTAAAAGAGACTAGATTTGTAATATTTACCCCGTTCATAATTACGGCAATTTGTGCGTGGTTTGATATATGGTTTACTGATTTGGAGTATAATTTTTTGAATGTTTCGAAAACTATATATACGTATTTCTTTCCCTCTATTGCGTCAGTCATGATTACTTTAATAGCACAGCAGAAAATTTATAAGAGTGAATTTTGTAGTATTTTGGACAATAGATTGACACTATCAACTCTTCTACTTGTGATATACGGCGTAATATATATTATGTGGTTATCTCGTTGTGATATGTGCCTGTCTATAATTTTGGGAATTCTTTCTCTGGCATATATATTTGTCACATGGTTTTTTTGCCTGAATCATAAACTTACACACATGAAAGATGATTTAAAAGTGAAAGAGGAAAAAGCACTGGAAAGAATTATAGACAAGCAAAAATAAGGGGGTAATGAGGATGTCAGACACAATTAAGAATTTTTTCGATAGGGTGTCCGGAAAAGAAAAAGAAGAGAAAGAGAAAAAAATCGATATATTAAGAGAGATTGTGAATCGAAATAAAATTAAAAATTCCAGTGATTGCAGGATAGACGATGTGGTAGCGTCTATTAAAAAATGGAATGTTAAACATGATTTATATCTTTAGGATGTGTGGATAAAATGTCGGATGCTACTTTTAATGAGATATGGGATAATATAATTATTCCAATGACAGATCTCTTGTTTGAACGTATTAAGGGTACAGACACTGTTGCTCAAGTTCAAATCTGCAATCTACCACAGGATAAAGGCAAGGTCAGAGAACTTTACGAAAGTACAAAAAAGGAATTGAAACAATTATATCATTATAACAGTAATAGTGATGAAGAACGGCGGATTGATATCCATAAAATTGCGGCATGCTTTGCATCCGTACTTATGGAGTATAAAGTTTTTCGATATGAGATTGATGAACAAGTGAGTGATGAAGTCTTTTTATCGAACGCGCGTCTTGCATTTAGTGTCAGTATGGCTATTATAAAGGATGGTTTATTATATAAGTATAAAGATGACAGTGACAAGGTAAACTGGCTTATAACACATAAGCTATATATGCCGCAAACGACAGAAGGACATGATACTTTTATCTTAGGTCGTGTTAAGACACTTATGCTGAATAGCATATTTTTAGATAAGTTTGATATTTTATCATATTCTGATATGTTATATTGGGTGGAATTGTTTAATATTATGATTTTAGAGGATAAAAAGGCAGTTGAATATATTGCAAAGTCAAACGAAGAAACTATAAATGATTAATTAAATAGTACTGAACCTACCATACTTCCCGGCATAGAATAAATCTATAGCCGGGAGTTTTTTTGTGTATACGGAATACTGCTATTGTATGCGCAATCTGTATGAAGCAAACGGCATAAAACTTAAGTAAATGGTGAATCGTCGTGAATCGTGTTAGAAAGCAAGTAGGATGCAGCGATATGATGCAGGAAAATATTGCAACAGAAGAAGTTGCGGTGGCAATTCTGGATACAGGAATCGGTATACATCCTGATTTCGATAATCGTGTCGTTGCATTTAGAGATTTCGTGAATGGGAGACAAGGAAGCTATGATGACAGCGGGCACGGCACGCATGTCGCCGGGTGCGTCGGCGGAAGCGGTTATGCTTCACGCAGAATGTACAGAGGAATGGCACCGGCATGTCGGCTTTGTATCGGAAAAGTACTTGATTACAATGGGGAAGGAAGTATAGACAGTATGTATCAGGGTTTGATGTGGGTGTTGCAAAACCGTATGCGTTATCAAATTAGGGTGCTGAATGTGTCGCTTGGAATCGGAGACAGCAGTGAGAAAAACCGTATGGAAGAATTGATTGGACTGCTCGATGCCGTATGGGAAAAGGGAATCGTAGTCGTATGTGCCGCAGGCAATAACGGTCCAAGAGAGGGAACGATATCCCCACTTGGCATCAGCCGCAAAGTTATTACGGTTGGCTGCCATGAAGGCGGGTATTTCGGAGCCCGCATGGATTTATGTGAGAATTATTCCGGAAGGGGGAGCAGGGATATGCTTTATCGAAAACCCGATATTGTTGCGCCGGGAACAGATATTATATCTTGTAATGTGCAGTGTCGAGGAAACTATCGCAGCGGTTTTCGTAATGCCTATATTAAAAAAAGCGGCACATCTATGGCAACGCCGATTGTATCCGGTGCATCAGCTCTTTTTCTGCAGAAATATCCTTATATGAACAATGAACAAGTCAAGAGAAGAATGATTTATAGCGCAAAGGACATGGGGGATACATGGAGTAAACAAGGATGGGGTATGCTGAATATAGAGGAAATGTTCAGTTCGGGTTGACAGAAATGGTATGATTGTATACAATTATACGGAACGTACATCTATGCGACGATAAATGACGGGATATTGATCGCAGCGGATAGGCGTAGAAAGGTCATAACAGCTATGTACGATGAGAGAACTTTTACAAATCGTCCGGTGACCATGAATGATCACAATAATCTTCTGGAAATAGAAGAGCATATGTATATTTTGGACGATGTCAAGAAACCAAACGTATTCAGGAATATGTTTCCGTATTCAGAAATACCCAAGATTCCGTTCAATGACAGGACAGTACCGCATAATATGCCGAAGGATATCTGGATTACAGATACGACATTCAGAGACGGTCAGCAGTCAAGAGCGCCTTATACGACCGAGCAGATTGTTACCATTTACGATTATCTGCATAAGCTGGGTGGTCCAAACGGAATGATTCGTGCCAGTGAATTCTTTCTCTACAGTAAGAAAGACAGGGATGCGGTATATAAATGTATGGAGCGGAACTATCGTTATCCGGAAGTCACGAGCTGGATTCGTGCCAGTAAGGAAGATTTCAAGCTGGTCAAAGAAATCGGCATGAAAGAGACCGGAATACTTGTAAGCTGTTCGGATTATCATATTTTTCTGAAGCTGAAAATGACCAGAAGACAAGCCATGGATCACTATCTAAGCGTTATTCGTGACTGTCTTGAGGAAGGAATCAGCCCAAGATGCCATTTGGAGGATATTACGAGAGCGGATATTTACGGTTATGTAGTGCCGTTTTGCATGGAACTCATGAAGCTTATGGAAGAATACGGAATACCGATTAAAGTACGTGCATGCGATACGATGGGATACGGTGTGAATTATCCCGGAGCGGTTATTCCGAGAAGCGTACAAGGAATTATCTATGCGCTACATACCCATGCCGGCGTACCGCATGAACTGATTGAATGGCATGGACATAATGATTTCTATAAAGCTGTGTCCAATTCTACGACCGCTTGGTTATACGGCTGTTCCGGAGTCAATACGTCTCTGTTTGGCATTGGGGAGAGAACAGGCAATACGCCGCTTGAGGCAATGGTATTCGAGTATGCGCAGTTACGTGGGGAATTAAATGGAATGGATACCACGGTGATTACGGAACTGGCAGAGTATTATGAGAAGGAAATCGGTTACCAGATTCCTCCGAGAACGCCCTTTGTGGGGAAGAATTTCAATGTGACAAGAGCGGGGATTCATGCGGATGGTCTTCTGAAGAATGAAGAGATTTATAATATATTCGATACGGAGAAGTTTTTAAACAGACCGGTTCTTTGTGCTGTGTCCAATACGTCCGGGCTTGCGGGAATAGCACATTGGATTAATACCTTCTACCGGCTGAAAGCGGAAGAACAACTGGACAAGAATTGTGACCTTGTCAGAGCGCTGAAGGTCTGGGTAGATGAAGAGTATTTGTCGGGACGTGTGACGGTATTAACGGATGAAGAGTTGGTTACGCAGATTAAAAGGACTTGTGAAGAACTTGGAATCGCAATGCCGGGACAGGCACCGAAATGTCTTTCTGATTCGGATGATTGATATCAATGTTAGATTGAAAAGGAGTATAGATTAAGAAGAAAAATGGGCAACTATGATTTGAAAAATGAAGTTAATGACAAGTATTCCCTGCGCGGCAGGGTATTCCAGAAACTGAGGGAGGATATTCTCAGCGGCAAATATAAAGAACACGAAGAACTGAAAGAAGTGGCAATCGGTGAAGAACTGGGGGTGAGCCGTACACCAGTCAGGGAAGCATTCAGACAGCTTGAACTGGAGGGACTGATACAGATCGTTCCGAATAAGGGCGCGTATGTTACAGGAATTACCGCCAAAGATGTGAAAGATATTTATATGATTCGTTCGCTCTTGGAAGGATTGTGCGCAAGACTTGCCACGGAGAAGATCACCAAAGAACAGATGGAAGAGATGGAGGAAAATATTTATCTTGCCGACTTCCATGCATCCAAGGGACATATGGATCAGATGGCGGAATTGGACAATCGTTTCCATGATATTCTCTATGAAGCGTGCGATTCCAAAATGCTGGAGCATACATTAAAAGACTATCATCAATATGTGCTGCGTGTCAGACAGAAGACGTTGTCTACGAATACAAGAGGCCGCGCTTCCAACGATGAGCACAGACAGATTATGGAGGCAATCAAATCCGGTGACGCCGACAAAGCGGAACAGCTTGCCAACAAGCATATGTTGAACGCATATGACAATATGGTGAAAAACGGTTTAAATGAGATTTATGGGGAAGAGGCGTCAAAGACATAAAAGCCAGCGCTTGACAGCGACGGTGCAGAGGAAGATTTCAGATTCCCCGAATAATTGAAACTGTTGCAAACTATCAGATTAAAAAACAGAAAGGGAGGTATATACCGACTATGGAAAAAATTAAGATGACAACGCCGCTCGTGGAGATGGACGGAGATGAGATGACAAGAATTATCTGGAGAATGGTCAAGGATGAATTGTTGCTGCCGTATATTGACCTTAAGACAGAGTATTACGACCTTGGTCTGGAACATCGTAACGAAACTGATGATCAGGTTACGATTGATTCTGCGGAGGCGACGAAGAAGTACGGGGTAGCAGTTAAATGTGCGACAATTACGCCGAATGCTGCCAGAATGACAGAATATCATCTGAAAGAGATGTGGAAAAGTCCTAACGGGACAATTCGCGCCGCATTGGACGGAACAGTGTTCCGTATGCCTATTATTGTAAAAGGAATCGAACCATATGTGAGAAATTGGGAGAAGCCTATTACTTTAGCGCGTCATGCTTATGGAGATGTCTACAAGAATGCAGAAATCAAAGTACCCGGTGCGGGAACGGCTGAACTTGTATTTACGGGTGAGGATGGTACTCAGATTAGGGAGACGATACATAACTTTAAGGGTCCCGGTATTATACAAGGCATCCATAATACGGATGATTCTATCAGAAATTTTGCCAAAACATGTTTTAACTATGCGTTAGATACGAAGCAGGATTTATGGTTTGCAACGAAAGACACGATTTCCAAAAAGTATGACCATAACTTCAAAGATATTTTCCAAGAGATTTACGATGTAGAATACAAGGAGAAGTTTGAGGCGGCAGGCATCGAGTACTTTTATACATTGATTGATGATGCGGTAGCACGGGTCATGAGGGCTAAAGGCGGATTTATCTGGGCATGCAAAAACTATGACGGTGATGTGATGAGTGATATGGTGTCTTCGGCGTTCGGCGATCTTGCCATGATGACCTCAGTGCTGGTATCGCCAAGCGGCGCCTATGAGTATGAGGCGGCACACGGGACCGTCCAGAGACATTACTACCAGTATTTGAAAGGCGAGAAGACGACTACCAATTCTGTGGCAACAATTTTTGCATGGACTGGTGCGCTCAGAAAGCGCGGCGAATTAGATGGCATTTCAGAGTTGGTGGAGTTTGCCGATAAGCTGGAAAAGGCTGTGATTCAGACAATAGAGGGTGGAAAGATGACAAAAGGTTTGTCGCTGATCACTTCGATACAGAATGTAACCGTATTGGACTGCGAAGAGTTCATTAAAGCGATTAGAGAAACTTTTGATGCCCTTTAGAAAAAGCGAACAAGTTCGCTTGCGAGATTTGCTTCGCAAACTTGGCATAAGCTGTAAAATGGGAACCGCTCTTATTCTGAGAGCAGTTCCCACTTTTCATACAAGTCAGCCAGTTCCGCGTCGTTGGCTGATTTTTCTTTGTTTAATTCTTGTAATTTTGCTACATTGGTGCAGATTTCAGGTGACGCCATAAGCGTATCAATTTCTTTGTTGCGCGTCTCCAATTGTTCGATACGTTCTTCACATTTTTTTAATTCATTTTCTTTCTTGCGCTGTGCTGCCTGCTGTTCTTTGCGTGCAATCCAGTCCTGCTTGCTGTCTGTAGCTGCGGGAGCAGGTGAGGCTGAAGCGGTGCGGCCTTGGGACGATGGCGCGTGTGTGGAAGAGGAGTTTTGATGTGAGCTGTCGTTGGAGGCAGGCTGTTCCTCTTTTTTCTCAAGATAATACTCGTAATTTCCAAGATAGTTTGTCAGAACTTTATGATTCAAGTCGAGAATACGGCTGGCGGTTTTGTTGATAAAATAGCGGTCGTGAGATACATACAACACTGTGCCGGTATACGCATTAATGGCGTCTTCCAGTATTTCTTTGGACATAATATCAAGATGGTTTGTAGGCTCATCCAGAATCAGGAAATTGGCTTCTGACAACATCAGTTTGGCGAGGGACACACGACCGCGCTCGCCGCCGCTGAGTGCTTTAACCTGTTTAAATACATCTTCACCGGTAAAGAGAAAAGCGGCAAGAGTATTTCGTATCTCAGTATTAGTGAGCGTCGGATAGTCGTCGGAGATTTCTTCAAAAAGAGTCTTGTCCATATGCAGTACATGGTGTTCCTGATCGTAATAACCGATTGCAACATTTGTACCTAGGCGTATGATACCGCTATCGGGAGTGAGCAGTTCATTGATCAACTTTAAAATCGTCGTTTTGCCGGTGCCGTTATCGCCGATGATTGCTACATGCTCGCCCTTTTTAAGGTCAAATTCAAGATGCTCAAAGAGCGTCAGCGAGCCAAAAGATTTGGACAGATTTTCCACATGAAGGACGTCGTTGCCGCTGGAAAATTTGGGTTCCAGTTTTAAATGCATATCTGTGCGAACCTCGACAGGTTTTTCCAAGCGATCAATCTTATCAAGCATTTTCTCACGGCTTTCAGCCCGTTTGATAGATTTTTCTCTGTTGAAGGATTTCAATTTCTCAATAACTGCTTCCTGATGCTTGATTTCCTGCTGTTGTTTCATATAGGCATTGTATCTGGCCGTGCGCAGAATTTCTTTTTTGGCGGCATATTCGGTATAATTACCGGCAAAAACAGTGGACTCCGAGTTGTCAATTTCAATTATTTTGTTGGCAATTCTATCCAGAAAATAGCGGTCATGGGAGACGATGATCACAGCGCCTTTATAACTTCTAAGATAAGTTTCCAGCCATGTGATGGACGACATATCAAGGTGATTCGTCGGCTCGTCCAGAATAATCAAGTCCGGTTTTAAGAGGAGCAGCTTGCCCAGTGCAACACGGGTTTTCTGACCGCCGGAAAGTGTGGATACGGAACGCGTAAATTCATCTTCTGTAAATCCCAAACCTTTGAGTACACCAACCAACTCACTCTGATAGGCATAGCCGTTAGATAATTCGAAGTTGTGCGTCAGAACAGAATAAGTGTTCATTAACTGCCTGAGCGTATCCTCAGATGCATTCTTCATCTGTAATTCCACGGAACGTATTCTATGTTCCAGTTCGATAATATCCTGTTTTACACTGAGCAGTTCATTATAGATTGTATTATCGCCGGACACGGCTTCATGCTGCGAAAGATAACCGATTGTTCTATCATGGGAAACGGTCACGATACCTTGATCGGCGGACAGTTCGCCCATGATAATACGCAGCAGGGTGGTCTTACCTGCGCCGTTAATGCCTACGATAGCGGCTTTATCATAATCCTCGATGTGAAAAGATACATTTTTTAACACGGGGATTTCATTGAATGATTTATTGATATTGCTGACAGAAAGTATCATAATATATTGTACCTTTCTTATAAGTTCAAATGATGGAAAAGTTTCATCAGAGTGTGAGCGACAACACAAAAATAGTTTACAGTTTGGAAACGTGACTGTCAATGTTTGACAGTTTTTTAACACAGTTGTATACTTAAAATATTATAACATAGGGGGTGGCAGCGAGGTGGAAGCGAAAGAGATTTCACAGGCTGTTGTTAGCCGTTTACCGAGATATTTCAGATATTTGGGTGAGCTGAAAGATGAGGGGATTGAGAGAGTTTCGTCGCAGGAGCTGAGTGATATTATGAGAGTGACTGCTTCACAGATCAGACAGGATCTGAATAATTTCGGCGGCTTCGGTCAGCAGGGATACGGATATAATGTAGGGTATCTTTATGAAGAGATTGGTAAGATACTGGGACTTCACAAGGAGCATCATTTAATTATTGTCGGAGCGGGGCATTTAGGACAGGCGCTTGTTAATTATATGAACTTTGAACGGCGGGGATTCATTTTTCAAGGGATTTTTGATATCGATACACGGCTTCACGGTACGCAGATTCGCGGAATTGAGGTGCGTCCGCTGCAGGAGATGGAACAATTTGTCCGGGAGAATGAAATTGATATCGCGGTTCTGACAATTCCTAAAAACAGCGCGGTGGAAGTGGCGGAGCAGCTTGTTTCATATGGCATTAAGGGTATTTGGAACTTTGCTCATGTGGATCTGCATGTTCCAAAAGATATTCAAGTAGAAAATGTGCATCTGTCAGACAGCTTGATGAAACTGTCGTATAATTTGGTTTCTCATGAAGGGTAAGTATTGAATGCAGAAAGGTGCTAGGGCATATGTCAAAAGAAGAAATATTTCAATCGGCGCTGATCGGTAAAAAGATTCCGATTCTTACACTGGATAATAAGTGGCACAAGCTTTTTACCCAGCGGGAGTATACTTCTGAGATTAAGCGGATGGAGAATGATTTGAACCAATTGCTCAAACGTCAGGCAAAGGTCAATGAAGAATGTAAAGAACTTAAGAAACTTAAGAAAAAAATGATGGATGAGATTGTGATTCTTGCAGATGCGATTGAGAAGTCGCCTTCTAAGAAACTGGAGAAGGAAATGGAAGAGCATAGGCGCACCGTCAATGAATGCAATGAGAAAATAGATGGCTGTGAGGAAGAGATGGTTGAATTACCAAGACAGATTAATCAGCTTAACAACAGACTGATGGTAGCAACCATGGAGGTATGTTATCGCAAATTAAAGAAGAACAATGCCGAATTGGAGGAAATCAATGAATGGATCGGCAATATAAGGCGTGAATTAAAGAAGAAAGTAGTCCGCAAGCAGGAAAAAGAGGCAATGAACAATCAGTTATATGCATATATGCATGACATTTTCGGGGCGGATGTGATTGAAATTTTTGATATGAAGTTTCAGCCGGAAGAAAATCGTAAGAAAAATGATGAGCCGGTAAAAGAGAGCGTGCCGCCGGAAAAAGAAGCGAAAGAAAATGATGAGAACGCGTTGAAATCGTGAGATTTTAGCGCTTCTTTGCGTCATGGGAATATGGGGTTGTCCGGTATAGTAAATGGAGGGTGTATGAAACAATACCTTGTGACCGCTTCTATGATGAAGCAATATGACCGTAATACAATAGAGAAATATCATATCCCGTCGTTGATTCTGATGGAGCGGGCAGCTTTGGTGACGGTGGAGGAAATACGACGGATATGGGGAGAGCATCCGGGTAGAGTACTTGTTATATCAGGAACCGGCAACAATGGTGGAGACGGGCTTGCAGTCGGACGCCTTTTGATGTTGGAAGCGTGCGACGTTACGTTTGTACTTCTCGGTGAACAGAATAAATGTACCGAAGAGACAAAGAGGCAGATTGATATTGTAAGGGAATACGGGGGGCAGATTTTTAGCACAATACCGGATTGTGAATATGATATAGTAATAGATGCGGTTTTTGGAGTCGGATTATCCAGAAATGTGGAAGGCATATACATGGATGCCATACAGTGGATTAACCAAAGTGGCACGCATGTATGTAGCATAGACATTCCGTCAGGAATTCATACTGATACGGGGGAAGTAATGGGGGTGGCTGTGCGCGCTGATATCACGGTGACGTATGGGTTCCGTAAGCTTGGACATATGCTTTACCCGGGAGCAGTCTACAGTGGAGAACTGATTTTACGCCGGATGGGAATAGACGAACACAGTTTTCTTGACACAAGACCGCAGTGGTATACACATATCGGATATGACAGCAGATTGCTGCCGTTGCGGAGACCGGACGGTAATAAAGGAACCTTCGGGAAAGCGTTATTGATTGCGGGAGACAGTCGTACTGCCGGAGCGGCCATGATGGCGGCAGAGAGTGCATTCCGTATCGGTACGGGGATGGTAAAAGTAGTCACGGCGGTAGAGAATAGAGAGAGTCTGCTGCAGTTTGTACCGGAGGCGATGCTTCTTACCTATGCGGCTGATGAAGGAGAAGCGTCCGGGGAGGAATATGTCAGGAGCGGAGCGTTTTGGAGAGAACTTAAGGAAGCCGAAAAGTGGGCGGACAGCATACTGATTGGTCCGGGTATCGGTATGGGGGAACATGCGCATGAACTGTTGCGGTTTTGTATAGAAGAAAGCAGTCTGCCGCTAGTAATAGATGCGGATGGCCTTAATCTGTTAGCTGAGGATGCCATGCTGCAAAAAATGCTGGCAGACAGAGAAGAGAAAGAGCGGGTTGTGATACTCACCCCTCATCTGGGTGAATTCGCAAGACTATACGGATGCAGCGTGCAGGAGGCGAAGAGTGCGCTGACGGATTATCCGGGACGTCTTAGCGATAGACTTCATTGTATTGTTATCTGCAAAGATGCGCGTAGTGTGGCGGTATGTCCGGGGGTGAATGATAAGTTTAGGAATACAACGGGAAATGAAGGGAGTGAGGGTTATACCCAGAT
>VSOA01000082.1 GCA_009774585.1 Lachnospiraceae bacterium
GTGTATATAATGTGTTTTGATTATTTTAAAGTTACAATTTTGTTATATTTTAATAAAAAATATTGTTAAAGACAAGTGAAAAATAGACAAAACTAACAACAATAAATTGACATTATATAACAATAAAGGTATAATATAAATGTTGAAGGGAGATGAGCAGTATGGAACAGATTAATTATGCGGATTATGTAGAAATATTACAGAGCATGTCTCTGGAAGAGATCAGAGCAGTTCTGGAAGTCTTACAGAAATCTACGGATTCTTATATATATATCATGGATTTGGACACGGATACATATATGATAACAAGTAAGATGCTCACGAGGTTTCCCTTTGACGACGTAGTGATAAAGAACGCGACGCCGGCGTTACAGAAGATTATCTATCCCTCTGATTATCCTAAGGTGAAGGAAGATATCAGGAAATGTGCTGCCGGGGAACAAGAGACCCACAGTCTGGAGTACCGCTGGCTGGATGGGAAAGGCAGGATTGTATGGATTGACTGTAGAGGTACGGTTATCAAAGGGTCAGGCGGACATAGACTGCTAATAGGAAGAGTAACAGAGCTTGGCAAGGAAGCGAAAGCTGACAATGTTACCGGACTGCGCAGAGAAGTCAGGTTCAAGTTTGACACGGAAGAAATCCTTCGCGACAGACCGGAAACGATTAAATATATGATGCGTATCGGTATTGATAATTTCAAGGAAATTAATGAGAAAGAGGGCGTGGAGGCAGGGGATAATGTGCTTCGCGAACTTGCTGACTGCATTGTGGCATCGCTAGACCCGCGTGTGGATGTGTACCGTCTGATGGCGGACGAGTTTATGCTCGTTGATGCTGCGCCCACATCTGACAAAGACCCGCAGGCGGTCTATGAGGAGATTAAGAGCAGGGTTACGGATACGGTGCGCCGGAAAGAGTACAGTTGTTTTTATACGATATCGGCAGGTGTAATACAAGGCGGATTCATAGACAGAGACGCGGAGGAGATTCTACGGCTGACGGAGTTTGCGCTAAATGAGGCAAAGCGCAACGGCAGAAACCAGATGGCGTTATTCGACGCAGAAGTTTATGACGGATATTTGAAGCGGCTGGCGATCCGTAGACTGATGAGGCAGGATATCAATAATCACTTCAAGGGATTTCAGGTATTTTATCAGCCGATCGTGTCAACGCCGGAATATAAGCTGATTGGCGCAGAGGCTCTTCTTCGATGGAATTGTGAGCAGTACGGCAGCGTATCTCCGGCGGTATTTATTCCGATTCTGGAGGAGAGCGGGTTGATTATTCCGGTAGGAAAGTACGTCTTATGGCAGGCGGCTCAGACTTGCAAGAAATGGCGGGATATTCTTCCGGGTTTCCATGTACATGTGAATCTGTCTTATGTGCAGATGCATAAGAGCGACCTGCTTGCGGACGTGGATAAGTGCATTAAGGAAGTGGGGATTCCTCCGGAGAGTCTTGTGCTGGAACTGACAGAGAGCGGATATATAGAGACAGACACCCGGATTATGGAACTGTTTAAGAATCTGAAAGAAAAAAACATTGATTTGGCGCTGGATGATTTCGGAACAGGTTATTCCAATATGCGCTACCTGAAGGAAATCGAGGCAAAGACAGTCAAAATTGACAGAAGCTTCGTTGTGCAGGCGCTTCAGAATGACCATGATTTCAGCATTATCAAACATATTATTGATATGGTCCACAGTCTCGGCTCCGCCGTCTGCATGGAAGGCATAGAAGGGGAAGATGAACTGGACAAGATGATGAAGACAAAGCCGGATATGATACAAGGTTACTATTTCGGAAAACCGTCTTCGGCAGAGCAGTTTGAAGAGAAGTTCTTAAATATTACAGATTCTCTTTAATGCGGATATCAATGTCTACATAATCGTTTTCTACGGCGGGAAGTTCGCCGGTAGTCAGATAGGCAAACAGAATCGAAAGAGGTTTGGAACCTTGCAAAAAGGGCTGTTGACAGATTGTAGCTGAAATCAGTCCTTTTTCTATATACTCCCTTGTAGTGCTGACAAGATCGTATGTGATGATGGTGATGTTTTCATGACATGTGTTATTTATTACTGCCCGGCAGCCGCCGTATACGCCGCCGGCGGTAAAATAGAGCGCATTGATCTCAGGATGGCGTTCAAGGAGTGCAGTTGTCAATTGATAACTTTCTTCTTCGTCGTCATAGGTGTTCACGGTGTCTACAATACGGATTCTGTCGCAGCAAGAGATTGCATGGCAGAATCCGGCGATACGTTCGGTATGGCAAAGGATGTCCCGAGAACCCGATACGATTCCTACGTGGACCATGCCGTGAGTCATCAGATGCATCAGTCCGCCGGCGGTTTCCCCGGAACGGTAGAAGTGGCTGCCGATATAGGCGATGCGCTTTGAGTTTTCGATATCTGTATTTAACGTGACGACCGGGATACCCATGTCGTAGAGAGCATTTATTTTTTCTCTGACGGCGGAATCGTTGTAGGGAGAGATTGCGAGTCCGTTGATGCCTTCGGCTATGAGTTCATCGATAGCATTTAATTGCTGGTGCAGACTGTAATCAGTCTGTCTGATGATGACGGAGCAATTATATTCTGACAATTCTTTGGCACGTGCCCGTACGCCGGAGAGGATATCGTCGTAGAAGACTGTGCCCAGTCCCAGAAGGACGACGCCCAGCTTTAAGTTTTTCTTGCGGGCAGCAAGAACAATACCGGCTTTGTTGGGCTTATAATCAAGTTCCTGAACG
Source organism: Lachnospiraceae bacterium (assembly GCA_009774585.1). Lineage (GTDB taxonomy): Bacteria > Bacillota > Clostridia > Lachnospirales > Lachnospiraceae > UBA3282. Next base: position 2,753 of record VSOA01000082.1, read on the forward strand.
ATTTCCAGTATTTTCTGCTCGGTCTGTGGATTGACGGAACCACGGTGATTCAGTACACGGTCTACCGTGCCTCTTGATACGCCTGCAAGGGAAGCAATCTCTTTGATGGTTGCCATGATGGGACTCCTTTTTCGGGGGTTGTCTTGATTTCCTGATTATTCCGGCCGGGCCGGGATAAGAGGTTGAAACCGCCTTGTTAAAGCGTAGCATAACGCGGCACGCAAGTCAAATGATGTAATGCCGGAGAGCGGAACATTGTATCGAACGAAGAAGTATGATGTGGAAATAGACAATATTGCAATCTCTCTTTTGTGTATATTACCGAAAATATATTATTATCTTGATTTTATGATGTGCAAAGCTTATCATGAAATTAGTGCGTAGCGTGCACGGGCACGGTCGTATCATAAATGGTGTAAGCCATTCATAAACTATTATCACGAGCTGTTATAATACAGACAAGTTGTGGAGTGTAGCAGAGAATTCAGATGGATTAGGAGGGGTAACATGCTGTATATTGGTGTGGATTTAGGGACAAGCGCCGTTAAACTTCTGTTGATGGAAGGAAACGGTAAGATTGTGAATATTGTATCGAAGGAATATCCGCTTTATTTTCCTCATCCGGGATGGTCGGAGCAGAAGCCGGAAGACTGGTATGAACAGAGTATCGCGGGAATCAAGGAACTGATTGCCGATGCGGATAAGAGCCAGATTGCTGGAATCAGTTTCGGCGGGCAGATGCACGGTCTTGTTATTCTGGATGAGAATGATGAAGTCATCAGACCGGCTATATTGTGGAATGACGGACGGACGACGGAAGAATGCGATTACCTGAATAACGTGATCGGCAAGGATAAGCTTTCGGCTTACACGGCGAATATTTCGTTCACCGGATTCACCGCACCGAAGGTGCTCTGGGTGAAGAACAAGGAGCCGGAGAATTTTAACAGAATTAAGAAGATTATGCTTCCGAAAGATTACATCGCGTATAAGCTTACGGGCGTTCACTGTACGGACGTATCGGACGCATCGGGAATGCTTTTGTTTGACGTTAAGAATCGCTGTTGGTCTAAGGAAATGTGCGAGATATGCGGTGTGAAAGAAGAGCAGCTTGCAAAAGTATATGAGAGTTATGAGACAGTCGGAACGGTGCTGCCGGATATAGCGGAAGAACTGGGTATCCCTGCGACGGTAAAGGTTGCGGCAGGCGGCGGCGACAATGCGGCGGCGGCCGTAGGAACGGGTACGGTCGGAGACGGTATGTGCAATATTTCTCTGGGTACGAGCGGGACAATTTTCATTTCATCGGATAAATTTGGCGTTGATAAGTACAATGCGCTTCATGCATTTGCCCATGCGGACGGGCACTATCATCTGATGGGATGTATGTTGAGCGCAGCATCCTGCAACAAATGGTGGATGGATGATATTATTGGTACGACAGATTATGCCGATGAGCAGAAAGAAATTACGGAAGACAAACTTGGAGAGAATCATGTGTATTTCCTGCCGTATCTGATGGGTGAGCGTTCTCCTCACAATGATCCGAATGCCAGAGGAACTTTTATTGGTATGACGATGGATACCACCAGAACCGATATGACGCAGGCCGTTTTAGAGGGTGTGGCTTTTGCGCTTCGTGACTCTTTAGAAGTGGCTAGATCGTTGGGAATCAACATTGAGAGAACCAAGATATGCGGCGGCGGCGCGAAGAGTCCTCTTTGGAAGAAAATGATTGCAAATATCATGAACCTGAAAGTGGATGTCATCGAGAGTGAGGAAGGTCCTGCGATGGGAGGCGCTATGCTTGCGGCGGTGGCATGCGGCGAGTATGCTGATGTGGAAGAAGCAGCGGCTAAGATTGTCAAGATTGTGGATACGGTAGAGCCCAAGGCAGAGCTTGTGGCGAAGTATGAAGCGCGGTATCAGCAATTTAAACAGATTTATCCGGCTTGTAAACAATTGTTTGAAATCATTAAATAGGAAGGAGAGGATACCAATGGAGATTAAGAAGATTACGGATCCTGCATTTCGCAAATACGGCAGGGTAGTGCAGGGGATTGATTTCAGTGATTTAGTGGAGGCAATCAAGAAAGAAACTCCATTGCCGGACGGCGTTGCCTATGAGCCTTCTATTCAGGCTTTGGAAGTGACGAATGCAGCAAAGGAACTGCGGAAGAGAACTTACGGTGAACTGCCGATTGAGGTTGGTTATTGTAACGGACATAACTATAAGCTGAATGCAGTCGAGTATCACAGAAGTTCCGAGATTAACGTTGCGGCAACGGACGCAGTTCTGATTGTCGGAATGCAGCAGGATATCACGGATGATTTTACTTATGACACATCCTTGATGGAAGCATTTCTGGTGCCGGAAGGCACGGCGGTAGAAATCTATGCGACAACGCTTCATTATGCGCCCTGCAGTGCGAATGACGGCGGTTTCAAGGTAGGAATTGTTCTTCCGGAAGGAACGAACTATCCGTTGGAGGAAGGTCATTCGGTGTGGGAGGATGCGCTGATTACCGCGAAGAATAAGTGGCTGATCGGTCATGCCGAGGGCGGACTTGATGCAGGCGCACACATCGGACTTGTAGGTAAGAATCTGGATATCAGAGAGTAATGTAAAGAGAAGTTCTAATTATGTAAAAATACCGGCAGCACCGGTAAAAGGAGGATAAACAACATGAATAATTTACCGAAGGTAAAAATTGGTATTGTGGCTGTAAGCCGTGACTGTTTCCCGGCATCTCTTGCGGTGAACAGAAGAAAAGCCTTGGTGGAAGCATACAAGGCAAAATATGACGCAGCGGACATCTATGAGTGTCCTGTATGCATCATCGAGAGTGAGATTGATATGGTGAACGCTCTCAAAGACATTAAAGATAACAACTGTAATGCACTCTGTGTATATCTGGGCAACTTCGGTCCGGAAATTTCCGAGACATTGCTGGCTAAGCATTTCGAAGGACCTAAGATGTTCGTAGCAGCGGCTGAGGAGTCTCAGGGCGATCTGATTCAGGGACGCGGCGATGCTTACTGCGGTATGCTGAATGCAAGCTACAACTTGAAACTCCGCAATGTGAGAGCATATATTCCTGAATATCCCGTAGGCGATGCAGAGGACTGTGCGGATATGATTCATGAGTTTATTCCGATTGCCCGTGCGGTTGCAGCATTATCCAGCTTAAAAATTATTTCCTTCGGTCCCAGACCGCTCAATTTCCTTGCATGTAATGCGCCGATCAAGCAGTTGTACAACTTAGGCGTTGAGATTGAAGAGAACTCCGAGCTTGATTTGTTTGAGGCATTTAACAAGCATGAAAATGATCCTCGTATTCCGGATGTTGTGAAGGATATGGAAGCAGAACTTGGCGACGGCAACAATAAGCCGACCATCCTTCCTAAGCTTGCACAGTACGAACTGACACTGCTCGACTGGATTGAGGAGCACAAAGGCTATCGTGAGTATGTGGCAATCGCCGGTAAATGCTGGCCTGCTTTCCAGACACAGTTCGGTTTTGTTCCCTGCTATGTGAACAGCCGTCTGACAGGAAGAGGCATTCCGGTATCCTGCGAAGTTGATATTTACGGATGCTTAAGCGAGTTCATCGGCGAGGCAGTCAGCGACGATATCGTAACATTGCTTGATATCAATAACTCCGTGCCGAAGGATATGTACAAAGAGTCCATCGAAGGTAAGTTTGATTATAAGTTTACAGATACATTCATGGGCTTCCATTGCGGAAATACCTGCTCCAAGAAGCTGTCCAAGTGCAGTATGGAGTACCAGATGATTATGGCGAGAGCGCTTCCTGAGGAAGTGACGCAGGGTACATTGGAGGGAGATATCGTTCCCGGGGACATTACATTCTATCGTCTGCAGAGCACGGCTGACAATATCCTGCGTGCGTATGTGGCAGAAGGTGAAATCCTTCCGGTAGCTACAAAATCCTTCGGTGGTATCGGTGTATTTGCGATTCCGGAGATGGGAAGGTTCTACCGCCATGTATTGATTGAGAAGAATTATCCTCATCACGGCGCAGTTGCTTTTGGTCACTACGGCAAAGCGTTATTTGAAGTATTCAAGTATATCGGTGTGGATGTGAGCGAAATCGGTTACAATCAGCCTAAGAGCGTACCGTATCCGACAGAAAATCCTTTCGCATAAGAAAAATAATAAAGGGGGCATATCACGTGATTGATATGCCCCTGATTATTTACGTTATAGGAAATCATTAAGTTCCGTCGGAACTTTAAGATATTACATTACCGTATCTACCGTGGAACCGGCGTTTGCGGCGCTGTAACTTCCCTGACTCGTATAAGTCTGGGTTGACAGTGACTTGCCCTGCGTAGCGTAGCGGTAAATCTGATTGACTCTGTCCGTCATCTTCTCAGCGAAAGAATACGCGCCTGTAAACAGATTCTTTACATTGCCCATATCGGATTCCTTGAATTTATCCTCATCAATAGCCAATGTCTTATCGGAGTTAACTGTAACGCCCATTCTGGAGAAAGCGCTCTTATTGCCGCTCACAAGTGACTTTAAGTAGTCGGCCTGTTTGATGACGTTGGAGTTTTCGCTGTCCTTTGTCTTCTTGATCAGATCGTTGTAATCTTTCACTAATGCGGAGAACAGATCATATGCGCTGTCTTTATCGCTATTGCTGACTGATGCGGCGCCGAGTTTCTCGATGGATCTATAAAGCGTGCTTGCAGCGGTCGCTGAAGCGGCATCTTTTGCTGTCTTGGAAGTTTCCTTATCGGAGTCTGTCTTGTCAGTTGAGGAGACACTTCCCATACTGCCGGCATATTTTGCCTTGGAAGAAGTAACGCTTTCGCCCTCGCCTGCCAGCCGGTAAATCTTGCTTGCCCTGTCGGCTGATTTGTCTGCAAAAGAACCAAGTCCCTTGAAAAGTGTCATCATCGTGGGAACATTGGTAGCGCCTGTTTTCTCGTTCACCTTCCGGAATGTATCTTCATCGATGGATAAAGTGCGGTCGGAGTTCATTGTGATTCCGATTTTAGCAAATAGCTTGTAATTCTGATAAGTATAATCATTCAGGGCGTCCGCCTGAGCCTTCACTTCACTGCTCTCGCTCTTGGAAGCGGATTTGATTAAGGAGTTGTAGTCTTTGACAAACGCCGATACTTTGTCATACAACTCATCCATGTTATCTGCGCTGTAGTTAAGACCGTTCATACCGGATGCAGTTTCATAAAATTTTCTGGCTGCACTGGCTGAAGCAGGATCCGCAGCTTTTTTCTTAGAATCGCTCTTGGAAGAACCCTCGGCGCCTTCTTCTTTCATCTTAGAGTAGTAAGATTTCATCATCTTACCGTAGCTGCCGTTCTTGATGGAAGCGTAATCTGCCAGTAAAGAAGACATGCCGTCCCCCGAACCGGAGCCGCCGCCGCCGAGTAAGGCTGAATAAGTGTCTGTCATACCTGAATTAAGTCCATTTAATCCAATTCCCATTTGATATCCCTCCATGCTTGTAAAAATCACGACTTCCCTGTCTCATGTATTGTGTCAGTATGTTCCCAGATACGGTGTGTTTTCGGTAAATGAGAGCATAGATATTCTTGTATATATTATCTCGGCATTTCCGGTAATTTGTAAAGGGGAAAATGCCAATTTTTTGAAAAATTTATATCATTTTTTATGCCGTTCACAACAAGTTACTCGCCCAGCTTTAAGTCATTTTCCTTAATCCATCCGATTTTGCGCAAAAAGCTGCCGGCAAGAAGAGAAATCACTGCCGGAAGGATGAAACTGATCATGATTAATCCGACCCAGTCCATTGCCGTGACAGCCGTTTTGCTGCCGGCGGCAATATCGTTGATCCAGCCGCTGTAGATGCCGATTTGTCCTACCAGACCGCAGGTGCCCATACCGGAAGAGACGGGCGTTCCGTTCATCTGCAGTTTGAACACACAGGTTGCAAGAGGACCCGTTATGGCGGAGGCAATAATCGGAGGAATCCAAATCTTAGGGTTTTTCACGATATTGCCCATCTGCAGCATGGAAGTACCCAATCCCTGAGAAATCAGACCGCCCCATTTGTTTTCCTTGAAGCTCATCACGGCAAAACCTACCATGTTAGCGCAGCAGCCTGCAACGGCGGCGCCGCCTGCGAGTCCGGTCAGTGATAAAGCGGCGCAGATTGCGGCGGATGAAATCGGCAGTGTCAGTGCGATTCCTACCAGAACGGACACGATAATGCCCATGACAAAGGGCTGTAAGTCGGTCGCCCACATAATCAGCCGTCCGAGGGAACTTGCCGCAACACCGATGCCGGGCGCAAGCAGGGTGGAAAACGCCACGCCTGTGAAAACAGTTACAAACGGAGTGACCAAAATATCGATTTTGGTTTCTTTGGAAATAATCTTACCGCACTCTGTAGCTAAGATGGCGATGATCAGGACGGCCAGCGGACCACCGGCGCCTCCCAGTTCATTGGCAGCGCCGCCGACTGCAGCGAGTGAGAACAGTACGAGCGGAGGGGCCTGCAAAGCAAAGCCGATGGAAATTGCCATGGCAGGTCCCGCCATGGCGGCGGCGTATGTGCCGACAGTCACCAAGTATTCCAGACCGGTCTGCTGACCGATTGTTTTGATGATGGTGCCGATCAGGAGCGAACAGAAGAGCCCCTGCGCCATGGCGCCAAGACAGTCCACTCCGTAACGTTTGAAGGAGAAAACGATGTTCTTACGTTTCAGAAATTCTTTCATCGTGGTGTGATTCCTTTCAGGAAGATTTGTATGTATAGAATAAGGGCAGCTGCCGCCTTGGCAGCTTTCGTGTATATATTACCGTACACGGAGTGAACAGTACCACGAAAAGCAGGGGAATGTCAAGCATCAGGATTTACATGAGGGGAGAAATCGTATATAATTTGTATAAATATACAAGCGCATATGGAGGGGAAGATGAGGAAAGCAAGGAATGAATTGTTGCAGTTTTTGGCGGGATTGGCGATGCTGATCACAGGGTTATTCATTTTTTCACAGAAAGTTATGGTGTCGTCCGGATTTTTTGGATACGGTCTCAGACTGGGCGGGTTTCATGTGAATAACGGATTGATCATGGTGCCCTTTATCATAGGCGTCGTTTGGATGTTTGCGTCGGAAGGAAGCTTTGCGTCCAAGGTGTTTACGGCAGCGGGGGTTCTTATTATTGTCGTAGCGATCATTATGACAACGAATATTTCACTGATCCATATATCTTTGTTTGAATGGGGACTCATTCTCGTATTGATATTCGGAGGCGCCGGATTGCTCGCTCGAATCCTTTTTGCCGGAAGGCGGGTGCAGGAGTCGGAAGCATCGGGTGCAGACAGAAAGCAGATTGAAGATACGAGTGCAAGAGTCAGGGCAATCGAAGACGAATTGGAGAGCATGAAAAAAGGAAAATAAATATAAAATATGATACCCTGCATATACTTTAGTAACAAATAGTATGCAGGGTATTATTATGCGCAAAAAGGAAGCACATTGGAATCATAAGATGAAACTTGTTCTGCATGAATTGGAAGAGAAAATACAGGGCGATCCGGCGCAGGACAGAACAAATGATATCTGGCCAAGACCCGATCAGGTGGAGGCGTGGAATGCGCAGAGAAGCAAGCAGAGAACCGGCGGTCAGTACTGCGGCAGCGCCGCGCAGCCGGACAGTCAATCTAAGGAGGAGCAGAAACGAAAAAGTTTTGTGAGAGATGTATTGATTCAGGTGTCCAAATCAGCGGCGTTTGCATTGGCAACAGTCGCTTTGATACAAGGAGTGGTCAAAGTTCTGCCGGATTCTATTACGGTCAGCAGTTCTGTAGGCGGAAGGGAATTGCCCATCTACTGTGTAGAGACGGATAAGAAGCAGGTGGCGCTCAGTTTCGATGCGGCTTGGGGAAATGAAGATACGGGACGCATTCTGGAGACTTTGAAGAAACACAATGTGAAGGTGACGTTCTTCATGACGGGAGGATGGGTGGAAAGCTACCCTGATGATGTGAAGGCGATTCTGGCGGCAGGGCATGATTTGGGCAATCACAGCGAAAATCACAAGAATATGTCGCAGATATCTGATGAAGAGTGTCAGGAAGAGTTGATGAAAGTACATACCAAGGTGCAGGAACTGACAGGTTATGAAATGTGTCTTTTCAGACCGCCGTACGGAGATTATGACAATCATGTCATAACGAATGCCCACAAATGTGGCTATTATCCGATACAATGGTCGATAGATTCTTTGGACTGGAAGGACTACGGGGCTGATGATATCGTCAAACGCGTGGTGGAATCCGATAAGTTAAATAACGGAGCGATTATTCTCATGCATAATGGTGCGAAGTATACTGCGGATGCACTGGAAAGAGTCATCACGGGTCTGCAGGATAAAGGATATGAAATTGTGCCCATTTCACAGCTTATTTATAAGGATAAGTACCATATGAAAGCGGATGGGACGCAGGTGTCGGGAGAGTAGAGGATAAGGCAGGCGCCGCTGATTCAGACGCGTCTGAAATATTACTTGGCCGGCAGACCGGCAGTGAGAGTCCGGCTGCCGGCCTGCTATACAATATGCACATATTTTTTTGGTATTTATATATTTTTTTCACAAATTTTACAATTTTTCTATAAATATCATCGTATATGTTATATAATTTTCATATCAAGAAAAATAGGAGGAATCGTATTATGGCAAAAGAAATGATTGCAATGCTCCTTGCCGGCGGACAAGGCTCGCGTCTTTATGCGCTTACGGAGAAGCTTGCAAAACCTGCAGTTCCTTTTGGCGGCAAATATCGTATTATCGACTTTCCGCTTTCCAACTGCGTCAATTCAGGCATTGATACCGTAGGTATCCTGACTCAGTATCAGCCGCTGGAGTTAAATGAATATATCGGCAACGGGCAGCCTTGGGATTTAGACCGCCTCTATGGCGGAGTACATGTACTGCCGCCTTATCAGAAGGCGCATGGGTCAGACTGGTATAAAGGCACGGCAAATGCGATTTATCAGAATATATCGTTTATTGAGCGTTATGACCCGAAATATGTTATCATTCTTTCCGGCGATCAGATCTGCAAGCAGGATTATAGTGATTTTCTTGAATTTCATAAGGAGAAAAATGCGGAATTCAGCGTTGCGGTTATGGAAGTACCGTGGGAGGAAGCACCTCGTTTCGGGCTGATGGTAGCGGATGAGAATGATAAGATTACGGAATTTCAGGAGAAACCGAAAAATCCCAAATCGAACTTGGCGTCCATGGGTATATACATTTTTAACTGGGATATTCTTAAGAAGTATCTGGAAGAAGACGAGGCCGATCCGAACTCCGAGAATGATTTTGGCAATAACATCATTCCCAATCTGCTTCGTGACAAGCGACAGATGTATGCGTATCATTTTAACGGGTACTGGAAAGATGTAGGAACAATCACCTCTCTGTGGGAAGCGAATATGGAGGTATTGGATCCCGAGCACAGCGGTATTAATCTTTTCGATGAGGATTGGAAGATTTACAGCCGTAATGCAGGTATGACGGGACACAAGATCAGCGCGGGCGCAGTTGTAGAAAATGCGCTGATTACCGATGGATGCCGGATCAAAGGAACAGTGAAGCACTCTGTTTTGTTCGGCGGCGTCAAAGTAGAAGAGGGCGCAGTTGTGGAGGACGCTGTCATTATGGGCGGCACGACGGTCAAGAACGGTGCGGTTGTGAGACACTGTATCGTGGCGGAGAATGTGACGATCTGCGAAAATGCCGTAGTAGGTTTGATGCCTAACGGAGATGAGAACGGCGTAGCGACCATCGGTTCGGGGGTTATCATAGGCGAGAATGCGGTGATAGGTCCGAATGCCATGGTTAGAAATAATGTAGAAGGCGGTGAAGTAGAATGATAAAGTCGAGCACAAATGTAATCGGTATTATTTTCCCTAACAGTTATGACGCTTTAGTTCCGGAGCTGGTCAGCGTGCGTTTGATGGCTTCTATCCCATTCGCCAGCCGTTATCGTATTATAGATTTTGTTCTGTCCAGCATGACGCATTCCGGTATTGACAATATTTCTGTTGTAGTAAACAAGAATTATCATTCGCTGATGGATCATCTGGGTTCCGGCCGAGAATGGGATTTGGTGCGCAAGAACGGTGGGCTGCATATTTTTCCGCCTTTTGCGGAGAAAGAGGTAGGCGGTC
>VSOA01000083.1 GCA_009774585.1 Lachnospiraceae bacterium
GAATAAATTCATAAAAGATTCTCTTATTGTTTCCCAGATATTCATACGGATAATCCTCATTTCTGTTTGTTATTAGGAAAATATTTTGAATTCGGGTTTGCAGTTGCGTGCCCGTTTATTCCAATTAAGTATATACTGTGAAGTTCAATTTGTAAATTCATTCATAAATGTTCTTACGATTGTTGTGATTATGGATTTTATATCAAATTCCATATTACATTTATTTTCCAAATGCAAATTGTGATATTTTAAACTAAATATGAAGTGATGGAATATAAAGAAATGATGTTAAATGAGGGGAGAAAAACGGCGACAATCAATCTGATGATTACGGCAGTCAACAGATATCTTAATTTTGCAGGGCATAGAGAGTGTGCGGTGCGTGCTTTGAAAGTACAGACAAGGCAATGTCCGGACAATATTCTCAGTATAGACGAATACCGCAGAATGACGGATTATGCGCGGAAAATAGGGCAGGATAAATACTATTGTATCATGCGTACTCTGGCGCTTAATGGTATCCGGGTCAGTGAACTTTCGGGCTGTACGGTGGAAGCGGGCGTGCCTTGGACTAAGGCACACCTGCACAGTTTCAGACATTTGTCCGCCATCACTTATATGCAAAAGTACGCTAATCTGCCGGAACTGGCGGATATACTCGGTCATTCCAGTCTGGAAACAACCAGAATCTATACGACCACTACTGCGAAGGACAAGCGCAGGAGAATGAACGAACTGGATTTGTGATTAACATACCACTTATACTGCCGGAGGCAGAATCAGTGCACCGGGGTATGGATTGCAATGATATGTGGCATACTTTTTTAAGAATGTTTTTGCAGGAGAAACTATGATAAAGGATATAAAATATTCTCGGCAATAACGCCGCAGCCGATTTTGACGCCGGAATTTCCGGAAGGCTGTGTGGTGAAATCATCAGGCGTGCTATGGATGATCAGGGAGCGGTCTATGATTTCCGGGAGCTCGAAGCGGTCGGTATAGAAAACACTGTAGGCGTATCCTTCGTTGCCAAGAAGGGGAAGCAGGTCTCCGGCATGTTTAGGGTGCGGCAGCCCGGCAGGATTATAGTGATTTCCGGTTTTGTCAAAAGGAAGAGAGCAGTCGCCTGTTTCATGGATGTGCATTCCGTAGAACTGGCTGTAGGGCGGAATATCTTCGTACGGCAGACCGTATATTTCCGTTTCGATCAGTACACCGCCAAAGGGAACCGGATAGAAATATGCGATTCCGTGAAGGGAAGGATTGTCGGCATTGCCGGTAATCTTTGCGTAAGCGCTGGGATATGAATATTGTCTCATAGAGGTATCCTGTTTCTATATAAGATTGCTTTATGATATGTGGCGGGAATTCATATTGTGCATAGGATAAAATATCTGCTGTAGATGAATGAGGATAGGTGATAGTATGCAGTTAGCGCTTGGATTATTGATTCCGTTTGCCGGAACGACGTTCGGTTCTGCAATGGTTTTTTGTATGAGAAGAGAGATGAACGGGAAGCTGGAGAAGATGCTCTTGGGGTTTGCTTCCGGCGTTATGATAGCGGCCAGTGTGTGGTCGCTCTTAATTCCGGCAATTGACATGGCGGCGGAGCAGAGCAGGATTGCCTGGGTGCCGGCTATGGTGGGATTCCTTGGCGGAATGACATTTCTGCTTGCTCTCGACAGTGTGATTCCGCATCTTCATCTGGAGAGTACGCGTCCGGAGGGTGTGGAAGCCAATTTAAAAAAAACAACTATGCTTGTCCTTGCGGTGACGCTGCACAATATTCCGGAAGGAATGTCTGTCGGGGTGACTTTTGCCGGTGCACTTCTGGGCAACACCGGTATTACTATGGCGGGAGCGTTCGCACTGGCAGCGGGGATTGCGATTCAGAATTTCCCGGAGGGAGCGATTATCTCCATGCCGCTTCGAGGAGAAGGCATGTCGCGCCTTAGGGCTTTTGTATATGGTTCACTGTCAGGCATCGTGGAACCGATTGCGGCGGCAGTCACTATACTGCTCGCCGGACAGATTGTGCCGGCGCTTCCTTATCTGCTTGCATTTGCGGCAGGAGCAATGATTTACGTTGTGGTGGAAGAACTGATTCCTGAATCCCAGACAGGAGAGCACAGCAACATCGGGACAATCGGTGTGGCAATCGGATTTGTGATTATGATGGTATTGGACGTCGCACTCGGGTAGATGAACACATACGAAATTGACACATGCAGAATTGACATATGCAGACATCTGCACACGTCTACAAATCTGACACATTTAGATTCAGATGTTTGTATTGCGGAAGATTATCTTGTCATGTATAATTCGATGTAAAAGTAACAATCAACCGGGTGTAATTATGAATGATAAGAATGATTTGACAAAAGGGAGTGTGGGAAAGAATCTTCTGCTGTTTGCAATGCCGTATCTGTTGTCCTGCTTTATGCAGACCTTTTACGGTATGGCGGATTTGTTTGTGGTAGGTTTGTATAACGGGTCGGAGACTACTACGGCGGTTTCCATCGGCAGTCAGGTCATGCATATGCTGACCGTGATCATCGTCGGATTCGCCATGGGGACAACCGTGCGCGTCGGACGCAGCGTAGGTGCTGGTGATGAGAAAGCGGCAGCAGAGACAGTGGGCACATCCATTGTTCTTTTTGTGGTATTTGCGGCAGTAGTGACATGCGCGCTGCTCGTCAGCACGACGGCGATTGTCAAAGTTATGTTAACCCCGGCAGAGGCGGCAGCGGAGACGAAGGTTTACCTTGCGATATGTTTTGCGGGGGTTCCGTTCATCACCGCATATAATGTGATCAGCAGTATTTTCCGTGGTGCGGGAGATTCCAGACGCCCCATGTATTTTGTAGGAATTGCCTGTGTGGTCAATATCATGTTGGATTTTGTGTTTATCGGCCTGTGCGGTATGGGTGCGGCCGGCGCCGCGCTTGGGACAATATGCGGTCAGGCGGTGAGCGTGGCGGTTTCACTGTTTATGATGTACAGATGTAATATGGGGATACGCATTGTACGGCAGGATATCCGCATGAAGCGGGAAGTCGTTTCACAGATATTGAAGGTGGGCGCGCCGATTGCCATGCAGGACGGTCTGATTCAGATTGCATTCATCGTGATTACCGTGATTGCCAACAGTCGTGGACTGATTACCTCGGCAGCGGTGGGGATTGTAGAGAAATTGATTGGATTCATGTTCCTCGTGCCTTCTGCGTTTCTGTCTGCGATTTCTACTGTTACGGCACAGAATATGGGGGCAGATAAGGCGGAACGAGCGCGCAGGTCATTGTATTACGGTCTTACCGTTACAGTCGGATGGGGAATTCTATGCGCGCTGTATAACCAGTTTCTTCCGCATACGCTTGTCGGTATTTTCACGAGAGATGAAGCAGTGCTGGCGGCAGGATGTGAGTATATGAGGGCATATGCTTTTGATTGTGTCTTTGCGGCGGTTCATTTCTGTTTCAGCGGATATTTCTGCGGAGATCAGAAGTCGATGATTTCATTCATACATAATATTACGGCAATCCTTCTTGTTCGTATTCCCGGTGCATGGCTTGCAAGTAAGTTTTTCCCCGGTTCACTCTATCCGATGGGTTGGGCGGCTCCGCTCGGTTCACTGTTGTCAGCGGTGATATGCGTTGGATTTTATGTGTATTACAGAAAGATGGAGAAGTGACAGGCATCATCTACTGGACGAGTCCGAATAGTTTATGCTATACTATATCAGATATTCTTGTTCTATATTCTTGGAACGCAGGAGGTTACAGATGAAAACAATTAGAGGTAAACTTATGATTACCGTCTCGGTGTCGGCATTTATCATCTTGTTTATAGGTTCGATGGTGAGTGCGGTCGTTGTCGGCAAGGCGAGTGTGGGGAGTGCAGTCGGCATGTCGGTGTTCGTCAGCTTGGTCGGAACAGCGTTGATTGACGTGGTGGTAGGAGCCATATTCGGTAAAGCTTTGGCGCCGCTTGCGGAGTTAAAGCAGTTTGCAACAGGCAATTTCAGCGAGCAGGACGCAGGCGGCAAGACCAAGGTGGCGGAGGGGTTCAAGAACGAGATTGAGGAAGTCACTCATGCTACGAGAAGTATTAAGAAGCAGATTAAAGATACAATTACCGGTACGAACGAAGAAGCGGCAAATATAGCGGAAATCGTATCAGAAGCATATGCTGAAATGGCTGATCTGAACAACAATATTGATGCGATGGACCAGATTATGGAAGAACTGATCGGTAAGGTGGGAGAGGCCGCGGACGTGACAAGAAGTATCAGCGCGGCGAGCAACGATATCGGTGCAGAAGTTGATGACGTGTCCGGCAGAGCATCCGAATCAGCAGGCGCTTCCAAAGAGATTAATATCCGTGCGGAAGAATTATACCGGAATACGGTGGAGTCTAAGAAGCAGGCGAGCGTTATCTATCACAGTGCAGAGGATGAATTGGAACATTCTTTAAAAGGCGTTGAGAAGATTGAGATTATCAAGAGTCTGTCACAGGAAATCGGCGGCATTGCCAGTCAGACGAATTTGATTGCTTTAAACGCGGCAATCGAGGCGGCGAGAGCGGGAGAAGCAGGCAGGGGATTTGCAGTGGTTGCGGATGAGGTCAGAAATCTCGCGGAAAACTCGCAGAGTACCGTGGATAAGATTCAGAAGGTCATTGATGAGGTTGTGGATTCCGTTATGGAGTTAAAGGACAGTGCAACGAAACTTCTGACGTTTATGAGAGACCATGTTGTTAAAGATTACCATGCGATGGTAGATACTGCGGAACGGTATCAGAAGGACGCTGTGTTCTTTGCAGATATCGCCACTGGGCTGGGATCCGCATCGGAGCAGATGGGCGCCTCCGTGGAAGAGATGCTTGCCTCATTGAGTACCGTGACGGAATTAAACAGCGTTATCGCGGAGGAGGTCCGGGGCGTGGCGGAAGCAATGCAGAATACGAATGTCGGCTCGGAAGAAATCCTGCGTAAGATGGCAATCTTAGAGAGAAGCAGCCGTTCCTTACAGGAAATAGCCGCCAATTTCAAGATTTAGCATAACTTTTACGATTTTATTCTGTTTCTCAGGCAGTACAGTGCCAGCACATTAGGAAATACCATAAGCGCGTTGATTAAATCGGTACTCTCCCAGACAAGATGCATAGGGATGACGGCACCGAAATAAATCATTAGAATATATGCAAGTTTATAGAGCGGAATACCTTTTTTTCCTACAAGGTATTCCGTTGCTTTTTCTCCGAAATAGGACCAGCCGATCAGAGTCGTCACGGCAAATGCCGCGAGAGAAATTGTCAAAAAAGAATCCCCCACGTAGGGCAGGTGTGTGAATGCGGCGGCGGTCAGACCGGTTTCATTTACCCCGGCAACGGATGCAGGGTCGTAGAGTATATTGCAGACGATGACAAGACCGGTAATCAGACACATTACCACGGTGTCCCAGAATACGGCAGTCATGGACACATAAGCCTGAATGCGCGGTTCATCGACATGCGAGGCGGCAGCGGCAATCGCGGAAGTACCGATACCGGCTTCGTTAGTAAACAGCCCTCTGGCGATGCCGTATCGTACGGCATGCTGAAGCGTGGCGCCGGCCATACCGCCCGCTGCGGAAGTGAAAGAAAATGCGTCCTTGATGATCAATAGGCAGGCGGCGGGTAAGACTTCCCGATAGAGAATGAGCAGCAGTCCGCAGCCAAACAGATAGACGAAGCTGATAGCGGGAACCGTGCGCTCACACAGATTCGCGATACTTTTCATGCCGCCGAGAATGACCAGTCCGGTTAGGAAGGCGAGGGTGATTCCGACAAGATGCGGCGAAAGCCGGAAGGACGCTGCGGCGGCCTGAGTGACGGAGTTTGCCTGTGTCGTACACCCTACGCCGAAAGCGGCGGCTAGTGTACAGAGTGCATATAATCTGCCGAGTGTTTGGTTATGTAAACCATTTTTTAAGACGTACATTGGTCCGCCTTTGTATGTACCATCATCATTCCGACTGCGGTATAATACACTTAAATAACATTCACTGTAGGCGGTGGACATACCGAGGATACCGGTAATCCAGCACCAGAAGATAGCCCCCGGTCCGCCGAGCGCTACGGCGGTGGAGACGCCTATGATATTGCCGGTGCCGAGCGTAGCGGCAAGCGTGGTGGCAAGCGCGGAGAAGGGCGAAAGGTTCATCCCTGCGTTGTCCGCCTTACCGAGAGAGAGTTTCAATGCGTAGATAAGATTTCGCTGTGGAAAATGCAATTTTATGGTAAAATAAATGTGTGTTCCGAGCAGGAGAACGAGAAGAGGTAAGCCCCAGATTAAATTATTGATTTGTTCCAATATCGCCATGGATTGCCGCTTTCTGTGAAGTGAATCTGATATCATATTATATAGAGAGGGAGAGACAAAAAGAACCGGAACACGGTGAAGAGAGACAAAAAATATTGAGGAAAGGAATCGCTTATGGAACAAAAGGCGTATGAATGGGCGCAGGCTTTATGCTATTATGCGGGGGAAGACGAGGAATTCCTGAGAAACTTCTGGAGAATGCTTATACGGTCGCCGGAGATCTATAAGGAGTTTCTGCACTATCTGGAGCATCAGCAGTTTCTCTGTGAATATAAAGTGTCGGGTTACAGCGTGGTTGATATCATGGTGTGGCAGATGGATCATTTTAAGGCGCAGATGGACAGAGGGAAGGATGATATGAAGAACAACGGAGACAAGATGCTGTTGATGGCATTTGACACCTTGCTTAGAATGGAACAGAATCCGGACTATTATGTAAACTTAATACAGACCGAGACAGGTACAGATTATCCCGGGAAATATAATTGAAACGGATAGACGAAGAACAGGAGAAACTTACGATGAATAAAGAAGACATCAGAATCAAGCATGTAATTGTACATATTCTGGATTCTACAATCGGTATGCCGGTGCTGTCGGATACGGAACTGGAATACGGTTCGGAGATTGCAGAATTTCTCAAGGAACATATCGCGAAGATCAGTTCGGGGGACGATGCGAAGGAGTGTAGATTTTATAAGGAAGAATCAGAAGTCTATCAGATGCTTAACGCTTATGCGGATGAAGATTTCGTGACGGTGAGCAAAGATATTGCCTCCATGCTGTATGAGATTATGAACAGTAATATCGACATTCCGCCGGCAGATTTGATGGTGGTGCGTTTCAAGGAAGGAGAAGATGAGTATCTGGCGCTTCTTAAGATGAATTACAAGGCGCTCTATACACACAGGACGATGACGCTTGAGGACGGCGAAGGCAACAGCAATGAGATTATCAGACATAAATCGATTCTTCCCTCGGAAAGCCAGCGGCTGACAGAGGCGGCAATCATACGTCTGGAAGATTTGGCTCTGTGGGTAATTGAGAGAAAATACGAGGTGAACGGGGAGAAAACGAACTATTTTTCATTTCTTTTCCTAAAATGCAGCGCACATTTGTCACACAAATCGAAGCTATCCATTGTGAGTAAAGCGGTGGAGAGCATACAGAAGGAAGGATATGATGAGACGGAACGCTTCGAGAAACAGATGCGCGCCAAGAGTATTATTCAGGCAGAGATTGAAGATAAAGGCGGTTTTGTGGTAGAAGAACTGGCGGAGAAAATATTTGACCAACAGCCGGAATTAAAAGTGGCTTTTCAGGATAAGATGGAAAAGTACGATATGGTGAAGGAACAGATACAGCCGCAGAGTGAAAATACGGTGCGCAAGTATCAGAACCAGCATCTGTACACCGACACGGGAATTGAGATTAAGATTCCCATGGAACAGTATAAGAATCCGAAAAGTGTGGAATTCATCACGAATCCGGATGGGACGATTTCCGTGCTGATCAAGAATATTGAGCATTTGGAAGCAAAAATATAATACGTGGTCGAGAGTGGCATAGGCGGCGGAATATTTTAATATCGCTATCAGACAGATCTGACAGGAAAGGGGAGTATCTGCGAATATGGGGACAATCATAGATTATCTGAAAGAATACGGCGAGTATATGCTTGAGGAGAAAGGATTTAATGAGGTAGACAGTCTGGCGCTCAGCCAGTTTGCTTATCTGAAATTCGACGGTTTAGCACCGGAAATCGGTGAGAGTAAGCCGATGGTGAGTCTTCAGGAATTGTTTGAACATCAGGATTATGACCGTCTGTATGCCGACGAGCGTTACCGAGAGGACAATACGGCGTTGTTTCTCGGCTTTGTTCACAGTAAACGGTTTCATGAGATGAAGGTTGGAAATTATGTAAACCAAATTGACCTTGAGACAGAGACGCAGTTTTCAGCGGTGACATTCCGGCTGCCAAACGGCGTGTACTATGTGGCATACCGTGGAACGGATGAGACGATTGTAGGATGGAAAGAAGACTTGAATCTCGCCTTCTCCGAACCGGTAAGAGGACAGCTTATGAGCGTTGATTATCTGAACCGGGCGGCGGATGCGATGACAGGAGATTTCTATGTCGGCGGTCATTCTAAAGGAGGGAATCTTGCAACCTATGCATGCATGAACTGTGATGAGGAAGTGCGCAGCCGTATTATGGCAATCTATGACCATGACGGACCGGGATTTCGACCGGAGATAATGGCACAAGGGGCTTACGATGAGATTGCGGATCGGATTCATAAGACGATACCGCACTCTTCGTTAGTGGGAATGCTGCTTTATTCGGACGGTGCGTACCGCGTGGTGGAAAGTAAGACGATTGGTCTGGCGCAGCACAATCCGTATACATGGCTGGTCAATGAGGATCGGTTTAAGATGGTTAACGAGCTGTACGCGGGACGCAAATTTCTGGACGAGGCTCTCAATCAATGGATTCTTTCACTTTCGCAGGAACAGGTGCGCATTTTCTCGGATACGCTGTATCAGGTGATTCTTGCTTCAGAGACGGATAATCTGATTGATTTTACGGCGAACTGGCATAAGAGTATCCATAAGATCGGCGTGGCGCTTAAAGAAATTGAGCCGCAGACCCGCAAGAATATCATTCAGATTATGAAATCCCTTTTTGATATTATCTCGCTGCAGATGAAAGAAAGGCGAAAGAGTAAGAATGAATTGCAGAGAGAAAAGTTCGAGCAGGGGATTGCCCAGCTGGAACAGATGTTTACGAAATCGGAGTGAATCCTATGAAATGGGCAAGGAGCAGCTCGCCGCCTTCGTCCATGATGCGTTCAGGATGCCACTGTACGGCGATGATCGGCAGGGATGTGTGCATAATGCCCTCCATAACGCCGTCTCCCGCGCGGCACACCGGAATAAGACCACGTCCCAATCGGTCCACGGCCTGATGGTGGGCTGAATTGACATTTGTTCCCGTGCCGTATAATTGATAGAAGAAATCGGTGCGGTTTACACCGCTGTGATAGACATAGTGCTGCTTGTCACATCCGTCCCACATATGTGCGGCGGTATTTTCGATATGCTGTGCGACCGTGCCGCCTAATTGTATATTAATGAGCTGAAGCCCCTTACAGATACCGAGTACGGGCTTTTTCCTTGTCATAAATGAAGAGAACGCCTGTATCTGCAAGATGTCCAGTTCCGTGTCGATGTTGCGGGAACCATTGTTAAGCTGGCCGTAGAAAGCCGGGGTGATATCTCCGCCGCCGGGCAGGATAAGATGAGTTGCATGTTCGGATTCTGTGACGTTTAATGTGGTTATATAAGGTATGGCCAGTCTGCGCATGGCATTTTCGTAGTTGACAGTGTCTTTGGAGCGGCCGACAATAGCAACCAAAGGAGAATTCATATAGTTTCCTCTGAACAGATAACATTACTATATTGTATGTATACAGATGACGAATTGTCAGCGGACGAAAACAGATAGGGAGGAAAATGGTGAAAGTGCTTGTATATGGTAAAAAAATTGAGAAAACTTTGTTTAAAATGAAAAATACAGGTTGCTTTATCACTCACAATCCAATATAATTTAGCTATGATTAAAATATTTTAAGATTAACAAAAAATAAAATGGGAGCGTGGTCAAGATGGGTGATGGAAAGGAAATATTTTATAACAAGCCGTGGATAATGCAGAGGGCAGATCCCTATGTATATAGGCATACGGACGGAAGTTATTATTTTACGGCTTCGGTGCCTGCCTATGACGGTATCGTACTTCGCAGGTCCGATACGCTTGCAGGGCTTGCTGATGCCGAGGAAACAGAAGTATGGCATAAACATGAATCCGGCATTATGAGCTGCCATATCTGGGCGCCGGAATTACATTATATTAACGGCGCGTGGTACATATATTATGCGGGCGGCGATAAGGATGATATCTGGGCAATCAGACCGTATGTGCTCGAGTGTAAGGATGCGGATCCGTTGACCGGTACATGGGTGGAAAAGGGTAAGATGAGGAGAGCGCCGGAAGATGAGTTCTCGTTTGAAGGCTTTTCACTGGATGCCACCGTGTTTGAGAATAAAGGCAAGTGGTATTATATCTGGGCGGAGAAGGTTGGCGTCGGCAAGCAGATATCCAATCTCTATATCGGTGAACTGGACACGCCTTACCAGCTTAAGACGGTGCAGGTGCTTCTGACGACTCCCGACTATGATTGGGAGAGGGTAGGATTCTGGGTGAATGAAGGTCCGGCCATATTAAAGAGAAACGGTAAAATATTCATGACATATTCCGCATCGGAGACCGGCGTGGCATATTGTATGGGTCTGATGACGGCTGATGAGGACGCAGATCTTCTGGATCCTCTGTCATGGCATAAGGAGAGATATCCGGTACTTAAATCGGATGCTTCCGTGGGAACTTACGGTCCGGGACACAACAGCTTTACAGTGGACGAAGAGGGGAATGATATTCTGGTTTACCATGCGAGAACAGAGACAGAGATTGTCGGCGATCCGCTCTATAATCCGAATCGGCATGCGATGCTGATGAAATTCGGCTGGAAGGACGGCAAACCTGATTTTCACTTTTAAATACTGTGCTTGGGAAAAAGGAAAGCACACAATTATAAATAATTAAGGAGAGGCAGAAAAATATGGCAAAACTATATATTAACGAGAAAAACAAGAAAGGGCGTATTAACGCTGAAATTTACGGACATTTTTCAGAACATCTGGGAAGATGTATCTATGAAGGTCTCTACGTGGGGGAAGATTCTGATATTCCTAATGTGAACGGTATGCGCAAAGACGTGGTGGACGCATTAAAAGAGATGAAGATTCCGGTACTTCGCTGGCCGGGAGGCTGTTTTGCGGATGAATATCATTGGAAGGACGGTATCGGACCGAAAGAAAACAGGAAGAAGATGATCAATACACACTGGGGCGGTGTGGTGGAAGATAACAGCTTCGGTACGCACGAGTTCTTTGAACTGTGTGAACAGTTAGGGTGTAAGACCTATGTGAACGGTAATGTCGGCAGCGGCACCGTGCAGGAGATGAGCGAGTGGGTAGAGTACATTACTTTTAACGGCGTCTCGCCGATGGCAGATCTTAGAAAGAAGAACGGACATGAAAAACCGTGGAAGATTGATTATTTCGGTGTCGGCAATGAAAACTGGGGATGCGGCGGCAATATGACGCCGGAATATTATGCCAACTTATATAGAAGATACCAGACTTATGTAAGAAATTACGATCATACGGCGCCTATCCGCAAGGTATGCGGCGGACCGAATGTGGCGGATTACTTCTGGACAGAGGGCGTACTGAAGATATGTTTCGCACCGCCGCAGCCGAATGAGGAATTTGGGCCGAGAGGATTTATGGACGGGTTGTCACTGCACTATTATGTTCATCCTGAAGGATGGCAGATAAAGGGAAGCGCAACTGAATTTGATGATAAAGTATGGTATAAGACGATGGCGAAGGCGGCTTACATGGAAGAGCTGATTGAGCGCCACGGTGCGATTATGGATCAGTATGACCCGGATAAGAAGATCGGTCTGGTGGTCGATGAGTGGGGATGCTGGTTCACGGTAGAGCCGGGAACGAACCCGGGATTCTTATACCAGCAGAATACGATGCGTGACGCGCTTGTCGCTGGACTGACATTGAATATCTTTAATAAACACTGTGACCGCGTGAAGATGGCATGTATTGCGCAGATGGTCAATGTATTGCAGTCAGTGATTCTGACCGAAGGTCCCAAGATGATTCTCACACCGACTTACTATGTGTTCCGTATGTACAAGAATCATCAGGATGCAGAGTTAGTGGACAGTTACATTGAAGGAAATAAAATGATTGGCGAAGAAGAGGAGTATCAGGTGCCGCTCCTTAGTGAATCAGTATCGGTGGATGAAAAAGGATACATTAATGTGACGCTTAACAATCTGTCGGTGACAGAGGATGTTCCGGTGGAAATTGCTTTGGCGGAAAGTATTCCTATGCACCTCGATGCATCCATTTTGCAGCAGGAGATGCATGCGCACAATACCTTTGATGAGCCGGAGAATGTGAAAGAAAAGGCATACGTTTCCTATGAATTTAAGGATGGTAAAATCTGTCTGACAGCACCGGCGTGCAGCGTGATCAGTCTGCGCATCAAGACAAAATAAGTAAAAGGAGACAGATCTGTTTGAGATAAAGGAAGGCATGTATGAAAGATATGGAGATAGAGACAAAGCGTATTTGCCGTAAATGTTTGACAAGGGACATGGACAAAGATGCGTACTTCGAGAATCTGCATACCTATATAGCCAATATAGATGACGAGATCAAAGTTGAGAAGCCGCTTTACGAAGAGCGGCTTTCTCTGTGCAAAGAATGTGATCTTCTGGCAGATGGTATGTGCAGGGCATGCGGATGCTATGTAGAGCTGCGTGCCGCTATACGCAAAAACGGATGTCCGTATGACAAATGGAAGAGCGTAAATATTTTATGACAACCTAAATTATTTAGATAAATCTAAAAAAGTCTAAAAATATATAAAATGTTTCAA
>VSOA01000084.1 GCA_009774585.1 Lachnospiraceae bacterium
TCTGCCCGTAGTTCTGATTGGATGGTATGGGCTGAACCATTACCGGAAATACTCGTTGGCAAATCTATGCTTAGTAGGTATGTCGCTATGGTTTTATGCCTATTTCAACGTCTATTATCTGGCTATCATTTTGTCCAGCATCGGGTTAAACTATTTATTAAGCTTCTTGTTAACAAAGATACCTGTTAACAATTACTCTCCGATAAGCAACCCCGCAGATAACGAATCGTCCGTAAAATCAGCTCTCGGCGTATGGACTCGAATTGGTCTGATTACCGGCATCCTTTTAAATCTCGGTATTTTGTTCTATTTTAAATATTATGATTTCTTTATTGAAAATATTAACTACGCCTTTCATACGGACTTTACATTAAAGCATATACTGCTGCCCCTTGGCATCAGTTTCTTTACTTTCCAACAGCTATCTTTCATTATTGACAGATGTCTGGGAAAAACCGAGCACTATTCCTTTATTAATTACATCACTTTTGTGACCTTTTTCCCTCAATTGATTGCTGGTCCGATTGTTTTGTATAAAGAGATGATTCCTCAATTTGAGGACTTGTCCAAACGCCGTTTTATTGCCTCGTCTTTTTCCAGAGGCATCTATTTATTTGTACTTGGACTTGCCAAAAAAGTACTCCTTGCAGACACTTTTGCATTGATGGCAAACTACGGATTTGCACAGACTTTTTCCTTGGACAGCATTTCCACGATTATCGTGATATTGTCCTATACATTTGAATTGTATTTTGATTTCAGCGGTTATTCCGATATGGCGATGGGACTCGGGAAAATGTTTAATGTCGATCTGCCCGTCAATTTCAATGCACCATACCGCTCCTGCAGTATTAAAGAGTTCTGGCAGAGATGGCATATCACGCTCTCCCGATTCTTCATCACATACGTATACATTCCGCTTGGCGGCAGCAAAAAAGGGCGTGCCCGGATGTTAGTCAATACATTCATTATTTTCTTATTGAGCGGCTTGTGGCACGGCGCGGCATGGACCTATGTGGCATGGGGCATCATGCACGGTCTTCTCGTAGTCTGGGACAATCTGGGCATCATAGGTGTACAGGGACATGACGGCAAAAGACCCGCCCGCTTCCATATTCCCGCATGGCTGGGCTGGATATTCACCTTTACGCTTTTTAATCTGTCACTTTTCTTCTTTAGAAGCGAAAGTATGCTTGGAGCGATACAGTTATTTAAGAATCTCTTTGCAGGAAACTTCACCGGCAAGATTTACGAAGTGGCTGCGCAGCTCGATATTTCTGAAATCTACGTAGTCGAGCAGGCTCTGGAAATAGCGGCTCCGGGCTTGGCTGAATATATTTATTTAGTTTTTATGTTCTTATTATTTGTATTTGCGTTCTATCTGATTTTCAAACCAAACGCATACGAACGCGCTATGCGCGGCGAACTGACTTCAGGAAGATGCTGGATAATATGTATGCTCTTACTATGGTGCATTGTTTCGCTCTCGCAGGTAAGTACATTTTTGTATTTTAACTTTTAAAAAATCGAGCTTCGCTCGATTGCGAGCTTCGCCCAATTGCGAGTTTCACTTCGCGAACTTGAAAAAACGGAGAGATGGTCGTATGAATTCTGATCAGAAATTTATGAAACTATTTTTTATACGGATGTTTATCCTATTGGCGGCAGTCGTTGCAGTAGTGGTAGTTTTTGACCCTTTTTACCAATACCATAAACCACTGCCCGGCTTAAAAGCGGTACTGACAGATAAAGAATACCAATGTATCGGTACTCTGCGTACTTTCGACTATGATGCATTGATTGTGGGTTCCTCTGTCTGCGAAAATTATAATAACCACTGGTTTGACGAAGGATTTGGTTCTAAAACAATCAAGGCAATCCGCTCTTACGGTGCCACCGCTGACTTGTGTTATCTGCTGGACAACGCCTATGAGGAGCATGACTTAAAATATGTTTTCTACAACATTGACCCTTCCTCCTTGTCGGCAAGCACGGAACCGACCTACGTCTCCACCGGATGTCCGATGTATCTGTATGATAAAAACTTACTGAATGACTATCCTTATCTGCTCAACAAAGATGTGTTGATGGAAAAGATTCCCTACATGCTCGCCTACTCCTTTATCGGCGATTATGATGAAGGCAACTCCTACAACTGGGCACAATGGAAATATTTCGGACGCGATATGGCAATGGGATTATATACCCGTCTTCCTGTCATCAAAGCTATGCAGCCGGAAACTGTAAACTCCGATGAGCTTGCCGGAAATATAGCACTGCTCACCGCGCAGGTGGAAGCGCACCCGGAGACTACTTTTAAATTCTTCTTCTCCCCCTACTCCATGCTCTGGTGGGACAATACTTACCGCAGCGGCGAGAGGGACGCAGTCATCTATAATGAGAAGCAGGCAGTCGGAGCCCTTTTACAATATGACAATGTCGAAATCTATTTCTATCAAGACGATAAGGAAATTATTACAAATCTCGACAACTATATGGATATGATTCATTTTTCCAAAGACATAAACTATTACATCTATGACAAGCTGCAGAAAGGCGAAGAACGACTGACAATAGATAATTATGAAGCAAGGCTTGATGGAATGTATGATCTGTCACAGGAGATTGTGGACGAACTGATTAAGAAATATTATGACTGATTATTTTGTACATCAAAATCAGAATGCAATCAATTGAGCACAACAATTTGTTTACACGAAAGAAAGGAGCCATTATGAAATTTATATCTTGGAATGTTAATGGGCTGCGGGCTTGCGCCCAAAAAGGATTCTTGGACTTCGTACGGACAGAAGATGCAGATATCTTCTGTGTGCAGGAGACAAAGCTTCAAGAGGGACAGATTGATTTGGACTTGCCCGAATATCATCAGTATTGGAATTATGCAGAGAAAAAAGGCTATTCAGGAACTGCTGTTTTTGCCAAAGAGGAAGCCCTCAGTGTTGCTTACGGAATCGGCATCGAAGAACATGACCACGAGGGGCGCGTAATCACCTTGGAATATCCTGATTATTATTTCATCACCGTTTATACGCCAAACTCCCAGCGTGAACTGACACGACTGGAATACCGCATGAAATGGGAAGAAGATTTCTTGTCTTATCTGAAAAAACTGGAGGAAAAGAAACCGGTAATCTTCTGCGGCGATTTAAATGTAGCGCATAAGGAAATCGATTTGAAAAACCCGAAGACTAATCGTAAAAACGCCGGGTTTACGGATGACGAGAGGGCAAAATTCACTGCTCTGACAGAAGCCGGATTCATTGATACATTCCGGTATTTTTATCCGGACTTGGAAGGCGCATACTCGTGGTGGTCTTATCAGTTTAATGCCAGAGTTAAGAATGCAGGGTGGCGTATCGACTATTTTCTCACCTCAAAGTGTCTGGAAAACAGACTACAGGACGCAGTTATCTATAAGGATGTGATGGGTTCCGACCACTGTCCGGTAGGGCTGATTCTTAAATAGTGATATCTATTTCAATTTGCGCGGCTACAGATTTGCAGCCGCGCCTTTTCTATTCAAGGTATACGCCACTATTTCTGCTGTCCATATATTCTTTACTTCGTCAGCCAATCCGAATTCAGCGCTCCGCGAAATAACACTTATCACTATAAAAAAAACATCAACAGAAACGGTATGCAAGCCGCGGCATAAAGCGCAGTCTGCCAGCGTTTGCTGCGTCATACCTTTTTCTTCCCTGCATTTTTTGAGTTTTTCTCTAAATTCAATCTATATCGTAAAACCCTCTGTTGCGCTTAACATACACCAGCTAATAATGTCGTATGCATTGACACGTTATCTTTCGTGGTTATATTTTAATGGAGTGTTCGGGAAATAGAAAGAAACACCTAGAATAACGAAGGGAAACAAATTGGTGACATAGATAATACTGTCCCCATTCCTACAAAAAATCCACCGACACCACCTTATCCGACTTCATAAGAACATCATAAACCTCCGTGCGTTCCGCAGATTTCTTTATGTAAAGAACCATATGTACAGACACACCTTCTCCGGCAATTCTCGATTCGCTCATGTCCATAGAGTCTATCACGATTCCGGCTTCTTTCAGATCATGAATGACTACATGCAAATCCTGACTCTTCTCGAGGTCAATAAATGCATTACAATAGCGGGAATGTCTCGTGGCAAAACGCTCCACAAAAGGGAGAATATGCAAAGAGAGGAGCATCATGACAGTAATCAATATACCTCCTTCTATGAATCCGATTCCCACGGCAAGTCCGATACATGCGCTTGCCCAGAGCGTAGCCGCAGTGGTAAGTCCTCTGACACGGTGCTTAGATATGATAATCGTGCCCACACCGATAAAACCTACACCGCTGATTACCTGCGCTGACAAACGGTTCATATTAGCCAATCCGGGAAAGTGAATTTGTATATACTGTTCTGTCAGCATAACCAACGTTGCACCAAGACAAACTACCGTAATTGTTTTGGTTCCTGCCCCACGATGTTTCATGCCTCTGTCAAGACCGATTACACATCCCAATACGGCCGCCACGATAACCCGAATCAATATATTCTGCATGTTCCATGCCGCAAAATCTCCCAGAATCATATATACTTTCTCCTATCTCTCCAATGTGTTCTGCGGATAGTCCACAATATAATATTCGTAAGCATTCACTATCGTTGTTTTTTCATATGTGTCTATCCGCTTAAACCCTCTGCTGTAATTAGCATGTACATGTCCGTGAAAAAAGAATTTCGGTTCGTACTTCTCCATCAGGGTGCGGAAAACTTCAAATCCGCGGTGAGGTAGATCCTCCAAATCGTTAATCTGATACGCGGGAGCATGTGCCACAAGAATATCAAACCCTTTATTCTTCCATAATTTATACTTCAGTTTCCAAACACGCTTTTTCATTTGTTGTTCTGAATATTGATTGCTTGATTTGGGTATATATTCCATGGATCCGCCCAACCCCATAATACGAATTCCCTCGTGAACATAAATATCATCTTCAATACAGATGCATCCTTCCGGCGGCGTCTCTTCATATCTTCCGTCATGGTTGCCTCTGACATAAAGCAACGGTACATTGCAGAGTGTTACAAAAAAAGATAAATATACCGGAGAAAGGTCGCCGCATGAAATAATGAGATCAATATCCTTTAATTTATTCGGCTCATAGAAATCATACAAATATTTAGATTTCTGATCAGCAAGCACTAAGATTTTCATTGGGACCCTCCGTTTTCATCCGACCTGTTATCCTGAACCCCGGCACTTTTCCCCGTATCAAATTCATCAACCTTAATCCCCTGAAATTCTACAAGCGTTCGCGCCTCATCCGTCAATTCATCTAATTCCGGAATCTTCCCGATGACGCTCTCCACAAGCCAGTCCATAGTAATAATTTCATTTGCACCGAGACTTTGACCTTTCTCGCACCGTATAACACCACCTTGTGCATAGATTGGACCGTCAAAAGGATAAAAGGCTCCCGCGCGAATTGAACTTTTCAGAAATTCTATCAGTCTGCTGGTTCCGTGAGGCATAGACTTAGAACAGATGACATCAATAACGTCCGCCGACATTCCCCACCAGTAATTGACAGCCTTTTTCCCTTTTTGCGCATCTATTTCCGTGCTGCCGCCACTGAAAATATTCCGAACAATCTTCTCATAGAATTTTCCCCAATCCCAAATGGGGGTTGCCAAGTTCTCAAGAGTCCCGTCCTCCCTTTTTTTATATAAACCATATGCCCGGGAAGCACTCTCCGGCGTAATCATATCATTGTCTGAGACAAAAACGATTCCTTCCTGTTTCAGTCTTTCTCTGGCATCGACACCTTTAACCTTTGTCCATTCCAGACACACCTGAACATAAGGATTAATCATCTTGGCTCCTAATGCAAATGCATTAATATTTGCCAACGTACCATAAATAGGGTAATCTGCTACATAACCGAGTCTGTCAGTCCGAGACAATGCCGCCGCAATAGCTCCCATCAGAAACTTGGATTCATACATTCTTGCATAATATGTACAGATAGAGGAGTATGACATTTTAATAGAGCAGTTATATATTTTTACTTTCGGATGTTGAATTGCGGAACGTACGCTTTGATTTATCATCTGTGTAGCCGTCGTAAAAATCAACTCGCACCCTTCCGCTATTGCCTGCTCGATAGCTTTCTCCACTTCGGCATCCGAATCCGCCCGATCAAAAGCCATCGTTTCTATCTTACCCTCAAATGCCTGTTCCAGATAGTGCCTGCCCAGTTCATGCGCATACGCCCAACTGGACGTTGCCGGTGTCTTCATATATATAAATGCTATTTTCAAGGAATCCGGCACCCCCGTCGGAAGCAGTTTATTCAAAAGAGAGGCTTTTACCTGTTCAGGGTCCTGAATCAGTTCTACCTGACTGCCACCGTCTGCAAGTGTAATCTCTGTCCATATCTTTTGAAGCGAACGGTTCATTTCCTGTTCCGTCTGGTCTATTACTTTATCATACCCAAAGATTTCCACATAAATCAAAAACGCGTCGGAAACAATAATATTCAACTTATCGCCATGTGCTTTATTGAATGCAAGCTCAAAATTATAGCAGGCAGTATGCAGATTCATTCTGTCATCATCACTCCATACTTCATCCGGCTTTTTTCCCATACACTTAAGCAGCTTTTTATAACTTCCTTCCTTAGAGAAGCAGACATCATAGCTGTGTGACACTTCATAGAAATCCAGAAACTCATAATACAGACGATTTTCCGGATCGTCCGATTTCTTGGGTACCAGTCGGGTAACACTTGCCGGAATGCTGTATGTTTTCAGATACTTCATAACACTGACCCGCTTATTGCCTTCCTGCACATAAAACTGGTTCATAAATTCATAGGCTATAATCGGGTCGTTGATTCCGTCA
Source organism: Lachnospiraceae bacterium (assembly GCA_009774585.1). Lineage (GTDB taxonomy): Bacteria > Bacillota > Clostridia > Lachnospirales > Lachnospiraceae > UBA3282. The sequence goes on from VSOA01000084.1 coordinate 6,921, forward strand.
TCAATCTGATGATTATATAATGACGACCATTTTAAGCCGAATTCCGATTCTTCAGGAAGAAGCGGCATAAAATTATTGGCAAATGCATTAGAACGTCCCACTGTTTTTGTTCCCACAATTTTGGACAGCGGAATATCCATAATTCCCAGATTCTCAATTGCCGCAACCTCAGTATATGAGATCATTTCATCCAATACCGGAAGATAAGGATATTCGCCTTTCGTGAGTGCCGTCCGGTAACTGCGTCGACCTTGTTTTAACGCTGCAATATAATCACTAGATGCCATGATATTACCTTCCTTATAATTATAATAAAGTACCTTTCATCCTTATCTTATCATTTCATGTCAAGGTTGAAAAGGTAATCTTAAATATGTTTATATCAGCATTACATCAAAAATGCCCCACCTTTCCCGGCGGGGCATTTTTGACTACTTATCGCCATCTTTTTTCTTTTTAATGTTCCTGACAATACAGATTGCCGCAATTGCGATAAATGCAATAGTAATACCTACTTCAAATATCTCATACATTCCTCTTCACTCCTTTCTTTTAAGCGGTCTAAATTGATCCGCTCTATTTATATGTTTTAATGTATGTTAATATAGTTTCCTACCATGTTTTCTCAAGTGTCATTCCCCAATCAAGCTGAAACGGACTGTCGGAGGCCGCCTTAATCTCTTCATAAACCGCACGCCGATCATCGCTGCTTTCTTCCGCCCAATATTCATATCCGACAAAATAACTTTCCATAAAGCTGTCCCATGAATCAAAAGTATTCTGAATTACAACCGCCGTTTCCAGCGATTGATCCAATGCTTCTTCTTCCGTGTAATAACCTGCAACATAATAGTACCCGAGCAGAGACATCGCACGGCTGTAATCCCACCCGGCAGCCGCCTCTGAACCATACTGTTCATAAAATGCAAACCAATCCGCATAATCGCGCGCTCCGTCCTCATCCACATCAAAATTCTCAAGAATCATGTCAACTCTCTCAGTTTCAGGAACATCCGCAAGCCCAATCTCATCCAATACACCCATATCTTCCGCGAAGGAAACGCGATGTCCCTCTTCTAATAACCAGTCCATCGTTTCCTTCGCTGTCTCATGGTCTGTAACATCCCACCATTCATTCAGAAGAATTTGGGCAGCATTCTTACCGGTATCATTGGCAGGCAATCCGCCGAATATCGTATAATCCCAATTATTAACTGTCGTCAAAACAGCGCATGTATTGTTAAACCATTGTATTGTATCTGTATGTTCAAACGCCACTTCTACTTCCGGTGCTGTTTCTTTAAAGGACTCACACATCTTGTAAAAATATTCTGTTTTAGTCGTGTTTAATTTTGTAGCTGCATACATAATGCAATAGTATGCATAATCCGTCTCGCCATACAGCAGATATCCGGAACCGCTGACCTCGTCTATCGTCAACGTACAGCTATAGGTTTCCGCCACTTCCATACCCGGAACTACCGGATTGTCAACCAATTCTTCTCCGGATACCGGATAAATTGAATGCACCATTTCTTTCCACACATCCATATCAGTAATCGTTGCGCCATAAATATTTTTTGACATCTGCGCAACAATTCCTACTTCCGATCCATCTTCACTGATTGCTCCGATAAATCCTTCCGCCCCGGCTCCTAAATCTTCCGTGCTCCACGCCTCATTCATCTGAATGCTTACCGTCTGGTCTTTGGAAGCAAACTCTTTCATAACTACTTCTTTACTGCCGCAGCCCGCGAGCATCAATGACAATGCTATTGCTGCCGTTATCATGTTTCTTATCATTTTTTTCATATTATTAATGTCCTTTCTTAACATAAAGTTTTACCTGATTATTTCCCGGTGTTCTTTGAATCTTAATCCGGCGGCTCCTCCTCCAGCTCCATGATAACCACTACAGAATCTTCCAACACATTTTCATCCGCAATCGGATTGCCTGCACAAATTACTTTTTGTAAGGATGGCAGTTTTGCAAGCGGACTAAGCTGTGTAATATAATTCTCTGAAACATCCAAAATTTCCAGTGAAAACATTTCTTCAGCAAAAGAAAGATTCGTCAGTTCATTCTCACGTAAATATAACTCCTTAAGCTTCGGAAACTTCTTCAGAAAATCTATGTGTTCCTCTAATGCTACATCGTCCCAGCCCCCGGTCTTCATCCCGTCAACATACTCAAACCATGCGTTCTGAAACAGATAAATCTCATCCATATGCAAAACTTCCAATGTATGATTCTCAGCAATCATATCAAAATTAATTTCACATTCCGTATTGTGGATATCCAACTCTCTCAGATGCGGCATTTGAAAGATGCCCGATATATCGTCATAGAAAGTTATCCCATGAAGCTTTAAAATCTCCAACGTTTGAAAGGCTTCTATATCGGCAATTTGTACTTCCCGAAATCCCGTATAAATAAGGGAAAGCCTTTTTAAAGAAGTCATTCTTGATGGATCAATCCCTTGCGGCAGTTTGCTGTAAATCAAGTTCAGTTCTGTCAAATTAGTCATGCTCTCTATAAAAGAACAATCTTCAAAACCTTCAAGCGTTAATTTATCTAACTTCGTCAGACCGTCCAACTCCGGCTCTGGGCACCCATAAGGTATCCCCAAAGACAATTCCTGTAAATTATTTAGATCTGACACCGCGCTTACTTCTTTTAACTCAAAGCAATCGATAATTGCCAGATACCTTAATTTCCTACACTCCTCCAACCCATAAAGAGCATTTAGTTTTGTCCATTCAATTCTCAAGGTATCCAGATTCTGCAGGCTGCTGATAAACTTAATTGTCTTTAAACCCTCTGCCTCCAAGTACAACTTTTCCAAATCCGTAAGTTCTCCAAGAACCGTAAAGTCCGTTAGATTTTCGTCACTCTTGATCGTAAGGTTTTTTAAATGTTCTACATGAGCCAGCTCATCAATATTATCAAGGTCGCCGTAATCAATGTAGAGTGTCTCCAAATTTTCAAACAAACCAATTCCCTTCAGACTTTCCACACCGACATTGAATCCTAACTCCCTGACAGTTCCGGGATTCGCTAACATACCTGCTGCTTCTTCCGGATTATCGAAACGGGCGCTGATGCTCTCTAACGGCATTCCCTCGATATATTCGGCGTGAAGTACAGCGTCTGCATCCAGCTTTTTTAAATTAGAAAACCTCTGCAGACCGTTTAAATTCATTTCCGTATCTTCAGAAAATATCATCCATATAAGATTGCCTTCCGATCCGTTCCCCGAAACATCCTCGAAGCCTTTGATAAGATCTTCTGCCGGTGCCTCAAAGCTATAACCGATTTGCAGGCACTCATTATCGCGTCTTATCACAAGCTGCTGCATTTTAGCTAACTGACTGTCTGAAACATCCTGTGCCGGACACTCATAAACACGGGAAACAAACTGTGCCAGAATCCCAGAGAATGAAATATCTTCGTCCACCGCTTCCCACTGCGTCAAAACTTCCTCCTGACGCCTTGTATCCGGAATTCCCGGTCTTTCTTCTGCCTCACCCCGCTCCTCCGTTTCTCCGAATGTCCGTTCTGCGGTATCCTCCGTGTTTCCCACATAAGATGCCCTCAACCTCTCAAATGACATTTTGAAATTCCATATCATAAGAACCGCAACAATAACGCTTAATACCGCAATGGCGATTTTTCTCCCCGTAGACCACGGCTTTGATCCGCCGTCACCGAGAATCTTATTGAGGCTGTAGGTTAAGTCCTGCACAAATCCTAGTCTGGACATGTCAAGTGCCTGCAAATGAGAAAAATCTTCCGGCAAATCATAGGGATTCATATCACGATATGCAGGAATCAACACTTTCTTTTCCCCCTGCTTAATCAAAGAAAGGTATCGGCTCCACTCATTTCTTACCCATACTGCCTGCAGATTTTCCGGTGCAGTTCCTACCACAATCATCACTCTTGCCGAGTGAAGTGCCGCAAAGATATACGGCTCGTACGCCACTCCCGGTTTATCCTGCAGCGTAATCCTTGCAAAGAATACTTTATAGCCGTTTTTAGACAACTGATGATAGAGTTCATCCGCCAACACGCTGTCTTTCGTCCGGTTTCCGTCTTTATCCGTCTCACGACAGCAGATAAAAATATCATAAGGCGTTTCCTTTTGCGATACAAGAAAGATACCTTTCTGAATCTTATCTATAACTTTTGCTTCCTGTTCATAAATCCCTGCCTGAACAGTATCCGCATAACGCAGCGCTGCCTTGTAATCCTCATCCGCCAAAATAGAATTGTATTGCGCTCTGTTAATGGTGGGAATCATCCGATGCGTTACCGGGTCTTCCACATACTCTATTCCATAACGGCAAAGAACAATACCCCAGTAAGCTTCACTGTCCGTCTGATCCTCGTTTAAAATCTGCTCATACACAGCCATAGCCTTATCATAATCATTACCACGGCGAAAATGATTTGCCCGGTCATATAATCTGAGCCGGCGTTCATTATCGAACCTAGGCAATGTCTGATTTGTTCCGCAGTAAGGACATCTGACCGTCGTCATCCCCTCTACGACCTCCAAATCACCGCCACACATTTTGCATATCAGCACAGACATTCTCTATATTCCCTCATTTCACGTACTTGCATATTCTGTCTCTTTCTCTCAAAAGTCCCTTCATCCGCTCACACAGTTCAATGGTATTCTCCACGTCTTCATCAAGCACTGTCGACTCAATTTCCGTGAATAGAACAATAATCTCCTCATCAATCTCTTCTGAAACATCCCTTGATACCGGATTGCTGTACCTGACTTCTTCCTCCAGCTTCCGAAGTGTTTCTTTTATCCGCTCCTCACCGCATTGACTGATAAGACGACTTATCCGCGCCCACAACTCTTTCATTTTGGCTAGATCTCTTTTTTCTGGAATATCATATGTGCTGTCTTTTACATGTACTTGATTTCTTTTCAATACACCCCATGTATATACATGCAGCGAGAGCGTCAGTAATGAAAGAATCAATGCAATCCAAGCTACGATATTCTCACTCATAATTTCTCTTCGCTCCTCTTCGTATCACGGTTATCGCAGAAACTGTCAGGAGCTCCAACCACATTTCCCATGGCTTCATTTTGAATCTTCCAAACCTTCGCGCTGCCTTGTGCTTCAATCACCTTAAGTCTTGCTTCTGTCTGCGCTTCCAACACCTTGCGTTCTGCAGCGGCTTTTGCCTCTCTGCATCTGATTTCCTCCTGTTTCACAAGAAGATACTGCTGCGCATACTGCTCCTTCATCCGACGATAATTCGGGTCATCGTCCGGTGTAATAATCCGGTTAATAAAAAAGTCCGGCATTGTCAGTCCGTACTCTTCAATCATATTATTGATTCTCGTCTTTAAAATATCGGAAAGCCGTACAAGTTCTGCATCAATCTCCAAAATGCTAATATTTTCTTCTTTTATAATCTGCGCAAGCGTACTTTTTACCTGCGTTATGACAAACGAGCGGAAATATCCCTTCTCACCATTTACGCCGAATAAATTTCCCTGCGTAAAACCGGTCTTCGTTCCAACCACCTTTAACAGAAGTCTTCGGGAATTGCTCACACGGATATTGAACTCCCCGCAGGCTCCAATCTCAATAGGCAATCCGGAAACCGGTTCAAGCAACCGTATCTTGGAATCTGTTCCCCATTTGATTCCCATCTGCGTCGCCATATTAATATAGTAAATCTCCGAGTGGATTGTCCTCTCCGCGTCAGAAGGAGATTTCGTAAATTGATCTAAGATGGGTAATTGCTGTGTCTCCAACGTATAACGCCCGGCGCCAAACACGTCCAATGCGCGCCCGTCTTTATAAAATACTGCCTCTTGACTTTCGTGAACAATTAACTGCGTTCCCATCCTGAAGTCCTCTGCCGGATACTTCCATACAAGCGTTTCATTATCAGT
>VSOA01000085.1 GCA_009774585.1 Lachnospiraceae bacterium
CAAACTTCTTTTCCTGCATGATATTCTGTTGTCAATTTTCGGTTGGAATCTCATTCATTGAGATTCCGAGAAGTTATCATATACAATATCCGATCTGCAAGCTGCGCCAATTCCTGATTGTGGGTAATCATCACAAGCGTCCGGTGGTAAAGATGCGCCGTCATCTTCAAAAGTCCCGCCACATTCTGCCCGTTACGCGAATCAAGATTTCCCGTAGGCTCGTCGGCCAGTATGACCGACGGCTTGGAGATAAGCGCTCTGGCGATCGCCGTCCTCTGCTGCTGCCCTCCGGAAAGCGCCGCCGGATAAACCTGCATCTTCTCTTCCAGTCCCAATAGATTTACAATCTCCGCAAGAAGCCCATGGTCGACTACAGAGCCGTCCAAATCCAAAGGAAATAGGATGTTCTCCTTCACCGTCAGAGTCGGCACCAGATTATAGTTCTGGAAGATAAACCCTATCTTCTTACGGCGAAAAACTGCAAGCTGCTCTTCCCGCAGACCTGCAAGATTCACACCGTCCACCGTCACTTCCCCTTCTGTCGGTATATCGAGACCTCCTATGATATTGAGAAGCGTCGTCTTCCCACTGCCCGATGCGCCGACGATGGCTGCAAACTCTCCTCTTGCGACGTCAAGATCGATACCGTCGAGAGCTTTCACCTGACTATTGCCGCGCCCGTAATATTTCTTAAGGTTTCGAACCGTAATCATATACGTACTTCTTTCTCCAATCCTGACTTACTCTTCTTTGTCCTTGCGCACAAACATCAGACCAAACACTCCCACGCCGCAATTACTTGATACTGTCGCGGAAGCTTTCTGGGTGATGACTCTGTCAAAACGCACATATTTCTTCACTTCTTCCAGTATTTCCTCAATTTGATGCATCGAACAGCCTGCGTAAGTAAGGAAAAGAATACTTGGATCTATCTGTTTACTGTGATGAAGCAGATTCTTCACATATCTGCGGCGTACACGGGTCATATTGCCGGTCTCAATCTTCCAGAGCTTCAGTTCATTCTGAGACATACGCAGAACCGGATGCAGATTCAATGCACTGCAAACTTTGTGCACCGACGCGCTGACCTTCCCGTTGCGATAGAGAGCCGCCGTACTCGGTACAAGGAAATTAGAACATATTCTCTCACGCATCCCGTCTAACGCTTCGCATATCTGATCAACATCTTTTCCCTCTTCCGCCATGACAGCCGCATATAATACCATAAGCCCGTGTCCGCTGCTGATATGCGACGAATCCAATATCGTGACGTTATCAAAACTCTTGCTCGCCTGCAGCGCATTCGGATATGCGCCGCTTAAATCTGTTGTCGCCGTAATATGGATCACATGTTCCGCCGACTCTAACGTATCCGCAAAGAAATATTCATATTCCGCGGGCGGCGCCGTGGATGAATGCGTATAATTTCCTTCTGTCTGCAAATAATTCAACAGACTGTCGGAAGAAACCTCAAAGAGATCACAGAAACGCCCCTCTTTCGTATGGACATAACAATACATCAGCCTGATCTGATACTTCTCCAGCAGATTCTTAGGCAGATCGCAGATGCAGTCCGCTGTGATGGCAATTTTCCGCTTCCTTGTGCTGGTCACGCGGTTAACCGCCGTCGCCTCTTCCGCCTCGTCTTCCTCTTCCTGCACTGTGTACTCAATCAGTTCCGGAGGCAGATACTTTAACAGACTCGCCTCTAACAGCGCGGCGTTAATCGGTTTGGCAAGATATCCGTCGAACCCCATATTCTGATAGACCTGCTCGGCGTTTGTCATAACATTGGCAGTCAATGCGACAATCGGCGATTTCTGACAGAATCCTTTCGTCTGGGCACGCACTGCTTTCATTGTTTCCTCGCCATCCATGTCCGGCATCATATGATCCATCAAAATCACATGATATAGATTCTCCGCCGTCAGCTTCAGACACTCTCTGCCGCCGTCAGCCGTATCTATCTTGATTCCTGTACCCCGCAGCAGCTTGATTGCCACCATACGGTTCATATCATTGTCATCCACAACAAGCACTCTGGCGTCCGGCGCCGTAAAACTCTGCTTATATTTTGTGCGGTTATTAAGCTGTTTCTGCGCCGCAAAGTTGATCATACCGATAGGACGCACGTTGACGATTCTCTGTCTGACTTCTATCGTGAATGTGGAACCCTTATGATACACGCTGTCCACATAGATTCTGCCACCCATCATCTCTATCAGCTGCTTGGAAATATTGAGTCCCAGTCCCGTTCCTTCGATATTACGATTCTCTCCCTCATCCACACGTTTGAAGGAACTGAACAAATCGTCCAGACTCTCCTTGCGGATTCCCATACCGGTATCCGTCACGGAAACGCGCAGCAGAATCTGATCCGCTGCGACTCTCTCTCCCTTAGCCGTCAAGGTGACCGAACCTTCCGTTGTGTACTTGACTGCATTAGTCAATATATTTGTGACCACTTGCTTGATTCGTACCTCATCGCCGTAGAGCATAGACGGAATTTCCGGATCAATGTCTACTTTGAATTCAAGTTCTTTCTCATGAGCGCGAATCCAGATCAGATTCACCAAATCGCTGAACATGGAACTGATCTCGTACTGCGCCGGTACAATCTCCATTTTGCCGGATTCCAGTTTGGATAAATCCAGAATATCATTAATGGTAGTGAGTAACATCTTACTGGCGTTTTGTATATTGATGGCGTTCTCGGCAATCTCATCGGAAATATCTTCTCGAAGCGTCATTTCATTCAATCCGATGATCGTATTGATCGGCGTACGGATTTCATGGCTCATGTTGGCAAAGAAAGCGTCCTTGGAGCGGGCAATCTGCTCGATTTCTTCTTTCTGTTTCTCCGCCAGTTTCTGTTCCTCATCATATGTACGCGCCTGAATCTTCATCAGCAGACCAATGAAGCAGCTCACTACCACCATCGTAATATAGGAATCGGCAAAGCTGTATGTACGGCTCCCTATAGGAACTATATGAGGATACCTGTACGCAAACCCATATGACACCAGAAAAGCAACAGCAGACATCAAGAATGTAATCACTAACTCTCTGCCGTCAAAAAGCAGGAATACATAGGAAAGCCCCAATACAAACCAGACCGGCGTACCGCTGTCCACACCGCCGCTCATAATGAAAATAAGCGGAAACAAAATGAGATTCGACGTGAATACAAGCAGCCTGACCGCCTTCTTAATTTTACGCCTGTCATCTGCCATATAAAGCGCGATTCCGGATACGATACATAACGGTATGAGGGCATACAGTACTTCAAGCGCCGCCCCCAGTACAACGCGCCCCATTCCTATGATGGAGGCTGCGAATGCCAAGAGCAGAACAATTCTGATAAGTCTCGTCTGAAAATCCTCATTCTTATTCAGCAGAGACCGCTTAAATTTACGTATTTTCCTGATCATACCTGCCTCCATTCCGGCTTTCTGCAATTTTCCCGTTCCAGTTATCCAATACATTGATGGCTTCGAGAAAATCAAACTCTTCCACATACTGCCTGATTTTAGCTGTCATCTCGCTCAAATTCGCCCCCTGATATGCATAAGGCGTCAACTGTTTCAAAATCTCCTCCACGCCTTCATTCTCGAAGTTGTCAAGCTTCTCTCTCAACACCATAAACTGTTCCTTTAGCTGCTCAACCCTTATCTCCTGCACCGCCTCCTCTGTCTGAAGTTCAGGGGCGTGATATCCATCAGGATAAATAAAAGAATTATCGGCAAGCGCCTCCAGAAGTTCTTCGTGTTTCTTCATGAACTCCGCGTGATGTTCTAAGATATATTCTATCCGGTTCTCCTTGCCCGCCATCTCCATGCCGAAGGCAAGTTCCGCCAGATCGTTTGCACCGATTCCTCTTGAGTTACTCTTGAGAGCATGTGCGGTAATCGCATAGTTCTTCCAGTTCTGCTCTTCAAACAACTGCTTAAGCTGGCTGCTCCGCCCCGCGCCCTGCGCATGATACATAGCGATGATCTCCCGCAGGCCCTCTCTGTCTCCGCAATACGAGATACCCTGCGAGATATTGATGCCCGCACGGGTAAGAGCCTCCAAGCCTTCTGCTTCCGGCGAGACCCCAGCCGTCGGCTGTTCCGTCTGAGCGTCCGTTCCGGAAAGCGCACTGTCTGTAACCGCGCGCGTCATATCATCGCCGGAATATGTCTTTTCTTCCTGTACCTGCCGTTCCACCTCTACCTGCTTCTGTTTCGGAATATAGCGCTGCAGCATCCTCTCCAATACGCTCAGTTCAATCGGTTTGGCGATAAAATCATCGAACCCTTCTTCCATAAACATTTCTCTTGCGCCGCCTATGGCATTCGCCGTAAAAGCAATCACCGGAAGTGTCTGGAAATATGTTCCCGGTTTCTGCCGTATCCTGTGCAGCGTCTCCACTCCATCCATATCGGGCATCATATGGTCTAAGAATACGCAGTCGTACTCCATACTGCCTAATTTGTCCAAGGCTTCCTGTCCGCCAAGCGCCATTACTACCTTAATTTGGTACGGGAGCAAAAGTCTTGCCATAACTTTCAGGTTCATGGCATTGTCATCCACTACGAGAACCTTCGCCTCCGGTGCAACAAAACGATACCTCTTGTGATGCTCTTCATTTTGAAGCGCCTTCTCACCGTTTAGCACGGCCGCTATGGATAGCACGGTAAAAGGCTTATATATGCGAAGCATGTTGCTTCCGTTTTCCGGTTCCTGATCATAATCCAGTATGAGCACTACTTTAAGTTCCAAAGACGCCTTCTCAAAGAATTCTCTGTCCTCGCCGTACTCTTCCCAACCGATAAAAATATGCGTATAATTCTCGTTCTCCATGCGCCGCTTCAATTCGGAAAGATTCCTGCAAACGCGGAACATAATGCCAAACTGCTCCGCCATATGATGCATACATTTCTCATACCCTTCTCTCACCACAGAGTAATCGTATTTATCCATATTGATATAACACGCAACGAAGATACGGCTCTTGTTTTTGATAGACACGATCGGCTTTTCGTCCAATACTTTCTGCGGAATTGTCATCCTGAATTCCGTCCCGTTCCCTAGTTCGCTCTCAACGCTGATAAAACCACCCATATTACGCACTAACGCCTGTGTGATAGCAAGCCCTAAGCCAACACCGCCTTCTTCTCTGTTACGTCCGGAATTGACCTGACTGAAGCTGGCGAAAATTTTCTCCAAATCTTCCTGTTTCATGCCGATACCGGAATCCTTAATGCTGACCATCAAGTTAATGCCATACTCTTCTTTCCGGCTTTTGATACGCAGAATAATACCGCCTTCCTTCGTAAATTTGATGGCATTTTCTATCAGATTCATGACAATACGGCGAAACTTTTGTTCATCCCCGAGCAGATTACTAGGCAGATTCGCATCGCAGTCAACGATTAATTCGAGCTGTTTGCCATTCTCCAACGTCACTGCCATATTAATGATATCCGTAATCGTAGAAGTAATATTATAACTTTCCTCCGCCAGTTCCATCTTGCCGCTCTCCAGTTCGGAGAAATCCAGAATATTGCTGACTGTGGATAGAAGATTGCGCCCTGCCGTCTGAATATCTATAATATCCCGTCTTACATTTACGGGAATATCCTCCTGCAATATCGCCTCGCTCATACCGCATACCGCATTGATCGGCGTACGGATTTCATGAGAAATATTTACCATAAAATCGTCTTTACTCTTCTCAACGATTTCCAGTTCCCGTATATTATCAATTAACTGCTCATTGGTTTCCTGTCTGGTACGGATTGTAATCCATGTGACTAACGAAATCGCATAGGCTGATATGATGTGCAAAACAATACGCAGTATATCATTGGCTGACTCCGTCGTAATTGTCCGTAAGATAAATCCATGATAAGCAATGATCACGGTTGTAAAGAAAACACCCAGATACACAATGTCGATGATACCGAAAATGCCGAGCAGAACAATCAAAGCAAGCATCGTAGAAAGCATGGAAGTAAAGCTGCTCGCCTGTATCGCATAAACGACAAAATTTACCCATGATATGACAGCCAGAAATTTTGCACGGTACATATAATTGCGATACCGCTTAAGATACACGATCCATCCCGCTGCAATCGTGCCGATTATGATTTCCTTGAAAATCAAATTCCATTCTAACAATATTGATGAGACAAACATAGAGAAGGAGAACGCCGTAAAAAAACCTAAGACAATCTGCTCCAGTTTTCTTCCCATCTTATCATTCTTAAACTGTCTCCCGTCCAAAGCAATCTACCTTACCCTTCTTCGTCTTCCCTAATTGATATCCAAAACTTCCTTTAACATCGGAAGCATCTCCATAAACACATCAATAATCACCGGATCAAACTGCGTGCCTTTTCCGTCTAACATAATCTGCATGATTTTCTCAATCGGACGTACCGGCGGTTTGTAGCAACGCTCCTCGTAAAGCGCGTCAAAGACATCCGCCACCGCCATAATCCGTGCGGCAAGCGGTATCTCCTCCTGCTTAAGTCCCGTAGGGTATCCCATCCCGTCCCACCGCTCATGATGGTACATGGCGATATCTTCCACAATCCGCACATAATGCTCGTCTTCCACATCTCCGATGATCATTTGGATAATCGTGCTGCTATGCACGGTATGCTGCTTCATGGTATCGAATTCTTCCGGCGTGAGTCTGCCGGGTTTTTGCAAAATAGAATCCGGAATCTTAATCTTGCCCACATCATGGAGCGGCGCCGCCTTGCACAAATCCTCTATGTATTCTTCCGTCAGTTCTTCCGTGAACAGACTGCGTCTGCGCAGTTCATCGGCAATCATCCGCACATACATCTGTGTATTCTTGACATGCTTCCCGGTGCTTCCGTCCCTGCTCTCAATCAGATTTGCCATACCGACAATGACGGAATCCTGAATCTTGCTGATACGGCTGGAAGCCTCGATAATCTTGTCCGCCTGCTCTTTGACCATATTTTCCAAGTTGTGCCGATACTGATCCAGTTCTATCGTCTTATCCACACGGCTAAGCAGAATATCCGGCACAAAGGGCTTAGTGACAAAGTCCATGGCGCCCATCTGGAAACATTTGACTTCCGTCTCCGCCAGATTATCCGCCGTCAGAAAGATGACCGGAATCGTCTTCGTCTCTTCCTGCCTCCTGAGCCTCTCCATCACCTCATATCCGTCCATATCCGGCATATTGATGTCTAACAGGATCAGCTCCGGGTGATGACTCTCCAGATATTTCAAGGCGCCCATACCGGAATTGGAAGCGGCAATACGGTAACGCGGCATAAGAATTTTCTGCGCAAGCGCCAGATTCGTCTTGTCATCGTCCACAACCAGAATTGTATTTTTCATTGAATTCTCCCTTCGCCAAACTATCTGTTTCCAAGTTATTCTTATTACATTGTACCAGTATACTGATTCAGCAGATACACGGAAAAGGTACTGCCTTCGTTAAGTTTCGATTTAACGCTGATATAACCTCTTTGTCTGGTCATAATTCCCTGCGCCAGATAGAGTCCGAGCCCGACTCCTTCAAGACCCGCGGCATCCTCCCCGCGGTAAAAACGTTTGAACACGTCATGAAAATGTTCCTCCGGTATACCGATTCCGGTGTCCGTAATGTCCACTCGGGTATAAAACTGCCACGGACGGACTCTGATATGAATGCTTCCTCCCTCAGGTGTATACTTGACGCTGTTATCCAGCAGATTGCCGAACGCTTCTGCCGTCCATTTGGCGTCATGCCGCACCATAACATTTTCATCGCATTCCACCGAAAGACTGATATTCTTAGCTTCTGCTCTCGCCAAAACACCGTTTAACGCCTGCGCGATCGTATCATAGAGACTTGTCTCCTTCACATGCATTGCAAAAGTCCCCGTTTCCAGTCGTGACATTTTAATAAGAGACTGCAGTAGGAAATCAAGCTTGTCAATCTGCCGTGACATGGTCTCCAGAAATTCCGACTGCTTCTTGGCGTTTAGCTGATGCTTCTGTAATATACCGATAAACATCGAAAGATTGGCTATAGGCGTTTTGACCTGATGAGAAATATCGCTTACCAGTTCCTGTATCGTCTGTTTCTCCTGCATACTGCGGCGCTGTTCTTCACTCATCAAATCATAATATTGCAGGAATTTTCCCTGCACTCTTGCCGTCAGCGTGTCCTCATAAGGCTCATATCCTTCCGGCTCATGTCCTTCCATCAGTTCATCCAGCGTCCGGCATAAATCCTCTGCAAAGCCGCAAACCTGTCTGCGCTGCCAGACGCACCACGCGGCGGCAAGAAGGCAGATTCCTCCACACAGGAACATCAAAGTATATCGCACCCCGCTGCGCGGAACCCATATCCATAGAACATACAGGAACAATAGCAAAAGCACTGCTCCCACAGCGATCATTATTCTCTCAACCATCCGGCTTCCTGCATGGCTGCGTGCAGGATTCTTTATCTGCTTTCTCTCCGCCAGTTCCATAATCTTACCCACCCGCTCTTCTTACGCTACTTCTGCCGTCCCTGCCAGACATATCCCATTCCACGCACCGTCTTGATGTAGACATGTTCTTCATCTTCAATCTTGGCACGGAGTCTGTTCATAGTCACCGTCAGGGTATGGTCGTCTATGAAGCTGCCGTCTGCATCCCACAGCCGCTCCAGCAGGATCTGACGTGTGACAACTCTGCCTGCGCCTGCCGTCAATACTTTCAACAGTTTATACTCATTGGGCGTAATCGCCAGCTTCTCTCCTCTGCGGACCGCGGTAAGAGCATCGAAATCTATCTGTAAGAAATTGTCCCGGTAAAGTTCCCTGTCCTCCTGCCGCTCATGCATAGCACTGCCGCGGCGCAGCGCCACTTCCACCCGTCTTAAAAGTATCTGCATATGAAAAGGTTTCGTAATATAGTCCTCTGCGCCCAAGTCAAAGCCGCGCAGCACATCTTCATCCAAATCATTGGCGGTAAGAAAAATCACCGGAATCTCCGGATTCGCGTTCTTGATTTCCCGACACAGTTCAAACCCGCTTCCGTCCGGCAGATTCACATCAAGTATCACCAGTTCGAAATCTTCTTTCGACGTTAAATATCTCGCCTTCTTACAGTTGTAGGCGGCCTGCGTCACATAGCCTGTCTGATCCAGTTCGAAGCACAGACCGGTACTCAGGGCAAGGTCATCTTCCACAACTAAAATACGTTCCATTGAAGTCTCCTTAACAGTTTCCGTTCTTCTCATAATATTATCACATTTACCCGCCAATCTCAACGAATCTTCATGAGTTATCACCGAATTTTTCCATTCGAAAAATATCCTTTGTTTTTGTCCCGTCAGCATTGCGGACCGCACGCCGGATATGATAAACTGTCTGCATAATAACAGCAAAAAGGAAAGGAATGCGACTATGTTCGGAAAATTACTGGATTACTCCCCGGAGGGACAGCTTATTACCTTACGTTACGAGAAACAGACGGCATATCTGCATGTTCTGACAGATAAGATTATCAATGTATTTGTCCCCTATGCTTCCAAGGAGCACCGCTCCAAAGCCATCGAAGGCGACAAAGAGCAATCTGTCTCCTTCACATTAGAAAAGATAGTTGGCGGTGTTATGTTAACTACCTCTTTTCTTTCCTGCCGTATCAGCGACGATTTCAAGCTGGATTTCTATGACAAAAACGGCGTCCTGTTGTGCGCAGACTATCGCGGAAGCAGAGTACCGCGTTTTACCATACAGGAATCCCTGATCGAACTGATGAAGCAGGAAGGGCACGACGTCCATCTTACACACTGCACGGATTACCCCGTACAGTGTGTCAAAACACTTGATAAAAACGACTGTATCTATGGTCTTGGAGACAAGACAGGCAGCCTGAATAAGCGTTACTATGAATATGAGAACTGGAATAGCGACATTCCCGATCCTCACGAGGACAGTTTCAAATCGCTTTACAAAAGCATTCCTTTCTTTATCACATTAAAAGAAAAGGGGATTTACGGAATCTTCTACGACAATACCTATAAGAGTTACTTTAATTTCGGCAAAGAAAAC
This sequence comes from Lachnospiraceae bacterium, assembly GCA_009774585.1. Classification (GTDB taxonomy): domain Bacteria; phylum Bacillota; class Clostridia; order Lachnospirales; family Lachnospiraceae; genus UBA3282. Next base: position 10,062 of record VSOA01000085.1, read on the forward strand.
GACGGGTATTACAGCTTCGGCAGCGATAACGGCAATCTGGACTACTACTTTATCGGCGGCAGTTCTATGCCGGACATTGTAAGCAGTTACACTTATCTGACCGGGCGGATGCCGCTGCCCCAGAAGTGGACGCTCGGATACCATCAGTCGCGCTGGGGTTACGACAGCGAGGAAACATTCCGCATGATTGCCGCTAAACTGAGAGAATGCCGGATTCCCTGCGACGCCATCCATTTTGACATCGACTACATGGAACGGTACAAAGTTTTTACTTGGAATACTTCTCGCTTCACAGACCCCGGGATTCTACTCTCCGATTTGAAGAAGCAGGGAATTAAAGCCGTTACTATCGTTGACCCCGGCGTCAAAGTGGAAGAGGACTATCCCATGTACGAAGAAGGCATAGCGAACGATTACTATGCCAAGACGCCGGACGGTGCGACATACGTCAATGCAGTATGGCCCGGCGATGCAGTCTATCCCGACTTCGGCAATCCCGCCGTGCGCAAATGGTGGGGCGAACATCTGAAGTTTTATACAGAGCTTGGAGTTGCTGGCATCTGGAACGATATGAATGAGCCGGCAAGCTTCAACGGTCCGCTTCCCGATGACGTTGTCTTCACGGATGAAGGCAGACAGACCACTCACGCCGAAATACACAACGTCTATGGACACAACATGGCTAAGGCCACTTACGAGGGTTGGAAAGCGCTGACCGGAAAGCGTCCTTTCGTTATCACCCGTGCATGCTACGGAGGGTCACAGAAATATGCCACCGTCTGGACCGGCGACAACCAGAGCCTCTGGACGCACCTTAGAATGGCGATTCCCCAGCAGTGTAATCTTGGCTTAAGCGGCGTGGCTTATGTCGGTACGGACATCGGCGGCTTCGGTGCGGACACTACCCCGGAACTGATGGCGCGCTGGATACAGACCGGATGCTTCTCACCGTTGTTCCGCAATCACTGCGCCAAAGGCAGCATGGATCAGGAGCCTTGGCTGTTCGGGGAGGAAGTACTGTCCATCTACCGGAAATATGTCGAACTGCGCTACAGCCTGCTGCCCTACTTCTACGACTTGTGCAGGGTATGCGAGCAGACCGGTCTCCCCATCATCCGCCCGCTCGTGCTGCACTATGAGAATGACATTAATGTCAGAAATATGAACGATGAATTTCTGGCGGGCGAATCCCTGCTGGTCGCTCCGGTCGTTGACCAAGGCGTCACCAAGCGGCTTGTCTATCTCCCAGAAGGCATCTGGTACGATTACTGGTCGCACGAAGAATATCGAGGCGGAGACTATTATCCCGTAGACGCGCCTTTAGACGTCTGCCCGATATTCGTCAAGGCAGGCTCTGTCATACCGAAGGCTCCTTCCCAGATGTATGTGGGTGAGATTCCTGACCCCGAACTGATTCTGGAAGTCTGGCCGGGCGAAGGAAGTTATGTCCATTACCATGACAACGGTGAGGATTTCGCTTACCGAGAGGGCGCTTACAACGAGTATCTGATTGAGAATAAGGGCAATTGCGAAGTGAACATTACGAAACTGCACGAAGGATACAAAGATTATCCCGACGTGCGGATCAAATATATAGGCGTCTGAAATGACACATACATTCTAAGATAACAAAGCGGCGTACTGCCGCTTTGTGGGATGTCATATGTTTTTCCGGATTTTTAGAATATTCTGTCCGTTCTTATACTCATAAACGATATCATCCATCGTCTTTTTTACCATATAAATTCCCAGTCCACCAATCTCCCGTTCCTCCGCGGAAAGTGTAATATCCGGTTCTTTCATGGCAAGCGGATCATAGGGCACGCCGTTGTCAATAAACGTAATCACAACAGACAGCGGATCCTCTACCACCTCCACCCGTACCGTTGCCGGACCCACATCCGGATTATATGCATAGTGAGCAATATTCCCGAACAGTTCGTCTATTGCTATATCTATCTGCATCTGCGCCTTTATCGGACATCCCAGTCCTTCGAGCTGCTCGTCTACAAAAGCCGTAACTTTCTCTATGTTTTCCACTACCGCATCCACTGTCAATTCATTCATGTAATGTCCCCCTTATGCCCATGGACAAAAATCTCCCTTTGATTACCGTTCCCATCCCGTCCCTCTGCTATTCTCATTCTACTTATCGCCGCCGTCTTACTGTAGTGACGCATCGTTTACTCTATCGTGAGAATATCTGAGAATCCGGTCACTTCAAAGACTTCCATCACCGTCTCGCCGACATTCCGAATGACCATTTCTCCCTGCTTATTCATAATCTTCTGTGCGGAAAGCAGAACACGCAATCCTGCAGATGATACATATTCCAGCGCGGCAAAGTCAAATACGACCTTTGTCATACCCGCCAGCGAGTTTTTTAATACTGACTCAAGTTCCGGCGATGTTACCGTGTCAAGACGTCCCTCTACTGCAAGTGTCAGTTCTGTTCCGTTTACATTTTTGTTGATTGTCATAACTATTCTCCTTTCGACTCATTCAAATCTTATTGCTTTTTTACACCTAATCTTGAGCGCCATCATCGTGATATCGTCAAACTGCATCGCCTCCCCGACAAATCCGTCAATATCTGACTTCACTTCCTGCAAAAGTTCTTTCGGTCCGACATCTGTCCTCCTATTTAACGCTTCCAACATCCTTTCGGCACCGTATATTTGAAATATATCTTTCTGTATCTGTATTGATTCTATAGCGTCATATTTTCTTTCTATTATTTTTCTTCCTCACAGTAATATGAGAAATATTTTTCCCGA
>VSOA01000086.1 GCA_009774585.1 Lachnospiraceae bacterium
TCTTAAAGGCCTCAAACACCGTGGTACGCAGATAAGGCTTATCCGACGGCATCACCGCCGCCATCTTCTCGATATCTTCCGTCGTCTCTTCTTCCAGAATATCCACAACGTCATCCACGGTAATGATACCGACCAGCCTGTCCTCGTTATCGACAACAGGCATCGCCGTGAACTCATATTTCTTGAACATACGGGCAACTTCTTCTTGATCCATCAGGGTATGCAGTGACACGACATTCCGGTGCATCATATCACCGATAACGGCGTCCGGGTCGCTTAACAGCAAATATCTTAATGCAACCGTACCAACCAATGTTCTCTGACTGTCAAGCACATAGCAGATATTGATCGTCTCACTGTCCAGTCCTACCTTGCGGATGCGTTCGATTGCCTCACCCACGGTCTGGTTTTCCTTCAGGTCCACATACTCCACGGTCATGATGCTTCCGGCTGAATCCTCCGGATAACGCATCAGATGGTTAATCGCCATACGGGTGTCCGGACTTGTATTGGCAATCAGCCTTTTCACCACATTAGCAGGCATCTCCTCCATCAATTCCTTCGCATCGTCGGACATCATGTTATCGATAATATGACCCGCGTCCTTATCTGACAAAGATGTAATAACAGACTGCTGCAATTCAATCTCCAGATAAGAAAAAACGCTTGCCGCCATGTCTTTGGGAAGAATCCTGAAAATCTTCACAATCTCTTCCTCGTCCATCTCCTCTATATAATCGGCGATATCCGCATCATTCAATTCCTGAACCACCTGCCTGAGTTTCGTATACTGCCCCTTATGGAGTAATTCCAGTATCTCTTCTCTTACCTCCGGTTCGTTCAACGTTTTCTTCACTTCACTCATACGCCAGCCCTCCCGTTTTCTTAAGACGTCATCCGGCGGATACATGCACGCCGACCGGGAAAAACGCATGAAAACGCCGCTTACTCTTCTTTATAATACCCCGGTTCGGCAACAGTAATCTGTGCTCTGCCTGCCGTTGCCTCTGTAATTTCTTTGATCACGGCATCCTTCTCCTCACAGGGAACCATAATCCTGACAGTCACCTGCTCCGCATAGTCTGCTTCCTCTGTGGAAATGCCTCTTTGTCCCATCAGATACTGTATCTTACCAATCCCGTTATAATCCGTCACAATCGTCAGTCCATACCCGTAACGCATCCACTTCGCGCCGCTCGCCGCAATTCCTGCCTGTGCCGCCTTCGTGTAAGCACGGACCAACCCGCCGGTTCCCAAAATCGTACCGCCGAAATATCTGGTCACAACAACTACAAGATTACGCATTCCGGAGCCTGTAAGCACCTCCAGAATCGGTCTTCCCGCCGTTCCCGTCGGTTCCCCGTCATCAGAAAAACGCATTATCTGCCCTTGTTCACCGAGAAGATAGGCATAGCAGTTATGTCTGGCATCCCAAAACTGCTTTTTCCTTCCCTCAATAAAGGCAAGCGCTTCCTCCTCCGTAGACGCCGACGCAACATGAGCAATAAAACGGGATTTCTTCTCCTCAATCTCTGCTGTTCCGCCATATTCAATTATTTGATACGGTTCATGTTCATGACTGGGTTCCATATAGTATCTTTACATACTCCGTTTATCATTATTATCATTACTTCTATCTATTACATATCTGTTCTAATATAAATCAGGACAGGCGCCTTACCGACGACCTCCTCCGCCTTTTTAATACTACTACTCTGAACCTGAACGAGTCAAGCGTTGTTCCCATCATGTATAAAAATGTATAGAATCGTGAACAATTCTTAATATGGAAGAAAAATCCTTTATTTACGTGGCAAACTTTGTTATAATGCATGATAGGTTATTAGTATCTTTTCCGGCTGTTTGTATAAAGACGGCTTGATGATTACAACAACCTTGCCATCGAGGGGGCATATTGACCTTAGGAGGAGTATTATGAATTATGGAAAAAAAGGTGTCCGCAAGAGACAGCAGACACTTCATGCTAAATCTACCAAATGGGCTAAAAAAATCGGCTTTACTTTTATCCAGTTATGCCTGATTGCCTTAATCGGCGTAGGCATCATCGGACTGAGTGCCGGAATCGGTATGTTCAGAGGGGTGCTCGCCACGGCGCCTGATATCGGTAACATCGACGTTACCCCTACCGGTTTTTCTACTTTTGTATACGATATCGAAGGAAAGCAGACTGCGAAACTGGTGTCTACGGATTCCAACCGAATTCCTGTCACCATCGACATGGTTCCAGAAAATCTGCAGCACGCTTTCGTGGCAATCGAGGACTCCCGTTTCTATGAGCATAACGGTATCGACATCAAAGGTATCATCCGTGCCGGCGTAGTCGGCATACAGAACAGACATTTTTCAGAGGGCGCCAGTACCATCACACAGCAGCTCCTTAAGAATAATGTCTTTACGGATTGGACCAGCGAGGATTCTCTGGCAGATAAATTCAAACGTAAATTTCAGGAACAGTACCTTGCCCTTGAGCTGGAAAAAGTCATGGACAAAGACACCATCCTCATCAACTACATGAATACGATTAATCTAGGTCAGAATACGCTGGGTGTTCAGGCTGCTTCACAGCGTTATTTCAACAAATCTGTCAGTGACCTGACCTTGTCGGAGTGTGCGGTTATCGCAAGTATCACGCAAAATCCGTCCAGACTCAATCCCATCACGCATCCGGACAAAAATGCCGAGCGTCGTGAGAAAGTTCTTAATGATATGAAAGAACAAGGGTATATCACACAGGAAGAATACGACGAGGCAATGGCGGACGATGTGTATTCCCGCATCCAGATCGTCGACTCAGAAACCGAAGACACGGCCGTCAATACATACTTTGTAGATGCATTGGTGGACGATGTACTGGAAGATTTAATTGCGGCAGGTTATAACGAAACACAGGCATTTACACTACTCTACAGCGGCGGTCTGAAAATTTATTCCACGCAGGATCCGAAAATCCAGAAAATCTGTGACGATGCATTTGCCGATGAAAGTAACTTCCCCGCCAATACCAAATGGTATTTGAACTATGAACTAACCATAGAGAAAAGCAACGGCGATAAAGAAAATCACAGTACGGAAATGTTCCGCACATTCTGGCGTGAAAACCGTTCCGCTTCCTATAATCTGATTTATGCGTCGCAGGAAGAGGCCTATCAGGATATCGAAGTATATAAGGAAGCCATGCTCGGACGCGGCGATGAAGTCTTTGCCGAAACCGTCAGCCTGACGCCGCAGCCGCAGGTATCTATCGTCGTGGAAGACCAAAGCACCGGCTACGTCGTTGCCATGGAAGGCGGACGCGGTGCCAAAACCGCCAGCCGTACACTAAACCGTGCGACCGATACTGCAAGGCAGCCCGGTTCCACCTTCAAGATAGTGTCCACTTATGCGCCGGCTCTTGACAGTGCAGGACTAACGCTCGCAACAATCATGAACGATGCGCCCTTCAACTATGCGGACGGCCGCCCCGTAGCAAACTGGTACGGTGAAACATATCGCGGACTCTCCTCGCTGCGTGAAGGTATCGCACAGTCCATGAACATTGTCGCAGTCAAGACTTTGACTCAGATTACGCCTCAGCTCGGCTTCGATTATCTGGTCAACTTCGGCTTTACGACACTGGAAGAACGCAAAGAAATCAACGGCAAGGTGTACTCCGATATCCAGCAGGCGCTTGCACTCGGCGGTATCACTAACGGCGTCACTAACGAAGAATTAAACGCCGCTTACGCATGTATCGCAAACGGCGGCACCTATATCAAACCGAAACTGTATACCAAAGTATTGGATCATGACGGCAATATCATCTTGGATAACACCATTCCGCAGTCCAGACAGGTTATTAAAGAGTCAACTGCATTCCTGCTGACCAACGCCATGGTAGACGTGGTCACAGTCGGCACCGGCGGAAGCGTTAATTTCGGCGGCATGGCGATTGCCGGCAAGACCGGAACAACTTCTGATTATAACGACGTGTGGTTCGCAGGTTATACACCTTATTACACGGCTACCACATGGGCTGGATTCGACAACAACGTGAAACTCTCCGGCGATGAGAAAAATCTCGCCAAGAAATTGTGGCGAAGTGTTATGGCGCAGATTCATGAAGAGCTGCCCAATGAACCTTTTAATATTCCTTCCGGTATCGTGACCGCTACCGTATGCTCCCGTTCCGGCAAACTGCCCATCGAGGGATTATGTAACGGTACACTGCGCACGGAATACTTTGCGGAAGGCACGACGCCTACCGCAACCTGCGATGTACATTATGCAGGTCAGATATGTACTTACAGCAATCTTCCTGCATGTGAAAATTGTCCGTTCAAGGTAGAAGGCATCATGGAACTGACACCGATTGAAGATGTTTCCTTACAAAGTGGCTCAGGTATTACACAGCCGCAGCCACAACCGGATGCACAGCCTGTCGAAGGCACTGTCGCGGAAGACGGCACGATTATTCCGCCGCAGACGCCACAGATGAATATGTGTCCTCACAATGCCGAATTCTTCGCGAATCCCGATTGGGAAGCCATTGTAAACGGACAGCGGGCGGAACTGGATCAACGAAACGCAGAAGCAGCCGCGGCTGCCGCAGCGGCTGCGGCACAACAAGCCGCCGAACAACAGCAGCAACAGCCTCCGGCGGAGCAGCCGGCGCAGTAGCTAAAACAAGTCAAAGAATAGCTAGTTTCAAATAGTAAGAGCAGAATACCGGATTATTTGGGTATTCTGCTCTTAAGCTTAAATAATCAAAATTCCTGTTTTAGTGGTTAATAAGTTTATGCAGTCATCTCTGGATTTGTTCCCTGCTACATACTGCTCAAACAACTTTAATAGCATGGTCGTTTCAACAATAAGACTGCCATTTCTACATGCCAGCTTAATCTGATTTTCATGCACAGGCTCCCTATCTCTTAAAGCTTTGTTCTTCTGGTGATTTATAATTAATATGGCCTTTATCTGTTCTTCACTTTTGTCACTATTCTCGTCCAAATATCCTTGATAATGCACATCCAGTTGAGAGACATTTTCGTTTTTCACATTATGGCTGACTCCCTTGATTTCTCCGATAAATACTATCTCTCCAATTTCAAAAAGAAAATCTTCTGCCTTTTTATCCTCAAATTGTGATAAATCACATCCCAACATTGTCTCCAGTATCTTGAACACTACCCGTACCAGTTCATCGCCGTTAGTATATAAAATAGATTTATATTCATTATTCTCATCTATTTTTTTCGTTGCCGCAGATATATTCTCATTCGCTTTATTAATTATATTGTGATTTTCTTCAATGATTTTAAACTGCTCATTATCATCAAACATTCTGACTTCTTCAAACCACACTGGCATCACTTGTTTTGTCTGTACTAAATGCAATACTGTTAATAATTCCATCAATTCTTTATATCCGGGTATACTAACTGTGGATGCCATGATATTTTCATACAACATGACAGTAGTTGGCTTATCACTTCCTTCTGACCTCAATAAAATCTGCTCATCAGACACCCTTTTAAAATAAAATGCTGCTTTCACTTTGTCATCCATAAGTCTGGTTGAAGTGTTTTCATATACTAAATTAATTTCATATAAAAAAGCACATAAACTTGATAAGATTCCTTTCAATTCATTGATCATATCCTTCAAATCAATTTCATACTGATATTTTCCCTGAATCGACCAATATTTGTATTCGCTATTTTGCGGTAATAAAATAAGAATTTTTGTTTTTTTACTATTCTGAATCATCTGTGAGATACTTTCAAAATCCTTAATTTCATTAATTGAATTATTACTTGAATTTTGGTTTCTCCATATTGTACTACTGCTCAAATCAATAATATTTACTGTAAACTCATCTAATGATTGTGGCGTATGTAATGAATTGAGCACAATTCCTTCACCTTTATAGTCAGCTCCATTATTTTTCGTAAGTATTTGTATCATTGTCAACTCCTTCAACAAAAAATCTAATAGAATAATATGCTTAGAAACTACGTTCACTTTAAAATACGAAATGCTATTTATAAGACGACCTATTTCGTATCATTTCTGCTTTTCAAAGTGTATTGTCTTCGTTGTCCCTCCCGTTCTCCGGATAATCTCCTCGTGTTCCATCAATTTATCCAAATTTGCAATCAGTTCACTTTTGTGTTTCATATCCCTGTAAAATATGGTTGTATATACATTATCATTCAGAATCAGACTACTTAGAACATCCTTATCTGTAACATCCAGTGAATGTCCAAAAATGAAAACCCGATGCCTCTCCTTGTTCTTAAATTTATGATAAGGAATCTGACCGGGATACTCTTCTTTTAATCTTTTTTGGGTTCTTTTCCCGCTCTCTTTAATCTTTGCGATCCAGTTCATATATGAACAGTCTGTATCTTTATAAATCCTCTGATAATACTTTTTAAAGAAAATGAAACTGATATCCGCGTCCTCACCTCCACGTGAAGGGAAATCGTCTATTCCGAGTATCATATTATTATCATTCATAGATGAACTGACACTTGCTTCACCGTGTATATAATCAATTTCAGGCTGTCTTAGATATGGACACTGTCTTGCAAATGTATGCGTATAATTAAATGAAATAACACGGTCAATTTTTAACTCATCAATGCTTTTCGGCAAATCAATAAGTGGAAGATTATCAATGTATTCACATAAATATATTTCCAGTAACAAAATCAATCTGTCCAAATCGTCCTTTAATCTGTCTATATATGCTTTGTAATTTGACAACACAATATGCAATTCACCAAAAACCTGTTGGACATTATTCGGTAATTGCTGCTTACATACAAGCTCGTCACATGCCCGGATTACCTTTGATATTTCTCTTTCAAAATCAATCCAAGTCCTTCCACCACTCTTATTGATAAAATATTGCAGCCAAAAATTATCCTTCATCAGAGAAAAGATTTGTTTACATAAATAATTTAGCCCTATATGTAAATCATGGGATTCCATTTGTTCTGGACTTTTCTTCACCTGAACATCCCAAAACCGTTTCGCATTATCATCTATTGTATACTTTTTATTTTCTATAATTTGTATTGCTTGTAAAATAGAATCTAATGCGCTGTCTCTTATGTCCCTTTTGTTTACCATATCGGATTCCAAAGCGTTATGTATTTTATCATACATTTCACCAGTCGATGGAAATTCAAAACCATGCTCATGAAACCAGCTTTTAATTTTTCCATCTTTGTCGCCACATATAAGTGAAGCGCGCTCGTAGCTATCCGCATCTAAATAAAGTTCTATTAAAGAAGTATCGTACTTAACCGCCCATTCTTCCGGCTGACATGAATCTTTGACCCACTCTGCAGCCTGTTTCATACCAGTCGGTATTTTTTTAACCCAGTCCAGCCAGTCCCCTATCTCCCTTAACCCCTGCACCCAATCTAAGAAATCCGTATATTTTGTAGGCAGTTTATGCGCCAGATCAAAACCATTCCCTATTACCAGTATATTCATAACGTGCTTTTCCTTTGTCGCTTCCAGTTTTATTGATTTTATTATTTTCTTCTCATGAACAATGCTGTCACACATCACACTCTACTTTCTTCTTACTTTTTTTCTAATCCGCTTACATTTCCACAACTAAAATTCACATAATCTTACACTCCCGATTCCATTATCAGAAGGGCTTTTTCTTTCTATGTATTGGAAAAATCTCTTATGTTTAATGAAACTACCTAGCAGATTTCTCACTTCCACTGGCAGTTTATACCATGACTCAACTTTCTGTCTGTCTTGTCGGATTTCATCGGATAATCTGGCAATTACAGCATAGCAGTCTTCGTTCGGGGTTGCTCTTCCAAATCCTTTCACTTCATAGCATCCATCTTCCGATTTGAAAATTATATCGTATTTTCCAAATCCCGACCTGTTTATAACTAAAATATCATGGTTGGTATAAAATTCTTGTTCAGCAGAGTACTTTTCTTTTTTTGCATAATCACAGACCTGCACCGAAACATTGGCCTTAATAAATTCAGCACCAAGAAGCATTCACCGTCAATGTCCTATGATTGCCATCGCTAGTCAAAAAATATTCATCATCATCCTTATAATAGACCATTTCAACCGGATATCCCAACGCCGCATAAGACCTTCTTACTTCATCCAATCCCATCTCCTTCAAAAATCCGAAACATTTTTTAAATCTGGATACTTCCCTCTCCCAGTAAAGCATTGTCCTTACATTTTCAAATACACTGTCACCTACTGTTCCCCTGCTTGTCCCAATAACCTTCTGTAATGGCACAAGTCTCTTTTCTCTCTCCCCTTCTGTCTCCAATTCTCCTATACATTATATTCTCCATATATAAAATATCTAATATTTATCATAAATCGACTTTTTATCTATTCGCACTTTATCATACGGCATTTTCCCCACAAAAAGAAAATACAGAAGAGTTATTACATACAACACACACGCCGCTGTCTTACACAAAGCGACTAATGCCGCCTTTCTGCCATCCGCTTTTTCATAGGTTATCTTATACTTCGCTATCCGCTTGCCAACAGAATTACCCTTCCGTTCGCTCACAAAAAAATATAAGAAATGTACACACAGCATGATAACGATATACAGTACAGCCAAATATACTGCCTTCCCTAGATATCTTTTTGTTGTAATGCAGATGACTCTGTTATGTACCTGTGCTGATATGCTGACTGTCATGCAATACAGCATCACCGTCATAGTCCTTATGATCAACACATCAATCACCGCCGAAATACTTCTCTGTAATGTCTGCACCGCTATCCTCCATAGTTAAATCTATCAAATGCCCATCCCCATTTATTGAAGAGGGGGAAAAAGTTTACATGCCCGGACCGTTTTTCATCATAAATAGGCTTTGATAAGTGAAGCTTTGCTATCCGTGTTCCCGTTTCCGTTTCATACTGTACATCTGACCTCGGGACTTTGTAATAATAAATCATGTCTTTATCCATCTCTCCCTGATATAAAAAATCCGGTGCAATATAAGGGAGCTCGTCATGCCATACCACCTCGTGTTCCAATGCAAATATATGGTCAATCCGCTTATTGATTGAAAGAATCAATATATTTTCCGCATAATCAAACCCTTCCGCATAGGTTCCGTCCATTCCATGTTCAGCATACACAGCATCAAATTCTTCCTGACTATCTATCACAAATGCCCACGGCTCTCTTTCATAATAGAACCAGCCTTTCCACTCTGCACCTTCCGCACGCTCTCTATCGAGTTCCCCGCTTCCCATATACTGATATGGCACGTCTACCGCACCATAATACTCGTGCGCAATCGCATATGTTATCGCTGGAATAATAAATGGTTCACCCAAATATACAATTCCTAAACGGTAATCCATAATTGTCACTGCAAGCAGTGCGCCGCATATGATACCTGCAAACTGTTTTCGATTCATTTCTGATTCCCACCTTTAGCTGCTCTGCCGCCGTCTAATTCACAGTAAGGACTATGCCAGCATAAAAATAATTATAATCAATGAAATCTATAATAAGCAACAGAAGAAAAAGAAGCACCTTCTGATGATTCATCCATTGGTGCTTCACATTTTTAACATTTTAATTTTACGATAAAACAAGTCCAACTGGTTTTAATATATTACATACTCACTATAGATTTCCGCTTCAACGCCCTACGCCGTTCAATCTCTCTTTCTGCTTCTTTACCGGACTTATTGTAATATGCAACTTTTTCGCTTACGTTAGGTGGATTATGGTAAATTGTCTTCTTTGTAAGCCTCCATGTTCACTGCCTTCACCATAGCTTGCATTTCAACGGTGAAAATATTTATATGAATCTGCTTCTCAAGAAGTTTCCTTCTAACGTTATCGTATGCTATTTATACTATAAAGTCAATCAGAATATTTTCGCTTCATTTCTGATTCCCACCTTTAGCTGCTAAGCTTCCTCATGCCTCACAATATTCAATAATTGTATTCGTAATAGCTTCAACTTCTCCGCTATAATAAAACACAAAATGGTCTGAAACATAACACTTATCCCTGACGCTATCGTCTAATTCTTGCAGGTATTCTTCTATCTGCTCTACATTGTCATAATGATAGAGCATTATGACTTCCTCCCCCTTTTCTCCAAGTTCGAAGCTGTACCAAAACCAGCCATACGAAAACGGTCCTTCATGTTCTCTTCCGTTGGTATGTGCGCCGATAATATCAATATCGTACCCCTTTTCATGAAAAAAAGATTCAACTTCTTGGATATCATTTTCCGTTTCCTTATTTACTCTAAATTTGTCACCATCAATAACTAATATGCCACTTGCAACATAAACAAGCAACGCTGCAAGCAGTATACTACCTATAACCACACATACCACTATGATATTAACACGCTTTTTATCCATTGTTCCTCCGAATTTCCTTTAGCTTGTACACCATCTAATTCACAGCAAGCCCAATTATCCTATTTTCGGTAGAATATACTTTCTGTTCCTTTCCGGTGCTCAGATTTACTTTATAGACATTTTGTTTTTTTCCTTTTATCTGAGTATAGAATAGATTTTCCACATCACATGTAAACAATTTATTGTCTTGCATCCAACTGCCAAGTTCTCGCATCACCTCCACATTACCGTCATACATATCAATCTTTATCACACGACTGCACAAATCTGCTGTAGAAGAATTGTTTACCGCATTTGAATATATTTCCAATGCATATATTTCATTTTGCTGTATCTGTCTGATTGATTGTACCCATCCTTCGCATACTTTCTGTATGGAACCATTTTCTATATTCATAGAATACAGCTCACTATACTTGCCATTATCTATCAGTTTATAGCCATTATTATTATCTTTCCATAAATAAGTCTTTCTCCAGTCGCTCGCTAATCCATCAGTCTTTTTTACAAATACCTTATTGTCTAAAGAGTATTGGACAATCTCATTTTCATGAATAAAGCAAAGACTCCCGTCAATCGGTCCATATTGTATATTTGACATCTTCTCTGTCAAATTAATACCTTCTATTTCAATTACTTTCTTTTCACCGGAAATATTTTTCTCTACAACTTGATTCTCAGTATTTATGTATAATATCGTTTCAGCATTTTTATCATAGTCAACGCAATTATCTCTGCAGTCTTCTACATTAATTTCTATACATTCTCCGGACGCGCTGTTGACAAGAATTACTGATTTTTGTGACGGTGACTCTTTTCCAACAAAATATTTACTGATTTCCTTGACAGCAACCCCTCCGCCTACCGCAACAGACACCACTAATATCATAATCAAAAAGATATGTACTCTTCTATTCACTACCATTCTCCTTACACATCAACGTTATCATCCCGGGCGTACATTCTATATGGTAACATCAACAAAATTAAATTGTACCAACTCCCAATCATCCAGCCTCGTATCTATGAAATTAACTCCCTCTTCCAGCTTATAAATATATATCGCATCTTTGTCATAATGCTCCATATCAAATGCTGCTTTCGCATAATGTTCTTTGCCATAACCATGGTCCGATTCATATGTAGAATACCAAAGATGGTCTATCTTTCTCCCGAGAGATATGATATATTTACCACCTTCAAGTTCAAAATCCTGTCCCTCTATATGAAATATCTCTTGATACCACTCCCAGTCGCCATGTATCTGATACCACCATGCAACACCTTCATGCCGCAATTCACGCACATTGCTATAGGTATATGTTTGAAAGCCATCGTATTCCTGCCATTCTCCGTCAACTTCGCCCATATATGTAAGCGGCATCTCTTTCAAATTACTCTCTGTATAGTTATAATTCAGCGCAATCAAATCTTCATAATCCACACTGGTGTCCATCAAGGCAATCTTATCCATCGCATAAATATATACATTCCTTGCCATAAGATTTGACCGGCTTATAAAATTCCCCTCTTCGTTTTCCAACATCATGTCTTGGTCCGGATGGTCTTCTGAAAAATCTATCTCTACTTCCGTATACATTCCTTCGGACTTGGAAGATTCTCCACTATCATATTTTACTCCGTTCAACTTTCTGCCAAAAGAAAAGATATAATAGTGGTTAGCAAAATCCAGTTCCGGAATATCAAGTCCATATGTCTGCGCTGCTTCCTGCCTATCCTCTTCTGAGGTAATCTGTTCCCACCAAAATAAATGTCTAAGTTTTCTTAACCCTCTTTGCTGGTTCATCTCATACTTTTCATATAATCGGTCTTCCCATGCTCCCTGTATGATGTATGCTAATTTCATATCAATCTGCGTTAATACCTTTGCCTCCGACTTATCATCGCTTCTGTTTTCATATGTCTTCCTACTTATATAAAAGCAGCATGCGACTGACAGAATCAAAATAACTGTCAGACTTAGTACACGACATCTATTCCATATTTTTTTCAAAAGCTTTAACTGTATATGCTTCATTCTCTCAACCCTCATCCCCGGAAGCTGTGTATCATAATACTCTAAATACTTGTTAGAGAAACCAACAAAAACACTATTAGGAAAAATGTATCAAATACTATCATGCTGACTGTCACAGCATTATATATCAGCTATTATAAATATAC
>VSOA01000087.1 GCA_009774585.1 Lachnospiraceae bacterium
AATGATAACTCTCCATGATCTGCATATACTTCACCACGCGCGGATAGAGCGGTTCCACTTCCTCCCCGAACTCTTCCTTCTGCAAATCCGCCAGTTCCATCACGGTCTTCTCACCGTCGATGAGTGGCCATAAGAAACTGCCGTATTTCTCCATATGGACCTTCGTAACCTTCGGTTTCTTAAAAAGTTTCTGCGCCATACGGTTAAACGCTCCCGTATTTTCCACTTCCAGAACAATGATTCCTTCCTCATCGGCGCTCCATGTAAGCTCAGACGACCTCTCCGGAATCAGATCAAGATAATTCTTCTGCTGCTTTTTCTTCTTCATCAGTTCTTACTCTTCTTCCACAAGGAAAACTTAAGCAGGCACAGAATCATCACAACCATCAGCACAACGCCGCCGATATTGCCAAGGTTTAAGAAACCTGACAAATCCATGGTAACACCGCAGACTGCTAAGATCGCTAACAAGATACCTACCAGACCTTCTCCCGCAATCATACCCGCGCAGTATAGTGTGCCGTCTGTGGACTGACGCTCTTTCGTCTTCGCATCCACTTTCTTTCTGCCATCCATCAGCATACGGACAACGCCGCCAATCATAATGCTGGCATTTAAGTAAATCGGCAGATACAGACCGATGGCAAAAGGCATCACCGGAATCCGTAAGATTTCCAGCCCAAGCGCAAGGAATACGCCGATAAATACAAGATTCCAAGGAAGTTCGCCACCCATAATACCTTCCACGATCATCTTCATCAGTGTTGCCTGAGGCGCCGGAACTTCCGCACCGCCGTAACCCCATGCCGTATTTAACAGGTACAGTACCCCGCCGATAGCAAGACCGGAGGCAACCACGCCTACAAGCTCACCTATCTGCTGTCTCTTCGGTGTCGCGCCGAGCAGATAACCCGTCTTTAAATCCTGTGATGTATCGCCTGCGATAGCCGCGATGATACAGATAACGGAACCGATGGCAATCGCGCCCGTCATACCCGTGATGCCGCTGTCTCCCGTAGCCTTAATCGTAATCGTTGCAATCAGAAGCGTGGCAATCGCCATACCGGACACCGGGTTATTGGAACTTCCGATCAATCCTACCATACGAGAAGATACGGTCGCAAAGAAGAAACCGAATACTACGATGAGCAGCGCACCCAGAATATTCACCGGAATCGCCGGAACAAGCCAGATAACCAGAATCATTGCCACGATACCGATCAAAACAATGCCCATAGGAAGATCCTGCGCCGTTCTCGCATCGCTTGTGTTCTTGCTGCCCTTCATACTCTTAATAGAATCTCTGAAGGTCGTAACGATAAGCGGAAGAGATTTAATCAAGGAAATAATACCACCCGTTGCAATCGCACCGGCGCCGATATATCTCACATAAGAGCCCCAGATAGAAGACGCGCCGCCAGCCTCATAGAGCTGACCGATTGTGGTGCCCACATCCGCCGGGTACATCCATGTATTGGCACCGAACAGACAGATCATCGGAATGATTACCATCCATCCAAACAGTGAACCTACAAACATATAAGAAGCAATCTTCGGACCTACGATATATCCCACACCGAGAAGCGCCGGATAAACCTCCATACCGAGTTCGCCTTTGAAAGAGCGAAACTCTGCGGCAATATCCGCCGGAATCACCTTGATACCATCCACGAGGAACTTAAAGATTGCTGCAAGTCCCATGCCGCTGAATACGGTAGATGCATTGGAACCGCCTTCTTCACCTGCAAGGAGCACTTCCGCACACGCCGTTCCCTCCGGATACAAAAGTGTTGCATGTTCCTTCACAATCAAGGCGTTGCGCAGCGGAATCATAAACAGTACGCCCAATATACCACCGCATAGTGCAATCAGCGTAATCTCCACAAGACTCGGCATATCACACAGACCATCCTCTGCCCATAAGAACAGCGCCGGCATCGTAAAAATAGCACCGGCAGCCAGAGACTCACCGGCAGAACCGATGGTCTGAACCATGTTACTCTCCAAAATGGAGTTTTTCTTCATAATGACACGAATCACACCCATGGAAATAACTGCTGCCGGAATGGATGCGGACACGGTCATGCCGACACGAAGTCCCAGATACGCATTCGCAGCGCCGAATACGATAGCAAGGATAATTCCCATGATGATTGATGTCACCGTAAACTCCGGCGTAATCTTCTCCGCCGGGATATACGGTTTGAACTCTTTGTTGTCGTTCATCTTTCCCTCTCCTTTGTTATTTAGTCAATATAAATAGAATTATACTGGAATTGTGGAGTTTTTACAAGAAAACTTTTCGCTTTATGCCGTTTCTTGTGATATCGCCAAAAAATAATGCTTCTCTCTACACTCTTGTAAACCACCCCCAAACTCGTGTATAATCTACTCATGTAACTGCATACAGTATCTGAGTCGAAAAACAGCACGCCGGACGACACACGCGAATCCGAAACTGCCGTCCGTATGCTTTAAAAAGAAAGGAAACGTATCACCATGACAGAATTAAAACCCATCAAAGAAGGTAAAGTACGCGAGATTTACGACAACGGCGACACACTGATTATGGTTGCAACAGACCGCATCAGCTGCTTCGACGTCATCCTGAACAATCAGGTGACTAAGAAGGGAACCGTTTTAACACAGATGTCCAAATTCTGGTTTGACATGACGCAGGATATCTTACCCAATCACATGATTTCCGTAGATGTAAACGATATGCCGGAATTTTTCAGACAGGAGAAGTTTGACGGCAACAGTATGCTGTGCCGCAAGCTGAATATACTGCCCATCGAATGTATCGTGCGCGGCTACATCACAGGAAGCGGCTGGGCAAGCTATGTAAAAGACGGCACAGTATGCGGTATTAAACTGCCCGAAGGCCTGCAGGAATCCGACAAATTACCGGAGCCCATCTACACGCCTTCCACCAAAGCGGAAATCGGCGAACACGATGAGAATATCTCCTATGAACAGAGTATTGAATATCTGGAAAAGAGTTTCCCCGGCAAAGGTGAAGAATATGCCGCAAAACTTCGTGATTACACGCTCGCACTCTACAAGAAATGTGCGGAATATGCCTTGACCCGCGGCATCATTATTGCGGATACGAAATTTGAATTCGGATTGGACGAGGAAGGCAATATCGTCCTTGCCGATGAGATGCTCACTCCCGACAGTTCCCGTTTCTGGCCAGCGGACGGATATGAGCCGGGACACGGACAGCCCTCTTTTGACAAGCAGTTTGCAAGAGACTGGCTGAAGAACAATGAAGGCCACGACTGGACGCTGCCGGAGGATGTCGTACAGAAAACGATCGACAAGTACCTGCAGGGATATGAGCTTTTAACCGGGAAGAAACTCGTCTGACAAAAAGAGTCTGTGTAACGGTAATCATTACTGCCGCCACACAGACTCTTTATTATTCTTCCCGCAAAATCCCAATCATCTCGTCCGCCACATTCATGACTTCCTCCATCATGACATCCGTAACCGCAACGCGCAGCGTCTCCATATGCGTACTGCATTTCTCCGGTATACGGCATTTCTCCAAATCCTGCATTGCCGCGTCCACACCATCCAACTCGAACTGATCCATACAATCCCTCATATTGATCAGAATCTCAATGAGTTCTTCCGCAGACACTTCCTTCTTATTCTGATTTCCCGCCTCCCCATACGGGCGCAGGATATCTTTATAGCTGCGCAATTCTGCCAAGAGTCCGGGCGTTTCCGCCATAATCGTCTCCACATCACCCGCATTACCGCAGTCCTCCATACGGTGGAACCACTCGGAAAGATGCGCCGCGCCGACCATACGCGCCGTGTTCTTCAAAGCATGGACCTCAATCGTATAGTCCCTGATCAAATCATCGGCAAGACATTTCTCAATCTTATTCGCTTTGGCATCAATCAGCTTATAGAAATCACCAAGCAGTTTATACCACAACTTCTCACTGCCGGAATACTTGACGCCGTCTGCCGAATTGATACCCGGAAGATCCGGCAGCGGCGCACTCTGTGTATTTGCCGGACTGCCGGCTGCACCTGTTTGCATTGCTGCGTCTGTTCTCTGTGCACCTTGCATACTTGCATCCGTATTCTCCGTATTCAGAATAATCAGTTCTTCCGGAAGCCATCTCTTAATACACTTACAGATTTCTTTCATTTCAATTGGTTTCGCAACAAAATCGTCCATTCCAGCTTTGGCAAATTTCTCACGGGCATCCATCAGCGCGTTCGCCGTCAGTGCGATAATGGGAACCGTATGGTAATACTCATCATCCATCTGTCTGAGTCTTTCCGTCGTCTCGATACCATCCATAACTGGCATCATATGATCCATAAATATCAAATGATATTTCTTCTCAGCCGCCATCTGGAGCGCACGTTTACCGCTTTCAGCCAAATCTATCTTCATATTGATCGGTTCCAGAAGTCCGGCCGCCACTTCAAGGTTGATCTCATTGTCATCCACAATAAGCACTGTCGCTTCAGGTGCCGTAAAGTTCATATAATCCTCGGAAACCGGACCGACATACGCCGCCTCATGATTGATCGTCTGACAGAAGTTCAAGGTATACAACGGTTTATTGATTGCAGTGACGCCCGCTGCATTGCACTCCTCCAGCAGAGGGTTGCGAAGCACGCATATTTCACCCATCTGCGCACTGTAATTATCCACATCCCCTGTTAATTTATCATAGCCCTGCATATCCATAAAGAAACAATCAAGCTGCTGTCTTGACTCTTTCCATTCTTCATAAGGAATACAGGATATTCCAAACTTCTCTGCCAAATCTTCCAAGTCGTGCCACAGACACATCTTACTGAAATATCCGCTGATTTTCAGCTTCTTACGCACTTCATCGTCATGAATCTGTGTTGCAAGCTCATCGGTACATTTCTTCTGTATAATATTAAAGTAAAATTCACTGCCTTCTCCGTAAGTACTGCGTACACCGATATTTCCGCCCATCATCTCGACAAGCTGTTTAGAAATGGATAATCCCAAACCGGTACCCTCTTTGCTGCGGTTTTTCTTGCTGTCCACCTGCTGGAATGAGCCGAACAGCTTATCCATGTCTTCTTCCTTGATTCCCTGCCCCGTATCCTGCACGGATATCAGCAGTTCCATATTATCTCCGTTTACATTACCGATGCGCACCTGCAATCTGACAAAGCCGCGCTCCGTAAACTTAATCGCATTGTTGACGATATTAATGATGATCTGACGGATGCGGAGTCCGTCGCCATATAATTTCTGGGGCAGTTTCTCGTCAATATCAAACAGGATTTCCATATCTTTATCACCGATACGCGTCAGAAAAATCATGCTCAGATCACTGAACATCGACATCGGTTCATATTCATCTTCCACCAGTTCCATTTTACCCGACTCCATCTTTGAAAAATCTAATATATCATTTACAATATTTAACAGCGCATTACCGGAATTCTTGATGTTGATCAGATATCCTCTATCCTGCGGCGGAAGTTCCTCCCGCAGCAAAATCTCCGTCATACCCACAATCGCATTCATCGGTGTTCTGATCTCATGCGTAATATTGGAGACAAAAGAAGACTTTGCCTCATTCGCCGCCTCTGCCCGCTCCTTCAAGCCTTTCATGATATCCGCCTGCTCCTGCGCATTTCTCGCATAGCGGAAACTGTCCGTGATATCGTTAAAGACATACATTTTACCGAAATATACATTCTGCTTTGTCAAAAGCCGGCTGCGTACATCATATACATTATTTTCACGTTCAATGTTTTTCTTCTCAATAATACACTCATCCAGTTCCTCAATAATTTCCGGCAGAGAACTGACATCGTCCAGCGGATATAATTCCCGCGCCTTTTTATTATGATAAATAACCGTATTGTCACGGTCGAGCACCACCAGTCCCGAAGATAACTCGTCAATTGCCTGATCCTGCGCCATAGACAATGTCTCCAATATCTTATCCTTATACAGATATATGGAAAGTATAATCACAGACGACAGATAAGCCATCAGCGTCGAATCATAACCGCCGAACCAGTCATGCATGTAGCCCGTCCATCCCACGCTCATCACCACATAGATTGCAAAGAATGCCCGCAGTCTGTTGCGCTCGCCTTCATTGGTTACATGAACATATTTGCGCGCACAAGCGATAATCATCGTTACCATATAACCGACGAGTAAGGTATGATAGGCCATATAGACCGGACCATATCCGAGTATAAGGTGCGGAAAAACTCCTTCTGTTGTATACTCAATGCTGCTGTAATACAAATTATGCTGATCGCATGTCATGACCATAAATATCACCACGATATGCAGACAAGTTAAAACAGAGGGCAGCCATTTAGGCATCCGTACCTTGCAGTAATCCAAGACAAAAAGAAGCATTGTCAGCACGATAATCGGCTTGCCCAGATACGAAAATTTCACTGCCTGCAGTGCCTGCTCAGGCGTAGCCGCCTTCATCTCAAACAGATAGCCGACAAAATTGACTAACAGTGCAACCATGAGCAGAAGCAGTCTTGTCTGCTGCCTTGACGGTCGTTGATTCATAAGGTAGAGCGCCTCACCGAATAATACGATAATCCCCAAAATTTGTAAGAAAATAAACACTGTGTACATTACGCATCCTTCTCCACTTTCTTTTCAAATTCTTCGATCGGCATAGGTTTCGCAAAATAGAAGCCCTGAATCATATCGCATCCCTGACTCGCAAGGAAATCTACCTGCTCTTTCTTCTCAATTCCTTCTGCAACCACGCGCATATCCAGATTTCTGGCAAGCTGAATCGCTTCTTTGACTACGACCTGACCTCTTCCGTCATCATCGTCGCCGCTGAAAAATTCTCCATCCAGCTTCAATACATCAAGCGGAATATCTTTCAATGAATTGAGCGAGGAGTACCCGGCGCCAAAATCATCCATAGATACATGGAAACCAAAGGCTTTCAACTGCTTGACAGTCTTCACCAGAATATCTTTATCATCGAAAAATGCGCTTTCCGTCACTTCCAACTCGATCAATTCATGTCTGGGACCGTAGGCGTCCACAAGCTGACAGATATGCTCCGCCAATCCCTCCTGCGCAAAATGCGCCCTCGACACATTCACGGAAATCGGAATCATCTTCTTCCCTTGTATCATCCACTCCGCCTGTAATTTGGCAACCCGGGATATCATGTAATCATCAAGCTGCGTAACAAAACCGGTATCTTCAAAAATAGGAATAAAACGTCCCGGCGCTATGAATCCCTCCGTGGGACTAATCCAGCGTACCAATGCCTCTGCGCCCACCAGCTTACCGTTAAGCGGACTGTATTTCGGCTGCAAGTACACTTGAAATTCTTCATTATTAAGCGCTTCTTCCATGGTGTCCTCCACCCAGCGCTCCCACACCTGCTTTTCGAGCATCTCCTGATCAAAGAACGTGATCTGCCTTTCCTCCGCACATTCGCTCGTTACTCTCGCGGCGTTTGCATAAGTATATAATTGATTGATATCCACATTTTTTCTTGTGTGATACCATTTGCCGTCCTTGGGCACATATGGCGGAATCATATTGATACCCGCATGAAAATGAATCTTCTGATCCGGTTTCAGTCCCGATAGTTCAGCAAGCAGAGACCTCATGCGCTTTCTACAGTACTCTTGGTTCTCCTGTTCGTTTACTCCTTCGCAGGCAAGCAGCATTCCGAAATCCGCGCCTTCAAATCTGGCAAAAAACTCATTCTTGCCAATCCTTGCTTTCAGGAATCCGTCCATAGCCTCGAGTAGTTCCTCTCCCGCTTTGACACCATAGCAGGCGCAATAGTTCTGATAGCGTTCCAAATGAAGATTCACGATTGCAAAAGTTTTTTTGCTGTTTATTTTCCTCGTCAGTATCCGTTCCGCATAATTGCGGAAATAAAACCAGTTCTTGCCGCCCGTCACCGTATCCAGATAAATAATCTGCGTCATTCTCCGCTGCGTTACAATCGAACGAATCGTATTGATGAAAAGCAATATGATAGGAATCATTAATAAAAGCAGCGCAATAATACCGAAAATGCATATGTAGAAAACATCCTGCCTCTGAAGCTGTATGATACATTTGACGTATGCATCATATCTTCCGTCACCAAGCGGCGCCCGCAGCCAGTAGCCCTGTGTGATAATCGTCTCGCTCAGCCAAGAGCCAACGCTCTGATCCTCTCGCCCCGGTGAAAAGGTTCTCTTGATAACCTCATCTACCGGCATGGCAAAGATTGTAAAATCACCATTGTCATGTACAAACTGATTCTCGCTATCGGCAACCGCCACAAATCCTTCATCCAGTCCGAGTTCCCGATCCAGTTTAAAGTCAAGAACCAATTCAAAATCCGGCTCGGAATTTCCCGTCTTTATGAGCATCTCTCCATCTGTATCCATCACATAGATGTCATTTTCACCAAATGTATATTTGCGCTGACTGATGACTGCGTCCGCGATCGACTCTCCACTCTCAAGAAAACCGTTTATAACCGCCTTCACATTCTTCATCTCTCCATACTGCTGCACAATTTTGGTTCCCATAATATATAATGCAAATAGCTGCAGAAAAAGCACAATCATGCCTACGCAAAGCAGAGTAAACAAAATGAATGCCACGATCGACGGCCAGATTTTCTTTCTCTTAAGTTTCCTGAAACGCTTTTCTTTCACACTGCTCATAGAGCTGCCTCCTGATTGCCGCCTCTGTCCTGTCTACTATAATTCATTGCCCGGAAAAGAAGGAATGCCGGACAACCCCTTAGCCAGTTCCTCGTCGGTAGGTATATAATCAGACATCTCGCCGTCATGGAACTTGCCGTAAGCCACCATATCAAAATAGCCCGTACCCGTCAAACCGAAGACGATCGTTTTCTCCTCTCCCGTCTCCTTACACTTCATAGCCTCATCAATCGCAACTCTGATCGCATGCGCGCTCTCCGGCGCCGGAAGGATACCTTCCACCCTCGCGAACTGCTCCGCCGCCTCAAATACTTCTGTCTGCTTTACGCTGGTCGCCTCGATCAGTCCGTCGTCATACAACTGGGACACCACAGAGCTCATACCATGATAGCGCAATCCGCCGGCATGGTTAGGAGCAGGCATGAAGCCGCTTCCGAGCGTATACATCTTGGCAAGAGGACATACCTTGCCCGTATCGCAGAAGTCATAGCCATATCTGCCTCTCGTCAGACTCGGACATGACGCCGGTTCTACCGCAATAATCCGATAATCCGCTTCTCCGCGAATCTTCTCTCCCGCAAACGGAGAAATCAGTCCGCCCAGATTGGAACCGCCTCCGGCACAGCCGATAATCATATCCGGCTTAATATCATATTTGCGAAGCGCCGCCTTCGTCTCCTCACCAATAATAGACTGATGCAGCAATACCTGTGACAAAACGCTTCCTAACACATAGCGATAACCGTCCTTACCGGCAGCCGCCTCCACCGCTTCGGAAATCGCACATCCAAGACTTCCCGTTGTACCGGGAAACTCTTCCAGAATTTTCCTTCCCACCTTGGTCGTATCGGAAGGCGACGGCGTTACACGTGCGCCGTAAGTACGCATCACTTCACGTCGGAAGGGCTTCTGCTCATAAGAAACCTTCACCATATAGACATGACAGTCCAGATCGAAATAAGAACACGCCATGGAAAGCGCCGTGCCCCACTGACCTGCTCCGGTCTCCGTGGTAACCCCCTTCAGCCCCTGCTTCTTCGCGTAATATGCCTGTGCAATCGCGGAATTAAGCTTATGGCTTCCGCTCGTATTGTTTCCCTCAAATTTATAGTAAATCTTCGCCGGCGTATCCAGCTTTTTCTCCAGACAGTATGCCCGTACTAACGGTGACGGACGATACATCTTATAGAAATCAAGAATCTCCTGCGGAATATCAATATAGGCATCTGTGTCATTTAACTCCTGCTTCACCAGCTCATCGCAGAATACTCCCCTTAACTCATCGAATGTCATAGGTTTAAGCGTTGCCGGATTTAAAAGCGGCGCCGGCTTGTTCTTCATATCGGCACGCACATTGTACCACTGCTTCGGCATCTCGCTCTCTTCCAGATAAATTTTATATGGTATATTTTTCTCTGACATTTGTTACTCCCTTCTGATGGCACACCTCTTTGTCTTTAAAATTGTATGAAATATCATGGCAAAAGTCAACATGTTGCTGTATGACTTATTAAAATCAATGTAACAATTCAGCCTTCAACGGCTGTCTGCTAAACCTTTGTACGGCATCTGATATGATACAGTTGTACTAAGGGCCGTTGGAAAACGCCGGCATTTCATCACTTCAGATAATTTACCCCGAGGATTGCAGCACCAAGCGTGGCAAGTACTACTCCCGTAGCACGGTTTAAAGTTGCCGGAGCCGCCTTGTTGGCAAACTTCGCCGCAACTCTCGCCCACAAAAGCGTGGACGCCACACAGAATAGCAGGCACCATATATCCGGCGCGCCCCCGATGGCAAAATGGCTGGCCGCCCCGGTAAACGCAGTAAACGCCATGATAAACACACTCGTTCCGACCGCCGTCTTAAGTTCATATCCCAGCACGCTCGTCAGGATCAGTAACATCATCATACCGCCGCCTGCACCGATAAATCCGCAGATAAATCCAACTATAATGCCACAAAGGACGGATTGAATAATTCTTTTCCTGCCGCCGACCTGATTCATAGATTCCTTCGTCGTCATAACCGGTCTGACAATAAATTTAATTCCCAGCAGAAGTGTCATAAAGACGGAAAAGTTCCCCATCGTCGTATTCGGCACTTTGCTCGCCACAAAGCTTCCGAACAACGTACATACGAGTACCGTTACCATCATGACTAACCCGTTGCGTATATCCAGATTCTTGTTCCTTCCATAAGTATAGGCGCTGATTGCGCTCGCCAGCACATCGCTTGCCAATGCAATGCCGACCGCCTCATAAGCCGGAAGTCCAAGAAACGTAATCAGCATGGGACTGATGACCGCCGCAGCGCTCATGCCTGCAAACCCTGTACCCAGTCCGGCTCCTATTCCTGCAATAAAACAGATGATAAATTTGTACATCATAAACCTCTCCTTCCGTCTACTTAAGTCAACGTCTAATCACGATTTTTAAGATAACAATTGATATTCTCAGAAATACGGTTGATGCATCGCTTCATGGCTGCAAGCTCACTCTGCGGTATTCCCTCTGTCATAATCTCAAAAAATCTACGCTGTGCCGCCCGTCCGTCGGCCACAATCCCAGCCGCGATATCACAGATATGCAAGTGTGCCGTCTTGTGGTTGTCCTCGCTATACTCCTTACAAAGATAACCGCATCCTTCCATATGCTTAATTGCCGACGATACCTGAGATTTGGTCAGATATCTGATTTCCACAATATCGGTAGCGGTATCATACGCCGGGTTGTTTGCAAGAAACAGAAGTATATCCAGTTCTATCCGTGCAATCCCATATTTTCTGCAGACACCGCCGACACATTTGGAATATAATGCTTTCATTTCATTCTGGTGCTCCCAGAGATTAGTCGGAATCATATATGTCCCTCCAAATTTTTGTTCATTTTAGAACTATTTTACTCCATAAGAATGATTTGTCAAGAAATGAAGCCAGCAATACAATAATGAACATTCCGCAACGCAAACCGCAAACTACTGAATTGACCGCAAAAAGTCTTCAACCTCTTTATTAAACGTAATGTATCTTTTATTTCCGCATTTTTTGCCGCGTCCGGCGATATTGAGGCAAATCGTCTTGCTATTCTGTATCCTATTTCAATTGGAATCTGTATTGTTCTTTTTACTCCCTTCGGATTCAGGTTCCCTCCATTTAAGATCAATCCCTTTACCTAGTCAGGATATTTCATCGTAAACGTCATTGCGATATTTGCTCCGTCTGAAAAGCCTAAGATAACTGCTTTTGAAATTGAAAGGTCTGCCATAAAATCGTATAAGTCGCGGGCAAACCGCTCAATCGTAAAAGGTCCGGTGCCTCTTGGTGATTTTCCATGCCCCCGTGTGTCTAAAGCAATCACTCTGTATATGTCGCTGAAATAATCTATTTGATGTCTGAAATAAGATCCATCCTCTCCGTTTCCGTGTAAAAGGGCGAACGGCTCTTTATTTCCTTTTTCTTGATAATGCAGAGATATATCCATTTGCACTTCCTCACCAAATCTCAATTTTTGTTCTGCTCAGCCGCGCGGTCAATAGCGAATTCCATTTAAAATTGTCCCCGGCGGCAACAATTCAGAGAATGCTATGCATTCTCCCTAAATAGTTTACACTTTCGCAATTACACGCCTCCGTATCCAGTTTGTATCCAAATAGCGTACCATATTATAGAAACAAGTCACTGGTATTTCATTTACCCAGCAACTTGTTCAGCTTCTTATCAAAAGTTTTGATTTGGTCGTATTCCAGATCCTCCTTCAACTGATTCTGGATATACTCTTTAAAGATTGCTATACAAAGAGTGCGGAAAGCCAGTAAAATCGAGGGCACTGAAAAAGTCTGATTCTTTGTTAAAAGAATTAGGCTTTTTCTATGAGAAATGGTATAATGA
>VSOA01000088.1 GCA_009774585.1 Lachnospiraceae bacterium
AAAAAGTGGGTGATTTTTTGAAGCAAGGGTCTGAAAGCCTTATAAAGTAAGGGCTGAAGATTCCGAGAAGTTATTATGGAGGATGGGAGGATTGTTAGCAAATAATAATCTTAAGATATGCCGCAGACTGATGTGGAGGGAGTTTCGGTTTCATAAGGGACGCAGCATGCTTCTTTTGATAGCGGTTACGCTGGTGAGCATGTTGTGTACCTTTTCTTTTGCACTTGGATTTATGGTTCGTGACGGACTGATCTACAATTATCAGATTCGGTACGGTTCTACGAGCCACATTCTGTATTACGGACTTAACAGCGCACAGGCTGCTTCCATTGCAAGACATGCGGATGTGAAGAAGACGGTTCGTATAAAGGCGGTGGGACTTCTATCAGACGACATGATGGAATATCGCAGTGTGAAGCTTGCTGCAGTGGACAATGAGTGGGCGGCGGCAACGGAGGCTGTTCCGGTTAATGGGAGAATGCCCGAGGCTGACGACGAGATTGCGATGGATGAACTTACTTTGCAGTCACTGGCGATTCCGCGTAAAGAGGGCGCTAAGGTGCAGATCAGATGGACGCCGACGGATGGCGGTGAAGAGCGGGTGGACACATTTCGTTTGTGCGGGTGGTGGAACAGCGCTATGGGATATACGGAGACTTGTGCATGGATCACTCCGGATGCCGCAAAGAAACTGTGCCCGGATGCGCCGGACTATGTGACACTGGGCGTAACGCTGTACCGGCCGCGCAATTTGGATGCACAGGCGCAGGAGATGCTGCGTGAACTGGGCGTTGATCGGGTTTCTTATACAACGAATCTTGCCTATAACAAAGCCAGATTGCAACGTCTGAGCGAAAAGACAATACCATTTTATTTGATCAACATCGCGGTAGTGGTGTGCGGTATATTAATGGTGTACAATATCGTGCGTATTTCTGAAACTCAGAATATGAGATTCTATGGGAGAATAAAGAGTTTGGGAATGAGCCCCAGACAAATCCGCAGGTTTTCGTCCGGGCAGGCGGCATATTTATGCCTGCCGGCGATTCCCATCGGCTGGCTGTCCGGATTCGCGCTTTATGCTGTGGCGGCGCCGTATGTGATTCTTGGCACGGGAGGGTATAATCCGGCATTTTTACTTCTCAGCCCAGTACCGTTTGTGTGCAGCGCGCTGCTCACATGGTTTACGGCATATATGGCATGTACTCTTCCGGCGCGGCTCATATCAGGAATCAGTCCGGCGGAAGCGATGAAACTGACTGACATGGGAGAAAAAAACACGCTGAATGGCGGCCGTAATATCGGACGCGCTAAGATAGGCTGCAATATCGGACACAACAAGATAAGGCGGGAGCGCAAAAGAAGTCATCGACACGGGGAGAGGCAGCGCTGCTTACGAGTGCCGCTTACTGCATTGTCCGGAATGAGGCGGGACAAGAGGAAATCCATACTTGCGGCGGCTTCGATATGTTTATCATTGACGTTACTGTGCGGTTTTTGGACGCAGTATATCAGCACGGATGAAGAGAAGTATATGCGTGAAATCTCTTATTGCGATTATCTGATTGCGGACGCTTCTGCTGCCAGCAGTTTTCAACGTTATAATCCCGCAAGCCATAGTATTACGCCGGAAATTATGGAAGCGGTTGCAGGGCATGAAGCCGTGACCGGGACGGGAACGATTCGCACAATGGAAGTTCCGATGTATGCGGACGAGGAAGAGCGCGCTCTCATCGTGGAGAATTTCGAGAGTGTGAATGAAGACGGTATAATTAGAAAAGAGTTTATGTCCGGCGAACCGGACTGGATGACCGGATACGAGAAATTCCGCGCGTCAGGGAGATATATCGGTATCGTTTCCGGAGTAGACGGACTGGCGGCGTCTGTGATGCTGTCTGAGGGGGAATATGTTGAAGGAGTTTATGACGAGGAGCGTTTTGCAACGGGCGATTATGTCATTGCAGCGGGCGCGAGTACGACATCATTTGTCACCACACCGCCGGTAGGGAGCAAGGTAGAAATAGGCGGACGTTCTTTTGAAATCATGGCTTCCGTTTCATATCAGGGGAATATTATCGCCGGTGCGGACAGCAGAGAGGCGGCATTCAATATCTCATACTATATGCCGGCCCAAACATTCGGGGAATTGTTTCCGGACAGCGGTATCAGGAATGTACTGGTTAATATTGACTATAATAGTCAAGAAGAGTTTGAGAAATTTCTATCGGAGATGACAAGGAATACCGGTATTGCGGTTACGATGCGGAGCGATCAGCAGTGGGGGTTCAAAAATGCGCTGTTTCATAATTATGTGATTCCCATGTTTGTGGGGGCAGTGCTGCTTCTGATTGGCATACTGAATTTCGGCAATGCGCTGGTGACGGGAGTGCTTGTACGTAAAAAGGAAATGGCAGTGTATGAGAGTCTTGGTATGACGCGTCTGCAGATTCGCAGACTGCTTATCTGTGAAGGGATGATGTATGGCGGGATGATGGCGGTCTTTCTCGTACCTGCGGTGGCAATTCTGACATGGCTGTGGACGGGATGGTGGGCAGTTTATTCTGCCGGTGCATGGTGCGTTACATGGCGGTATTCTCTTCTGCCAATGTGGATTACGCTGCCGATACTGCTTGTGCTTGTACTGACGATCCCGATTTGCTGTCTGCATGCAATCATGAAGGAGAGTGTTACACAAAGACTGCAGGTGGCGGAGTGAAATCAGCAGATAAAATGGTTTCTACTGTTTTATTGCGGCGCTTATGCAATGCGACTTGAAATAAGCAGTAGATTTATTCTTAATATTTTGTTATAATAGCAATAATACGCACAGTTTTGCTGTACTGAGAGTCTATATGTATCGTGTCGTTTGATAGGAAACGGCAGCGCAGTAAAACCGTGGGAAGTGTGGAGTGTAGATATGGTGGATAATATAGATTCTGGTATAAAACAGCAGGAACTGCATTTTCCTATGATGGAGAATGACGAATATCAGAGAGCACAGAATCATGAGATCAAACTTGGCAAAGAAGAAGGACTGGACGTATCTATATATGCTAATCCGCAATTTAGCTGGCTGCAGATGGAACAGATTCGTATGGGACTTAAAGACGGTTTGGATGCATCGGTATATGCCAATCCTTCCTATAATTATGAGACGATGAGACAAATCAGGCTGTCTCTGTATTCCGCTATGGATCTTATTCCGTATCTTAACAGAGGATTTGCGGATGATGATTTGGGGGAAATAAGGCTTGCACTTCTGGATAAGCTTCCCATTGACGAATGGCTTCAGGACAACATGTGTGCACCACAGATTCATGAGATACGAATCGGTTTGTGCGAAGGTCTGGATATTTCCGTATATGCTGATTGCGGGTATAATTGGATGCAGATGCAGGAGATGCGTCTGGGTCTGGAGAAGAAATTGAATGTAAAGATTTATGCCAATCGCCTGTATAATCATGCACAGATGCGGGAAATCCGTCTGGGTCTGGAGGCTGGTATTGATGTGTCTTCCTACTGCACGCTAGTCTATTCTGCTACGGATATGAAGGAAAAACGACAGGGAATTATCAATAGGATGAAGGCAAGCGGATCGTTTTCGGAGGAGAGTAATGCTGTCAAAGCGGAGGAAGTGGAAGAACTTATTAAAGTAAATAAGAGCGTAAGAAGAAACAATGCGAATAATACAAATAAAGAAAGTGAAAAGAGCAAGAAAACAATTGCCGACTCTTTCCGCAAAAAGGAGTTTGTGATTTCCGTAGAAGAAAACGGTAATAAAGCATACGCTTATATACCGTGGATTCCGGGAAATGTAGTTACGAAAGAAGATATCTATCAGGATTTGGAGCGAAGAGCGATTGTCTACGGAATAAAGCAAGAGGCTATTGCAGACCTGATTGACCGCAAAAGATTGAACGAAAGAGTGCTGATAGCAGAAGGCATTCCGGCGAAGAAAGGTAAAGACGGCTGGTTTGAATGGTTTGTTAGATTGGATTTGCCCCGTATTCCGGCGCCGCTTCCGGATGGTGGCGTTGATTATGTGAATATAGAAGCTTTTGAAATGGTTGATGAAGGAGAGAAGATAGCCTTTTATCATCGTGCGCAGGAAGGTTCCGACGGGAAGAATATATACGGCGAGACGATACATGCCGAAAATGGTATTGAGAAAAAGCCCTTACGAGGCATAGGATTTACCATTGAGCCGGACGGTGCCACTTACACATCCAAGATGAACGGGAAATTTGAGTTTACCGGCGGGCGAATCATTATATCAAATATGCTGATTGTTCGGGAAGATGTATCATCGGTTACGGGTAAGCTGGAGGTGGACGGTTCCGTATATGTAGTTGGCAGTATTCATTCGGGCGGATATATTAAAGCTACGGGTGACATTATTATTGAGCATAATGTCGAGGCAGGCAAACTGATTGCCGGTGGAAATGTCATGATTAAGAAAGGAAGCTGCTCGAAGAACGACTGCTTTATTGAAGCGGGCGGCGAAGTTTCCGGAAGCTTTTTTGAGGCGGCTAATATCAATGCAGGAGGCAACGTTAAAGCCAATTATATTATGAACAGCACGATCAATACGATGGGCAGGGTAATTGTATCGGGCAGCAAAGGCGTTCTATTGGGTGGTAAGATCAGTGCCGTAAAAGGTGTGGATACTTATAATCTTGGCAATAGGCTGCATCTTAAGACCACTTTGGACATAGGCCGTAATGAATTGTATGAAAAGGCGCAGACAGATTATGTTGAGCGAAGGGAACAGCTTCTAAGCGATTTGGAAGCTTTGGAAAGAGAATGGAATAAAATTACGTTAATGTATTCCACTGGCAAAGAAGTTCCGGAAGAGATGCAGCGTAAGATATATGCGGCGATTGAAGTACAGAAACAAAAACTGGCGGAACTGGACGGCGAAGCGTCTAAGCTGGTTAATCTGACGGAACAGACGGCAAAAGAACCGGTCAGCGTCAGAGGCAAGGCATATGAGGGCAGTACAGTCATCATCAATGGCATCAAATATATGTTGACGGCGGAGGTACGAAGAGTTATTTTCAAATTGCGCAACAAGCAGGTAGTGATGGTCGCTTTATAAATGAAATGCAAAGGCAGAATGTAAGAGGATTATCGGCAGGTATGTAATGTTAATGAGAAACAATATGTAAGAAATGGCAGCTCTATGAATCAAAACATGGAAGAAAATATAGAAAGCATGGTAAGAATATGAAACGCGATACAATTTTAATATTTGAAGATAATGCAATTGACCGTTCGATTCTGGCAGAGTTATTCCGGCCGGAATATAAGATTCTGGAAGCCGAGAACGGTAAGGAGGGCATAGCGCTTCTAAATAGTCACATTGCCTCCATAGCCATTGTACTGCTGGATAATATTATGCCTGTAATGGACGGCTTTGCAGTGTTGGAATGCTTGAAGGAGAAAAACATTCTAAACAAGATACCGTTCATCATGATTACGGGAGAGGATACACCTGAGCTGGAGAGAAAAGGTTACGAGTACGGAATTGTGAGTTATGTCAAAAAACCATATCAGCCGGAGGTAGTGAAGCAGGTAGTCCACAATGCAATCGGCTGGTTCAAATATAAGATGCAATTGGAGTTGATGGTCAAGAAGCAGAACATCAATATCCAGAAGCAGAATAGTGTACTGCGGCAGCAGACCAAGAAGTTGAACCATGTGAATGAGATTCTGATTGATTCCTTAAGTAATATTGTTGAGTTCAGAAATATGGAGTCTAAGCAGCATATCAAAAGGATAAGGGAATATTCCTTATGTCTTGGTCAAAGCGTTATGAAGCTGTACCCGGAATATGAGCTGACGGCTGAAAAACTGGTGCAGATTGGCTGGGCATCTTCACTTCACGATATCGGGAAGATTGCGATTCCGGACAGTATTATCTTAAAACCAGCCAAGCTGACGGTTGATGAATTTGAGCTGATTAAATCCCATACCACGAAAGGCGCCGAGATTATACAGCATAGAGTTCGTTTGAATGACAGAGCGATATTTGAATATGCATATGACATTGCAAGACACCATCATGAGAAATATGACGGAAAAGGATATCCTGACGGGCTCAAAGGAGATGAAATCAGCATAGCAGCGCAGATTGTTTCTCTGTCGGACGTGTATGATGCACTTACTTCCAAGAGAGTTTATAAAGTGGCTTATGATTCGGACCGGGCATACCAGATGATTCTGAATGGGCATAGTGGCACGTTTTCTCCTAAGCTGCTGAAAGCGTTTACGGAAGTGAAGCCGAGGTTTGAGAGCATATTGTCCATGTATCAGGATGAAGACTGATTGAACGGTAAGTGGGAAGTTAACGAATAGAATGAATGGGAAAGAGTTATTGTAAGACGGATTGTGCCGGAAGGTGCAGTCCGTTTTGCTGTTCTATCCGGTAACTTAGAACAAAATTGAGTGAGCCCCAATTTATAGTCACAAAAATGTAACTTTACTGTACCTTGTCTGTAACTTACGGCTGATAGAATATCCTTATAAGAATTTATGAACCGGCGCAGGATAACGCGCGGGGAAAGTATAGAAAGCAGAGAAGAAAGGCAGGAAGTTATATGGATGCAATCGTAAAGACCGTGGGGTTAAAGAAATATTACGGGGAGGGCGAGGCGCTTGTAAAGGCGCTCGACGGTGTGGATCTGGAGATTGAGCGGGGAAAATTTACCGCGATAATCGGTACAAGCGGCAGCGGGAAGTCTACGCTGCTCAATATGCTTGGAGGCTTGGACATACCCAGTGAAGGCAGTGTCAGAATCGGGAATCGGGAACTTGCCAAGCTGAATGCGGAGCAGGCGACGATTTTCAGGAGAAAAGAGATTGGATTCGTCTTTCAGAATTATAATCTGGTGCCCGTACTGACAGTGTGGGAGAATATTATCTTTCCGATTTCGCTTGATGGGGGAAAACCGGACCGTAAATTTATCATGGAAATTGTGAATCTGCTCGGGCTGGAAAGTAAGTTAGACAGTCTTCCGAATCAGCTTTCGGGAGGACAGCAGCAGAGAGTGGCGATTGCCCGTGCACTGGCGACGAAACCGTCGATTATTCTGGCGGATGAACCTACCGGTAATCTGGATTCCGCAACGAGTGACGATGTGATTAGCCTGCTTAAGATGACGAGTGATCAGTTTCGTCAGACGATTGTGATGATTACACACAATCCGGAGATTGCGGCACGCGCCGACAGGGTGATACACATTGAAGACGGGCGTATTGTGACAGGAGGTGACAGGAATGATTGCAGTAATCAGTAAACGCACCTTTCATCAGAACAGAGGTCGCAATCTGGTGGCGGTACTTGCTATCATACTGACGACATTAATGTTTACCACGCTTTTTGTCCTAAGCCAAAGTATGAATGAGAACATTGTCGAAATGACTTTCAGACAGGTCGGTTATGATGCGCAAGTATCTTTTTACTCCATTGCCGAAGAACAGGCGGATAAACTGGCGGCGCATCCGGATGTGGAAGAAGTGGGAAACGGTGTTGTGGTCGGACTGGCGGAGGATAACCGCGTGGCAGGACGGCAGGTGGAACTGCGCTGGGCGGACGAATGTTTTGCCAAACATTCCTTTGCGCTGCCTTCGACAGGCAGACTGCCTGAGGCGGAGGATGAGATTGCACTGGATACGATGGTACTTGACAGACTGGGCATTGCTCATGAATTGGGGACGCCGGTAACGATTCAGTGGATGGCGGATTTTGTGTCAAAAGAGGTGCGGACTTCTACATTTACGCTTTGTGGTTTCTGGGAGGCCAATGAAAACAGTTATGCCAGTATGGCGTGGGTGAGCAGGGAGTTTGCGGATCAGGCGGTGGAAGACATCGGCGGACCGAATCCGGAGACGCGTATAGGAAGTCACAATGTGCAGGTCAGTCTCTGTCATGACAAGAATATTGAGAAAAGTATGGACCGCATCTTAGCGGACTTGGGAATGAGCGGCTTGGAGTATAATGTGAATTTGGCGTACTCTTCCGAGATGACCCGGATGGCAGCGCAGGAGAATCTGCCTATGTATCTGGGAATGGCGCTTGTCTTTGCGGCAGGCTATCTGATCATTTACAATATTTTTCAGATATCCGTCACGGCGGATATACAATTCTACGGCAGATTGAAAACACTGGGCGCCACGAAGAAACAGATTAAGAAGCTGATTTATGCGCAGACTGGGAGACTGTGTCTTATCGGAATTCCGATTGGTCTTCTTCTCGGTTATCTGCTTGGGGCGGTTCTTGTTCCGGTACTCATTAGCTTTCAGGCGGGAAGCGTATCGGCGAGTCCGGTTATTTTCATCGGTTCTGCACTTTTTGCGGGATTGACTGTACTAGTCTCATGTATGCGTCCGGCGAAAATGGCAGGAAAAGTATCGCCTATAGACGCACTGCGATATAATGATACTGTACGAATCGGACGGGGCAGAAAGAGGAGACATAACAGCGCGTCGTTGGCTGCGCTGGCATGGTCCAATCTCGGGCGAAACAGGAAGCGCACGGTTACGGTAATCTGTTCTCTTACGCTGGGGCTTACGCTGATGAGCTGCTTCTATGCAAAGAACGCGTCTTTTGATATGGATAAGTATCTTGAAGGATTGACGATTGCGGACTACCAGATTGATGAGATTACGAGCGAGGCATATATGACAGGGTATGACCCACAGAGCGATACTTTAGAAGGAGAATTGCTTAGTCTGGTCGAGTCAATGGACGGACTGGAGCAAATGGGACATCTCTACAGCCATGAGACACAGATTGCACTCAGCGAACAGACCATAGCGAATATAGAGGGATTTTATACGGACGATATACGGGCTTCATGGGCGTCATACGACCCTGCGGGAGTCGAGGCATTGCAGGAAGCAATCGGGAGGAAGCAGGCCGGTTCCGTAATTTATGGCATAGACGGTATTCCGCTGGATATATACAGTAAAGAGGAGTACTGGGTAAACGGAAGCTTTGACGAAGAACTGTTTGACACGGGCGAATATGTGCTGGCAATCGGTCCGGGTGTGGAGCCCGGCATAAAAGAGCAGAATATGCCGACAGTCAGTGTAGGCAGTCAGGTAGATATAGAAGGCAGGAAATATACGGTGATGGCTGTACTGAACAGTTTGCAGCCGGTGACTGAGGGGGCGGTAGAGGATATCTCACAGAATGTTTTCTTTCTGGATTTCGTAATGCCGGCAAAGACGTTTCAAGAAAATTGGCCGGAGAATAAACTGCGTAAGTTGTACTTCAACGTTAGCGACGATAAGAACGGCGAGGCGCAGGAGAAACTGGACGATTATTTTAGTAAGGCTGGAATGACTCTGCCGGTCACTTCCAGAGAATCCATGACAAGACAGTATGAGAAAGAAACACGTTCCGGTGCCGTCATGGGAAATGCCGTCAGTATTGTAATTGCACTGGTGGGCGTCCTGAATTTTGTTAACTCCATGGTTACGGCGATTGTATCGCGCAAAAAGGAATTTGCCATGATACAGAGTGTAGGCATGACAAAAATGCAGTTATGTAAACTACTTGTCTTTGAAGGTTTGGATTATGTTGGATTGACTCTGATAGTCAGTTATATTTGCAGTGCATTGAGTGTAGGCGTCGGGGTGCGTGCGATGATTGCGGGGGGATTTACGACGTTTCGATTTACATTATTACCGCTTGCGGTGTGTACGCCGCTTTTGCTTGTACTTGCCACGCTGATCCCGTACCTTTGTTTTAAAAATCTGGAGAAAGACAGTCTGGTGGAGCGTCTGCGGGCAACAGACTGATGGAGCGTCCGTGTGCAACAGACAGATGTGGTGATTGATATGATAAACGTCGGGAGACATGTTAGGTTTCCCGGCGCTTTATCACATGCAGAGAGCCCTCTGACCAGCCGATTTTATTTCCTTCGAGCAGATATTTCTTCATATTTCTCTGTAGCGATGTTTCTTCAGGGAGTTCTTCCGAAACTTTATCAAATCCCGGGAATTTAGTATTGTCTGCAGAAAGCTTTGAATCCGGCAAGCGACTGCATGACAGATTGTGGTGAGAGGTCTGCGTCCGACGGGATGTGGATGCTTATGCATTTTTGATTCCTTCCGGGTCTTCACCGACATAATCCGCAATCAGTTTGTCAAGTGTCTGTATCAGTTCGTCATAACTTAAAGATTGAATAACGCCATAGGCTTAATGCCGGGAGTTGGTTTATTTTATCGTAAACACTCAGGATTGTCATTGTAATATCTTATGCCGGCGGCTATAATGAAAATGTGCTGTCCATGCGTTACTTGGATAGAACAGAAATGTATTTGCGGAAATAAGTATAGGCAGCCCAAATAAATGTTGGATTGTCGGCAAAGAGAGGAACGATATATGGACAAATTCAAAAATAGGTTTAAGAAAGATATACAGCGGTTATGTGAGACACTGGAGATGGCGGTTGCGTTAGTTGTGCTGACGGGCATCATTCTCACGATCCTCAGTCTGTTGAGCGACTTTGAAATTTTCCGCTCCATGCTGGAGGACACGGCACAGTTTAAGCCTTTTCTGGAAGATATTTTCGTGATCGTTATCGGAATCGAGTTTTTACAGATGCTTTGTAGACCGAATTCGGATAATGTCATGGAAGTGCTTATATTCCTTGTGGCGCGTCATATGATCATTGGTGATACGTCGCCCTATGAAGATTTTGTATCGGTTATCAGCATCGGACTTTTGTGTGTGGTGCGCAGATTCTTACATAACGCGAAAGAGAAGGAGAAAGAAAGGGAACGCGAGAGGGAGCGGCAGGAAGAATTTGCCGGGGCGGAGCAGCCGAAGCATGAGTGAAAGCAGGTGGCATTATCTTGATGCGATATGCCGCCATATATCCTCCCATATCTTGTTATGAAGCGAACGCATATATTGCTCCATAAATTCCCAGTCGGGGATATAACCGTGCTCGGAATACGCATGTGTTTTATCAATCACCGGGGCGCCGTCCGGATGACACAGAACAGGAAGATTTATTGTATCATTGCCATATTTTTCTTCCGTCACTTTACGCCCGTATGCATATTTGAATCTGTTGGCAGTCAGCACGGTTTGCAGGAACAGATATTGGTTTCTGCCCGGATTTTCATTTTTTAGTAACAGAATCTTGGCGGAATCGCCGACAACGCATCCTGACGGCTGGTAGGAGACGTATCCGGCGCAGCCGCTTCTTGCCACAGTCAGACATTGCTGTTCCGACAGCGTATAGTTCATGGATTTGCAGTAATTTATGTCTATTTTACCCAGTACGCCGTTGTTTTCTTCACCGCTCTGGACTGCCGGAAAGGTTCCGGGATTCTCAGCTATCTCATCTTTTGTGATACCCTTGCCGTTATGAATGGAACAGACGGACGCTATTTTAAATTCTTTCCAATCGTTTATATTAAGATTCATGTTAATCTGCCTTCTTTAATCATATACGCGAGATAATTGTTTAATGTCTGTCGGAAGTCTGCTTCAGTCAGAGCGCTGTAGTCAGTCTTCATATATGCTTCGCAGAGCCATTCCGAATTGCCGTTTACAACAGCCAGAGCGGATAAACCGTCAACGGCGATTCTGTTGCGGTACAGACGGAGCCATTCTTTTTCAATTGCCTTCCACTTGCTCTTCCCTTCCGAATCGAATTGTTCGATGCGTCCGAGATTCTTTTTCTTCTTGAAGCCGTCTTCCTTACAGTAGCCGAAGAAGGTTTCTTTCGCTGTGCCGTCTGTGCCCACATGCGGTCTTCCCAGCGTGAAGAGCATGCAGCAGGCAGAAGCGGAAGCGCCCGGATAGAAGATTTCATTTGGAAGTGTAAAGACTGCTTCCAATGTATTGTCCTGAAGCATTGCCTTTTTGGATTCAGTGAGCAGTCTGCTTGTTCCGATGGCGGCTGACACGGGAAGAAGTACGGCAAGCTTTACTTTTTTGCGGGACGTTCCCTTTTCAACCCGTTCTTCATTCATGCTTTTTACAATGTCCGAAAGAAATTGGATAAACACGAATCCTTTTGTGGGGTCTTCCTTACCGTCCTTTGCCTTGCCCCATGAGGATTTGTACGAGTCGGGAATTCCGATCGGTTTGGCATTGTAGGGCGGATTCATCAGGATGATATCGGGGTCCGCCGCCCTGATAAAGTCCTCGCAGTCAAAAAGATTTGCCAGTTTCAGGTTGCTGTTGCCGTCGCCGTGAATCAACATATTCGTGGCGGCGAGTCCATATGCGTTTTCGTCTGCTTCGATGCCGTAGATATGCTTGGATGCGACAAGCTTTTTGAACAGCTTTCTTTCACTTTCCGATGTATTTCTGTGACAGTCGGCAAATTCTTTGACCATAGCCTGCACCAGAAAGGAACCGCTTCCGCATGTGCCGTCAAGTATGACCTTGGTTTTGTCAACTTCCGTCAGGCAGCACATGAATTCCGTGATGTGGTCGGGCGTAAAGGCTTGGTTTCTATCTGCTTTTCCGATGTACTTGTTAAAAGCGATAAAAAACATGTTAAGGATATCCTGTCCCTCCGAACTGTCGGCGTCGATATACTGATAGATAT
>VSOA01000089.1 GCA_009774585.1 Lachnospiraceae bacterium
CGAAGGCAACGAAATGACACAGTAAGGCGAAATGCACGCAATAGCACGAGGTCCAGCACATGAGTAAATTAAAGAAAATAACAAAAATGCAGTTATTCCTGCCCATATTCAGTATGATGCTGGTCATGCTGGTAAACGTAATCTATGATTTGGCAAGCGGAAATGCTCCCTTTGGATTCTTTTCCATTAGTACACAGGTTACTTCTTCCGGCAACACAATTTTGTATGGACGTCTGATTGATGTTTTGAACCGTGGCAGTGAGGTTGCCATTCTGGCAATTGGTATGACGCTTGTTGTCTCGGCTTCTGCCGGAACGGATATTTCAGTCGGTTCCGTTATGAGTTTGTCGGGCGGTATGTGCTGTATGCTTTTGGCAGGATATGGTGTAACGAATGTTTCCGAATATGCCCGTCCTCTTTGGGTCGGCATCGGTGCAGGTATTTTAGTTGCGGTTGTCTGCGGTTTGTTTAACGGCTTTTTGGTGGCATATCTAAACATTCAGCCAATGGTTGCGACGTTGATTCTATGGTCGGCAGGACGTGCAATCGGACTGCTCTTGTGTAACAGCGCCATTGTGTATGTACGTGTGCCCTCCTTCCAGTTCTTCGGATCTTATGTAGGATTTCTTCCTACACCGATTCTGATTGCAGCGATCTGTGTTTTAATTATGGCGTTACTGTTAAAGTTCACAGCGCTTGGCACTTTTGTGCAGAGTGTTGGTATCAATAAGAAGGCGGCGAGAATTTCCGGATTTAATTCGGCGAAGATTATCCTGATGTGCTATGCAATATGCGGCCTGTGTGCAGGTATTGCAGGTATTACGGCAACCTCCCGTATTTATTCGGCGGATACGAACAATATTGGTCTGAATATGGAATTGGATGCTATCTTGGCGGTAGCGCTTGGCGGTAACAGCTTGGGCGGAGGTAAATTTAATCTGGCCGGTTCCATTATCGGTGCATATACGATTCAGGCGATTACGACAACCTTGTATGCATTGGGCGTATCTTCTGCACAGGCGCCGGTTTTCAAAGCGATTGTGGTTATCCTGATCGTAGTTATTCAGGCAGAACCCGTTAGAGAGTTCTTTAAGAAAATGTCTGCTAAAAAAGCGGCTGCAAAGGAGGCGTAACAAGTATGAAGAAGAAGTTGAACGGCAACAGTATCTTATTACTTATCACCGTCATCCTGTTTATCGTGATGTATGCAGCGGGCTGTATCGTGTATTCAGATAAAGGATTTACCCATTTGCAGACATTCCTGAATATCCTTATAAATAATGCAGGTCTGATCTGTATTACGGCGGGCATGACATGTGTTATGCTGACGGGTGGTATTGATATTTCCGTAGGTTCGGTAGTAGCTATGGACTGTATGTTCTTGGCGGTAGGCATGGAGCATTGGGGATTAAAGAGCCCGGTGCTGATGCTGCTTGTTCTTTTAATTGGTGTTGTGTTTGGTATCGTGCAGGGGTATTGTATTGCGTATCTGGAAATACAGCCTTTCATCGTAACGATGGCAGGTATGTTCTTTGCAAGAGGTATGACGGCGGTCATCTGTACGGATCAGGTAAGTATTGTATCAGATGCCCTTTTTGTTAAACTTTCTAATATGAAGCTGAACATTCCTTTCAATATCGGCGCTTATGAGAATAAAAAAGGTATCTTACAGGTACCGTATGTGAGAATTACGGTAGTGATAGCGCTGCTGGTGGTTTTGTTAATATTCTTAATGCTGAAGTATACGAAGTTTGGAAGAAGCATCTACGCGGTAGGCGGTAACAGCCAGTCCGCAACTCTGATGGGTCTGGATGTGCGCAAGACAAAGATGAAAACTTACATCCTTGCCAGCTTCCTTGCTTCTATCGGCGGTATCTGCTACTGTCTGAACACGATGTGCGGTACGACCACGCAGGCGTCCGGACTGGAGATGGATGCGATTTCTTCCGCCGTTATAGGAGGTACGCTTCTGACCGGCGGTGTCGGTAATGTAGGCGGATCCTTGGTCGGTGTTATGATTAACGGTACGATTTCCACGCTGGTTAAATCGCATGGTAAGCTGGTCAGTTCTTGGGCTAACATCGTGACAGCAATCTTGTTGTGCTTCTTTATCGTATTGCAGGCAATTCTGGCTAAGATTAAGGAGAGCAAGAAGGCATAAACGTAAGCGCTTAAACAAATATAAGAGACGCGCATGTCATGTGCGTCTCTTTTTCACCATATGAACGCTTTGAAAAGGAGTCTCGAACTATGAAGAAAATAGCCTATAAATTTGCAGTAGCAATGATTATGATGGTAGCAGTGTCGCTTGTGGCATTGTCGATACTTGCCAATACAATTATGCAGATATCGGTCAGAAGCCAGAACTTCATGAATCATGAGGTGAAAGAGATTGACACGATACATGTGATCAACGAGAACTATCTGCAGATTTACACGGCGATGTATGCCCACGTAAATACAAAGCTTTCTTCCGTGATGGATAAAAAGGCGGATCAGATCAGGGCCACAAGGACGGAATTGTGGCAGAAGATGAAAGAGTATGAAGAGCAGATTGACAGTGAGGATGTACAGGCTGTATTTGATGTTGTTGAGAAGAAGATGGCAGATTATGATGAGGCGATAGAGGAAATCTTGGCAG
This sequence comes from Lachnospiraceae bacterium, assembly GCA_009774585.1. Taxonomy (GTDB): domain Bacteria; phylum Bacillota; class Clostridia; order Lachnospirales; family Lachnospiraceae; genus UBA3282. The sequence continues at coordinate 2,642 of VSOA01000089.1, forward strand.
CAAGCCGTTCGGGCGACAAGGAAACAGCGAACCTTCTCATCACAAACAAAATATATATGCTGAACGATTCTATTGTGACAAATATGAATAGGTTGATGTCGGCATCGGAGATTAATCTGGCTGCCGGAGAAGTGGAGTTGGAAGACACTGCCTTAAAGTCACAAAATGCAGTGACAGTCGCGGCAGTGCTGTTAGTTGTCATGGCTGTCATAGTCATCATTATTGCAAACAAGATGATTGTTACTCCTGTTAAGAAGATGGCTGCTGAAATAGAAGAAATGATTGAGGATATACAGCAGGGACAAGGAGACCTTAAGAAACGGGTGGCTATTACCACTAAAGATGAGATTTCAGTGCTGGCGCAGGGAGTCAATCAATTTCTGGAGATGTTACAGGATATGATTGGCGGTGTGATTGCGTGCGGACAAGAGATAGATGCACAGCAGCAGAAAGTAAATGACGTAACGGAGCGGACGACGCGTAATGCAGGTGAGACGTCCGATACGCTGGAAGGGCTGGCGGCTACCATGCAGGAGATATCGGCTACGGCTTCCTGCGTGAATGAAAGTACAAAAGATGCAGAGGAATCTGCGGATAAGATTATAGGCAAAGCCGTGGAAGGAACCGCTTACGCAGCAGAAATTAAGCAGCGTGCCGAAGAACTGCAAAGAAGAGCGCAGGAGAACAGACATTCGGCGGAGGGCGTTATCAGACAGCTTGACGTGGCGCTGAAAACGTCGATTGAGGACAGCCGTCAGATTGAAAATATTAACGGTTTGACGGATACGATTCTAAGCATAGCTTCCAAGACAAATCTTTTGGCATTAAATGCATCAATAGAGGCAGCCAGAGCAGGAGAAGCCGGCAAAGGGTTCGTAGTGGTGGCGGATGAGATCCGGGTGCTTGCGGATAACGCTAAAGAGACGGCTAACGGTATTCAGGCGATTTCGGAAGGGGCAATTGCCGCTGTTATGCAGCTTGCTGAAAACGCAAAGCGCATGGTGAAATTTGTGGACGAACATGTTATGCCGGATTATGAGGAACTGGAAAAGACCGGCGAAAAATATCTGCAGGATTCTATTGCGGTAGACCAGATGATGGGCGGTATCAGGGCTGATATGGAGGCGTTCGGCAATCTGATGGGTGCCGTGGCGGAATCGAATGACACGATTGCGAACAATGTTCATGCGAGTGCGCAGAATATATCGGATGTAGTAGGCAATACGACGGCGCTTACGGATAATATGCGGGATATCCTCGACGCGCTTGACAGAGTCTCTGAGACCATTGCGCAGTTGTCCGAACAGACGTCCGGCTTTTGTTAGAATATAAGATGTTATACATAAATATAAAATATTTTAAACAATCCAATACATATCGCTTGCATAATGGTATATATAAGTGATAAAATTTTTATGATGGTATTAGGTTGAAAAATCAAAGATTTTCAACTTTCTATTTAAGCAGTATCGCAAGCAGGCTTGCGATATGCATGGGTATTAGGTACAAATTTAAAATGGAGGGCAAAAAATGAAAGCAGTAAAAAATTACAAATTCTGGTTTTGCACGGGTTCACAAGATTTGTATGGTGACGAATGTCTTGGAAAAGTAGCAGACCACTCGGCTAAAATCGTGGAGGGACTTAACGCTTCCGGTAAATTACCTTTTGAAGTAATACTGAAACCTACACTGATCAGTCAGGCTTCGATCAGACAGACGTTTAATGACGCCAATAATGATCCGGACTGCGCAGGTGTGATTACGTGGATGCACACATTCTCCCCTGCTAAAATGTGGATTTTGGGATTAAAAGAATACAAAAAGCCCCTCTGTCATCTGCATACGCAGTTTAACGAAGAAATTCCTTATGACACGATAGATATGGATTTTATGAACGAGAACCAGTCAGCGCACGGCGACAGAGAATATGGTCATATCGTGAGCCGCATGGGTATCGAGAGAAAGATTATTGTTGGTCATTGGGCGAATCCGAACGTTCAGGAACAGATTGGAAGCTGGATGAGGACGGCGCTGGGTGTTATCGAGTGTTCTCATATCCGTGTATGCCGCGTTGGCGATAACATGAACAATGTAGCGGTAACAGAAGGCGATAAAGTAGAAGCGCAGATTAAATTCGGCTGGGAGATTGACCATTATTGCGTCAACGATTTAGTAGATTATGTCGAGGCGGTTTCGCAGGGCGATGTGGATGCTCTCGTAGATGAATACTATAGCAAATATAAGATTATTGATGACGGCCGTGACGCCGCTGAATTCAGACGGCATGTGGCAGTACAGGCGAAACAGGAGATTGGTATCGAGAAGTTCCTGACAGATAACGATTACCATGCGATAGTGACTCATTTTGGCATGCTGGGCGGTCTCAAACAGCTTCCGGGCCTTGCAATCCAGAGATTAATGGAGAAGGGTTACGGATTCGGTGCGGAAGGAGACTGGAAAGTTGCTGCCATGGTACGCATGATGAAGTTGATGACGGCTGATATCAAAGACGCCAAAGGAACTTCCATGATGGAGGATTACACCTATAATCTTGTTCCGGGCAAAGAAGGTATTTTGCAGGCTCATATGTTGGAAGTATGTCCTTCCGTGGCTGACGGTGAGATCGGCATCAGAGTATGTCCGTTATCCATGGGTAACAGAGAAGACCCGGCGCGCCTCGTGTTTACGTCGAAGACGGGTCCGGCAGTGGCATGTTCGCTGGTTGACCTTGGAACGAGATTCAGACTGCTCATCAATGCAGTTGATTGTAAGAAGGTGGAGAAACCTATGCCGAAGCTGCCGGTAGGTACGGCATTCTGGACGCCGCAGCCGAATCTGGAAGTAGGCGCGACGGCGTGGATTCTTGCGGGCGGCGCACATCATACGGCATTTTCTTACGATTTGACGGTAGAGCAGATGGCAGACTGGGCGGCTGCGATGGGAATCGAGAGCGTTATCATTGATAAGGATACGACAATTCGTAATTTCAAGAATGAACTCAGATGGAACGAGGCGGCATTTCGCGCATAGAAAATGAATTGGCGCTTTGATCAAGCAATAACTGAGAAAGATAGAATAATGGAGGTAAGGTATGGGAGCAAAAGAATGTATTGCAAGCGGTAAAGCGGTGTTGGGTATTGAATTTGGGTCAACGAGAATCAAGGCGGTACTGGTGGATGAGGCGAATCAGCCGATTGCATCCGGTGCGCATGATTGGGAGAACAGATTAGAGAACGGAATCTGGACATATAGTCTGGATGATATATGGACAGGACTGCAGGACTGCTATCAGAAACTGACGCAGGATGTACAGACACAGTACGGTGAGAAACTCGTTAAGATCGGCGCGATCGGATTTAGTGCGATGATGCACGGCTATATGGCTTTTGACGACAAGGACGAGTTGATGGTTCCTTTCCGTACATGGAGAAATACGATTACCGAGGAAGCTTCCAATAAGCTGACGGAACTGTTTGATTACCACATTCCCCAGAGATGGACGATTGCACATCTGTATCAGGCGGTTTTGAACGGTGAGGAGCATGTGGCGGATTTGAAATTTGTCATCACATTGGCAGGATATATTCAATGGAAACTGACAGGCGAGAAGATTGTTGGCGTTGGCGAAGCTTCGGGTATGTTTCCGATTGACATTGCGACGGGGCAGTTTAACGAGAGAATGCTTGACCAGTTTGACGCGGCTGTCGCAGACAAAGGATTTGCTTGGAAACTGCGCGACGTGCTTCCAGCCGTATATACAGCCGGACAGCAGGCGGGTTCTTTAACGGAAGAGGGCGCGAAGCTGTTAGATCCTACGGGAACATTACAGGCAGGCATACCTTTCTGTCCGCCGGAGGGCGATGCGGGAACCGGTATGGCGGCGACGAACAGCGTAGCACAGCGTACGGGTAACGTATCTGCCGGAACGAGTGTGTTCGGTATGATCGTATTAGAGAAAGAACTTTCCAAAGTATATGATGCCATCGATCTTGTAACGACTCCTGACGGAAGTCTGGTAGCGATGGTACACTGCAATAACTGCACATCCGACCTGAATGCATGGGTAAACCTTTTTAAAGAGTATTCAGATCTGATGGGTATGAAAGTGGATATGAACGAGCTGTACGGCAATCTCTATCGCAAAGCGTTAGAGGGCGACGATGACTGCGGCGGTCTGCTGGCATACAATTACTTCTCGGGAGAGCATGTGACGGGCTTTAATGAGGGACGTCCGATGTTTGTCCGCACACCGGATGCGAAGTTTAATCTGGCCAATTTTATGAGAGTGCATTTGTTTACATCGCTGGGCGCATTAAAGACCGGTCTTGACATTCTGTTAAAAGAAGAGGGCGTGCAGGTAGATGAGATTCTCGGACACGGCGGACTGTTTAAGACCAAGGGTGTCGGTCAAAGCATTCTGGCTGCGGCAATCGATGCGCCGGTAAGCGTTATGGAGACAGCGGGAGAAGGCGGTGCATGGGGAATCGCGCTTCTGGCTTCCTATATGATCAACAAAGAGGCGGATGAAAGTCTCTCTGATTTCTTGAACGGTAAAGTATTTGCAGGTCAGAAGGGTGAGAAGATGGATCCGAAGGCGTCCGACGTACAAGGCTTCAATAATTTCATGAAACTGTACAGTGCAGGACTTACGATTGAGAGAGCGGCAGTAGAAGCTATGTAAAAAAGAGATGAAGATATACTAAGACCATAGAATACATGGTCTAAATATATCTAAGTCATCTCTGGAAGAATGCAAAGGGCGCATTCTTCCGGGTTATGAAAATGTTGAAAGAATTGCATGGATATAAGATAAAGAAAGGGACTGAAAATATGTTAGAGGAATTAAAGAAACGTGTCTATGAAGCGAATATGCTTCTTCCAAAGTACGGATTAGTTACTTTTACATGGGGAAATGTCAGTGAGATTGATGCGGAGAGCGGAATCTTTGCCATCAAACCAAGCGGTGTGGATTATGATAAACTGACGCCTGACGACATGGTGTTGGTAGACTTGGAAGGCAATAAGGTGGAAGGAAAGTATAACCCGTCTTCCGATACGGCTACTCATGTGGAATTATATAAGGCATATCCGGAAATCGGCGGTGTGGTACATACGCATTCCTCCTATGCTACAAGCTGGGCGCAGGCAGGCAGGAGCATCCCGTGTTACGGAACGACCCATGCGGATTATTTCTACGGTGAGATTCCTTGCCTGAGATGTTTAAATGCGGATGAGATTGCAGACGCTTATGAGAAAAACACAGGGCTCTTGATCGTCAGTGAGTTTAAGAGAATGGAGAAAGACCCGACGGCGGTCCCGGCGGTTCTCTGCAAGAATCACGGACCATTTGCATGGGGAAAAGACGCTCATGAGGCGGTACATAATGCAGTGGTCTTAGAAGAAGTGGCAAAGATGGCTTATCGTGCCGAGACGATTAACGCGCGCATCCAGCCTGCCCCGCAGGAGTTACAGGATAAGCATTATTACAGAAAACACGGAGCGAATGCTTATTACGGACAGGGCAAATAGTTTTCCGAGGAGTTTTTCGCGAATGTGTATGCTTGCCGTTTAAGGATGAGACGGGGATGATTAAGACTTTGAATGAGCAAGATTATGCTGGTGTATTTACAAGAATCATGCTATGATACAGTAGTGTAAGCAATGTGCTTTTTGTAAGACTTAACTGCACATACATGAGAATAATAAAAATATAAAACGGAGGTTAGAGATGAACAAATTAGAGTTACAGAAAACAGCTAATGAAGTTCGTAAAGGGATTGTAACCGCTGTACACGGCGCTAAAGCGGGACATCCGGGCGGATCATTGTCCGCAGCAGACATCTATACTTATCTCTATTTTGAGGAGATGAATATCGATCCGAAGGATCCTAAGAAAGCTGACAGAGATCGCTTTGTATTATCTAAGGGACATACGGCTCCGGGGTTATACTCCGTGCTGGCTAACAGAGGATATTTTCCGGTAGAGGATCTTCCGACACTGCGTCATCTCGGTTCCTATCTTCAGGGACATCCCTGTATGCAGGAAACTCCCGGTGTAGATATGTCTTCCGGTTCTTTGGGACAGGGTATCTCCGCAGCGGTAGGTATGGCGCTTGCGGCTAAGATGGACGGTAAAGACTATAGGACTTATACATTGCTCGGAGACGGTGAGATTCAGGAAGGTCAGGTCTGGGAAGCATCCATGTTTGCCGGACACCGCAAGCTGGATAATCTCGTTGTAATCGTAGACAACAATGGTCTTCAGATTGACGGTAAGATTGACGATGTATGTTCGCCTTATCCGATCGACAAGAAGTTTGAGGCATTTAATTTCCATGTAATCAATATTGACGGTAACGATTTTGACCAGATTGACGCCGCGTTCAAGGAGGCAAGGGCCACCAAGGGAATGCCCACGGCGATTATCTGTAAGACTGTTAAAGGTAAGGGCGTATCCTTTATGGAGAACAATGCCGGCTGGCATGGCAAAGCGCCTAATGATGACGAATATAAGACGGCGATGGAAGATCTCGAGAAGATCGGTGCAGAATTAGGAGGTGCAAACTAATGGCAGATGTAAAGAAAATTGCTACCCGTGAAAGTTATGGCAATGCACTTGCCGAGTGTGGTGCCGATTTCCCGAATCTGGTTGTTCTGGATGCAGACCTTGCAGGGGCAACAAAAACAGGCGTGTTCCAGAAGGCATATCCCGAGCGTCACATCGACTGTGGTATTGCAGAGTGTAATATGACAGGTATTGCAGCAGGTCTTGCTACTTGCGGTAAAGTGCCTTTTATCAGTTCTTTCGCTATGTTTGCGGCGGGACGTAACTTTGAACAGGTTCGTAACTCTATCGGTTATCCGCACCTCAACGTAAAGATCGGCGCGACACATGCCGGCATTACGGTAGGCGAGGACGGCGCGACGCATCAGTGTAATGAGGATGTGGCTCTTATGAGAACAATTCCGGGCATGACGGTGATTGTTCCTTCTGACGATGTGGAAGCTAAGGCGGCTGTGAGGGCGGCGATTGAATTTGAAGGGCCTGTATATCTTCGTTTTGGTCGTGCGGCAGTTCCGGTAATTAATGATACGCCGGATTACAAGTTCGAGATTGGCAAGGGCGTATTGCTCCGCGAGGGCAGCGATGTAACAATTATTGCCAGCGGAATTACGGTTGCGTCTGCTATGGAAGCGGCTGATATGCTGGCGGCTGACGGTATCAGCGCAGAAGTCATCAATATCCATACCATTAAGCCTTTGGATGAGGAACTGGTGCTTGCTTCTGCTAAGAAGACAGGCAAGGTTGTGACAGCGGAAGAGCATTCCGTTATCGGTGGTCTGGGCAGTGCGGTATGTGATTGTCTGGCTGCAAAATGCCCGACACAGGTTCTGAAGATTGGTATGCAGGACGTCTTCGGCGAGTCCGGTTCAGCGAATGCACTGGTTGAGAAATACGGATTAGACGGTAAGGGAATCTATGCTTCCGTGAAGGAGTTCGTTAAATAAGAAAGGCATGGTCGTACATATGTCTGAGAATATTAAGAGAAAGAATATCCTGTCACCGTCCATACTTGCGGCTGATTTCTCGATACTGGGAGAGCAGATTAAAGAGGCGGCGAAGGCGGGTGCGGAATATTTGCATATTGATGTGATGGACGGGGTATTTGTGCCGTCAATTTCCTTCGGGATGCCGCTTGTTGAATCTATTCGTAAAATCACCAATATCATATTTGACGTACATTTGATGATTGTGGGACCGGAACGCTATGTGAAGGAATTTGCACAGCTTGGAGCTGACAGCATCACTTTCCATCTGGAAGCGGCGGAGGATGCCGATGAATTGATTGACCAGATTCATAGTCTTGGATGTAAAGCTGGTATGTCGATTAAGCCGCAGACGCCGGTAGAGGTGGTCAGGAAATATCTTACCAAACTGGATATGCTGCTTGTGATGACGGTGGAGCCGGGATTCGGTGGACAGAAGTATATACCGGAATCTACGGAACGGATCAGACAGGTCAGACAGATGGCAGATGAACTTGGAACGGAATTGAATATTCAGGTAGACGGCGGAATTACAAAGGATAATGTGGGGACGGTGCTGGATGCAGGTGCGAATGTGATCGTAGCCGGCTCGGCAGTCTTCAAAGGAAATATTACAGAAAATGTTCAACATCTTATGGCGCAGTTTTAACTGCGCCATTGTTGTTATTACCCCACAATATTCTGCATCCACACACCTTTCTTCACCAGTACAAAACCAATCACGCACTTGATAATATCGCCCGCTTGAACAAGTATAAAAACGGCCACAACGGGAAGGGTTGTAAAGCGGCTTAATACGAATGCGATCGTCACGCTTACACACCAGATGAACACGCTGTCAAACAGGAAGGTGATGATTGTTTTGCCTCCGGAGCGCAAGGTGAAATAGGAAGCGTGCAGGAAAGCATTCTGCGGCATAAAGACGGCGGAAACCATTATAAAGTATGTGGCAAGCTGCCTTACGCTGCTCTCCGTGTTGTACAGTTTTGGAAATAACGGTGACAGGAGAAACATCAATGCGGCAACGCATGTACAGCTAAAAACGGAGAAGGCAATCATCTTATTGTCGGTATCGCTTGCTTCCGACATTTTGCCTGCGCCGAGGAGCTGACCGACAATGATGGCAACCGAATCACCCAAAGCGATAAACACAATATTAAACACATTGTTAATTGTACTGGAAATATTCTGTGCGGCAATGACGTTTAAACCTCTCACGGAGTAGCACTGTGAAAGCATTGCCATACCTGCGGCCCATAATGTTTCATTGAGAAGCAGAGGTGTGCCTTTAATAAATATTTTTCTGGCAAGCGCGGCGGGAACTTTCAATGTGGAGTATAAACCTTCCGTAAAAGGGTTCTGCTCTTTATGCTTATGGGTGTGAATGAGCACGATGGAAGCTTCCGCGTAACGTGAGATAATCGTGGCAAGCGCCGCACCCTGCACACCGAGTGCCGGGATGCCGAATTTACCGTATATGAGTATGTAATTCAGAATCAGGTTGACAAACACGGCAACAACGCCGGCTTTCATGGGCAGTATCGTCTGACCGCATTCGCGCAGAGTGCTTGAGTAGACTTGTACCATCATAAAAGGCGGAAGTCCGGCGAGCATAATGAGTAGGTACTGCTGTCCGTAACGGAGTGTGGCGGCGATGCTCTCTGCAGTTCCCTCGCCTTGCAGATACAATTCGATAAGGGTCGTACCGGCAGTCAGAAAGAGGATCGTGGTAAATAGGGTGATTATTGTGACGATCCACAGCTTGAAACGGACAGTCTGCCTAATTCCCTCGTTGTTCTTCTGACCGAAGTACTGCGCCGTAAAAATGCCGGCGCCGGATACTCCGCCGAACAGGCACAGATTATATACGAAGATTAGCTGGTTAACAATGGCGACGCCGGACATAGGTTCCGTTCCGATTCGTCCGATCATGATATTGTCGAGCAGACTCACGAAGTTGGTAATGCCGTTTTGAATCATAATGGGAACGGCAATGGCAAGTACCATCTTATAGAAAGCCTTATCTCCGATAAATTTGCGTGAAAAACCTTTTTTTGATTTAATGTTTGTCTGCATGGAAATGAAATCCTCGCTTTCCGTAATTTTTGTTTGATAGGTATTTACAAACAACGAAATATTGTGTAATATAGTTTTGTACTTCTATCCGAATGAAGACTTAATGTCGTCTATATATTTACTATAGAATTT
>VSOA01000090.1 GCA_009774585.1 Lachnospiraceae bacterium
CTGTGTGTCTATCCGTTCGTACAGAAGTATTTTGAGAAGGGTGTTATGATTGGTGCGGTAAAAGGTTAATATGGTGTTTGGGTAAAAGGGGGTGCCTGAAAGAAGCAGGCAGAGTTTTAAGTAAAATCATAAAGAGAGGTTAATATAAAAATGGAAAAATTGAAAAATTTTGAATATCAGCATGTGGAGCTTATGGACAGTCATTGGAAAACACAGCGCACGGAGCTGATTGAAACGTATCTTAAGATTGAAAACGATGACCTGCTTCATTATTTCAGGCAGTTAGCCGATATTCCGGATGACAGCGACGGGCTGGTCGGCTGGTATGGCAACAATGCTTCCACGTTTGGTCAGAAGCTGGGAGCGTTCGCCAAACTGTATCTGGTGACAAAGGATGAGAGAGTGAGGAAGAAAGCTTATGCGCTTGCGGACGGCTGGGGCGAATGCGCCGCCGCGTCCGATAAGGTCATAGACGTCAACGGTACCTATGTATATGATAAGTTGATGGGTGGGTTTCTGGATATGATAGAGTATCTGGACTATGAACCGGCGCGTGGGTATATCCTGCGTCTGACGCAGAGTGCGGCAAAGCGTTTTCACCGGGAAGTCGGGCGGGACGGCTTACAGACGATGGGAGAAGATATGATTGAGTGGTATACGCTCCCAGAACAGCTCTACCGGGCATGGATGCTGACGGGGGAGGAGCTTTATCTTACCTTTGCGAAAGAGTGGGATTATCCCTATTTCTGGGAAAAACTGAACAATCATGATTTCACGGTGGGTCCGCGTCACGCTTACAGCCATATCAACAGTCTTTCGAGCGCAGCCAGCGCTTATCTGGTGACAAAAGAGGAGCGTTATCTGTCCGCCATGAAGATTGCCTATGACGAAGTGCTTTCGCATCATACGTTTGCCACGGGCGGTTATGGTCCGGCGGAATGCCTTTTCCCGGATGAGGATGGCTATCTGGGCGATTCTTTGAAAGCGAACTGGGACGAGGATAAATTACATGAGACCTATCGGAATTTCGGAGACTCCATCCGCGCCAGAGACGATAAGTGGGGAAGCTGCGAGGTGTCCTGCTGCAGTTGGGCGGTATTTAAGCTGTGCAACTATCTGCTGACGATAACGGGAGAGGCGAAATACGGTGACTGGGCGGAGAAGCTTCTCTATAACGGATGCGGCGGACAGCTGCCAGTGACTGGAGAAGGAAAGATTATGTATTATGCCGACTATTTTATCAACGGCGGGTTCAAATCCGTGGAGGACGGCAGGATGCATCCTAACGGCTGTTCCTTTGAATGGCAGTGTTGCACGGGCACTTATCCGCAGGATGTGGCAGAGTATGCGAACATGCTTTATTATCGTGATGAGAGCGGATTGTATGTAAGCCAGTATCTTGCTTCGAGCGTGGAATTTGAGGCGGCAGGCGGGAAGTATGTGTTGGAAAATAGCAGCTTCTATCCCAAGGAAAAGACACTGCGGTTCCGGCTGCACGCAGACAAGGCGGGAGAATTTGCAATCCGGTTCCGCGTGCCGTCGTGGGCATGTGGGGAAAATAACGTACGGATAAATGGTGTGCTTATCAAGGCGGCTGCAGTGCCGGATACATGGCTTACCTTAGAGCGGGAATGGAAGGACGGAGACGAGGTTGAGATTCAATATGAGTTTGTTCTGCGTTTCCAGCCGGTCGATCGCTATGCGCCGCAGATTGCCGCGCTGGTATACGGTCCAATCGTGCTTGTATGTGATAAGATGACGCTGTTTTCCGGTGATGTGAAGCATCCGGAAGAGTGGATCCATCCAGTGCAGAAGGACGGATATTCGTTTGCATTCCGCACGGAACCGGGACATGTACAGCCGTACGGACATCTGACAAGAGAATTCTATCCTTATTATGAGGTGCCGCAGATGGAGTGGTATTACATGTATAACAGGATTTTAGAATAGGTGTAGCAATTCATACGAAAATGATGTAAATTTGAATCATGGAGTTAAGCAAAAAATAACTGGAGGGAAGGAATATGCTACATTTTTTTGAAGAAAAAGACGGAAGCCTGATTTTCAGGGAAAACGGTGAGACCGTGATGGTGACGCCTTGGGGCGCTGACAGCTTCCGCGTCCGGGCGGCTTTTCTCGGAGAGATTGAGGAGGGCAGTATTGCGCTTCTTGACCCGCAGGGTGCGGAGGCGGAAACGCAGACGGCAGAGGGAAAGAACGCGGCAGAACAGAACAATACCGGAGAGACAGAACAGGATGTGAAGATTGAGATTCACGAGCTGGATGCTTCCATTACAAATGGTAAGATACAAGCGCTTCTTACGGTCAATACATGGGGCAATGCTTTACAGATTACCTTCCTTAACCAGAAGGGCGAGGTGCTTTTGCAGGAGATTCCGAACGGCGGTGCTTTACAGAAGAAGGCAAGACATTTTAAGCCCCTGTCGGGAGGCGGTTATCGTTTGAAAGCAAGCTTTGTCTCAAATACGGAAGAAAAGATATACGGTATGGGACAATACCAGCAGGAGACTTTTGACTTAAAAGGCTGTAATCTGGAGCTTGCCCACAGAAATTCGCAGGCTAGTGTACCGTTCTACCTTTCCAGCTTAGGATATGGTTTTCTATGGCACAATGCGGCGGTAGGGGAAGTGCATTTCGGCAGTAATACGACGGAGTGGATAGCGGAGGATACGAATCAGCTCGATTATTGGATTACTGCGGGAGATACGCCGGCGCAGATTGAGGAAGCGTACACGGCGGTGACGGGAAGAGCGCCGATGATGCCGGAGTACGGGTTAGGTTTCTGGCAGTGTAAACTTCGCTATTACAATCAGGAACAGGTATTGCAGATTGCCCGCGAGTATAAGAAAAGAGAGATTCCGGTAGATGTGCTTGTCATTGACTATTATCATTGGCCCAGATGCGGCGACTGGCGCTTTGACGAAGAGTATTTCCCGCATCCGGAGGAAATGATTCGCGAAATTCAGGAGATGGGAATCAAAGTGATGGTGTCAATCTGGCCGCAGGTGGACTGGCGCAGTGAGAATTATACGGAAATGAAACAGCAGGGATTACTGGTGAAGAGCAATTCCGGCATCGATGTACAGATGATTTTCCACGGCAACAATGTGTTTATGGATGCCACCAATCCGCGCACACGGGAATATGTATGGGAAAAGTGCCGTCAGAATTACGCGGATATGGGTATCCGTACTTTCTGGCTGGATGAGGCGGAGCCGGAGTTTACGACCTACGATTATGCGGATTACCGCTTCCATGCCGGTCCGGTGGCACAAATCGGTAATATCTATCCGAGAGAGTATGCGCGTCTGTTCTATGAAGGACAGAAAGCGTGCGGGCAGGAGGATATCGTCAATCTGATTCGCTGTGCATGGGTAGGAAGCCAGCGGTACGGTGCGCTTGTCTGGTCCGGAGATATTATGTCAACCTATGAAGATTTCCGCAAGCAGATTTGCGCAGGCATTCATATGGGACTGTGCGGCATTCCGTGGTGGACGACGGATATCGGCGGCTTCCACGGCGGCAACATTCACGACGAAGGCTTTAAGGAGCTGCTGATTCGCTGGTTCCAGTTCGGTACATTCTGTCCCGTAATGCGAATACACGGATGCCGTCTGCCGGGAGAGGAGATTGTCAATCAGGCAGGGGAAGTGCGAGAGTGGACCGGTGCTGAGAATGAAGTGTGGAGTTACGGGGAAGAGAATTATGAGATTATGGTGAAATTTATCCGTATCCGTGAGTTGATGCGGGATTATACAAGAAGTATCATGAAAGAAGCCCATGAGACAGGTGCGCCGGTGATGCGCGCGCTTTTCTATGAGTTTCCCGATGATGAGGTATGCTGGGATATCAAGGATTCCTATATGTTTGGTCCTGATATTCTGGTTGCGCCTATCTGTCATGCAAAGGCAGCAGGCCGTAACGTATACCTTCCGGCGGGAACTAACTTTATTCATGCCGGCAGCGGCGAGCAGTATACCGGAGGACAGTGGTATGAAGTTGAGGCGGATATCCGCACATTGCCGGTCTTTTTGAGAGAAGGCAGGCAGGAATATCTGGTCGGGGAGATTTAAAAATTGGTATAAGGAAAGCGGCATAAAGAATTTGATTGACGGGTAAGAGACCGGGACGATAAGGTTTAGATGGGAGATTACAATGAACAAGAACAATTTTGCAGTAACACCGCCTATGGGCTGGAACAGTTATGATTATTATGATACGACGGTAAATGAGGAACAGGTGAAAGCGAATGCCGATTATATGGCGGTGCATTTGAAAGACTACGGATGGGAGTATGTGGTGGTTGACATTGAATGGTACAGCAATGATGCAGGCACGCTCAGAGAGCAGTATCAGTATATACCGTTCGGGGATATCGAGATGGACGAGTATGGAAGATTGCAGCCAAGCCCTGTAAGATTTCCGTCTTCGGCAGGCGGGAAAGGTTTTGCGCCGCTGGCGGAGTATGTGCATAGTCTGGGATTAAAATTCGGCATTCATATCATGCGCGGCATTCCGCGCAGGGCGGCGGAGCAGCATTGTCCGGTGATTGGTGCGGATAAGACGGCGGACATGATTGCAGATCCTTCCTCCATCTGTCCTTGGAATCCGGATATGTACGGTGTGCGGAACACGGAGGACGGGCAGGCATATTACGATTCTCTGCTTGCAATGTACGCACAATGGGGCGTTGATTTCATTAAGTGTGACGATATCTGTGACAGCAGATTATACCAAGATGAAGCTTTCCTTGGCTGGGAGGAGACGAGAATGCTCCACCGCGCCATCGGGAAATGCGGCAGAGAGATAGTCTTAAGCCTTTCGCCCGGTCCCGCGCATATCGACAGGGCATGGGAATATTGTAAATATGCCAATATGTGGCGGATTACCGATGACTTCTGGGACAATTGGAGTCTGCTCAAGGCGATGTTTGTTCGCTGCGAGTTATGGCAGGATCATGTGCGCGCGGGGTGCTTTCCGGATTGTGACATGCTTCCTCTCGGTAAATTGGGCAAAGGCTTCGGCAGTGAAAGGGAAACCGGATTTACGAAGGAAGAGCAGAAGACCATGATGACACTCTGGTGCATGTTCCGTTCGCCGCTTATGATTGGTGCGGAACTGACAATGTTAGATGACTGGACGTTATCGCTTCTGACAAACCGTGAAGTGCTTGAGATGATGCAGGAGACATGCAAGGGAATGCAGATTACAAGGACGGACGATTATGCCGTCTGGAAGAATATAGATGAGGATTCCGGCAGGTTGTGTGTTGCACTGTTTAATCTGAGTGATGAGGATAAGAGTTTGTCAGTCGGGCTTGCGGAGTTAGAAGAGGTGACGGCAGTAGAGGCAGCGGCATCGGAAGAAAACGCTGTTGCGGAACAAGAACAGAAGCTATTCGAACTGTGGGAGAAGAAGGAGGGTCTAACAGTTTCAGGCAGGATTGAGGCGGCGGTTCCGGCACATGGTGTGAAAGTATACCGGGTCGGTTGAATGTATCAGTTTTATTCGTAACGGTATAATAAGCCGGTAAGTTCTTCAATATTTAATAGATTGTATAAGAGGCGCGGTACTCGCTTGGGGTACAGCCCTTTTTTTGCTTAAAAATACGGTTAAAACTGGAAATGCTGGCAAAACCCGACTGCAGAGCTATTTCTGTGACAGACAGACCGGGTTGCGTGAGAAGTTCTTCGGCAGCCTTGATTCGCCGGAAAATCAGATACTCATAATAAGTATAGTTCGTGTACTGCTTAAAAGGCGCGAAAAATGATATTTAGAAAAACCACTGTAAGCGGCTATCGTTTCTAATGACAAATTTTGGGTATAATGCTCGTCAATGTATGAAATAACATTCTTAAATCTCTGAATATATTCTTTCTGTTTACCGATTCGCGTATTGGTAAACAGAACCGTATCATGAAGCAGTTCCCGACCCACGACAACGAGGAGCTTGGTCAGGTATGAATATATGGAAAGTTCACGAAAATCGGAGAAACCGAAATATTCATCCCGCATTTGCAGCAATAACTGTCGAACCGTATTGTAAATGTGCGGGTGGGAAAATTTGGTAATATACAAGCATGTAGTTATTAGCGACTGGAGCGCGTTATATTCGCTGATACGGGATATTACAGATATATCAAACTGAAAGATAAAACGGCTGCCGGCTGCAGGGGCATATAATGTATGCATTTCTCCGGCAGGTATAAAAAGGATTTCATCCGGCTGGATACGATAGTGTTGGCCGCATGCTTCAACATCGTAATAGTTTTCTACAGGCATAATGATTTCCAGAGCATTGTGCCAATGAGCGTCGAAATTATGTGTCTGTTCATTGAACCAGATGCGGACGGTAGAGTTTTTCTGATAATGAACAGTTTCGTAATTATCCTCAACAATGCGTCCGCTCCAATCGTCATCTTTAAGATAGAAGTCAAATTGATTCTTATGCAGCTGCTGTTCTGTCATATAAACTCCTTTTTGCTTAGAGCATGTGTATACATACAACGAGTCTATCACAGAATAAAATGAAAGTAAATGTTCATGAGAAAGACAGAATTTTATAGTTGTATATAAGCAATATTTGAGCGGTGCAAAGCAATAATTGATTGGTAGATGAATGTGAAAGCGAATAGAATAAATATGGTTATAAAGTACTATCTTGGTCTATAATGGAGGAACTGGCATGAATAGATCGAAAGCGCCGAAGAATCTGCAGTTTCGGCAGCCATACTTTTACATTATGCGTAATAAGGAAGTTTTTGGCTTGCCGCAGGACAACGGTAAAGGCGCTCAATTTATTTAATCTGCCCTCTGCGAGGAGACGGAACGGAAGCCATTGTAAAGCTTGACGAAATAGAATGGTCTAAGGATGATGATGAACCCGGACAGATTCAGATTGAATTTAATAAACCCGGTATGCTGGGGGGTGTCAATGTGAGATTTTTTCTGAATGACGGGTATAAGATACCTGAACCTATAGAAGATACCGAGATTGATTTCTCATCCGGATATTATGATGAGATGATCGCAGGTTCTCTAATGAGCCTCGGAAATACGGCCAGAATAGAAAAGGCAATCAGGAAAGCGGCGTGCGGAGAAGACGTCACATTAGCTTTTATCGGCGGTTCTGTTACACAGGGAGCCGGCGCCGTACCGATTCATACGGAGTGTTATGCATATAAGACTTATCAGGCTTTTATTGAGCGTTTCAGTACCGGCAGTAACGTGCATTTTATTAAAGCAGGAGCGGGAGGGATGTCTTCCGAACTTGGTGTTGTACGTTATGACAGAGACGTAATACGGGGTGCGGACGCTTCACCGGATATTGTGATTGTAGAGTTTGCGGTCAACGATGAAGACGACGAGACGAAAGGCGATTGCTTTGAGAGTCTCGTGCGCAGAATATTAAAGCATCCGGACAATCCGGCAGTGATTTTGCTGTTTTCTGTGTTTGCCGACGACTGGAATCTGCAGGACCGGCTTTCAAAGATCGGGGCTCATTATGAATTGCCGATGGTCAGCATAAAGAACGCGGTTACACCGCAGTTTTGGCTGAAGAAAGGACATGGATGTATCCTTTCCAAGAATCAGTTTTTTTATGATATGTTTCATCCTTCCAATATCGGACATAGAATTATATCGGACTGTCTGATTACTTTGCTTGAATGTATCAGGACGAATATTTCAGAAGGCAGAAACATGGAAGACACAACGCAGCGGCTTCTGGACAAAGGACCGCTGATTGGCAGTACTTATGAAGATATTAAGTTACTGGACCGCAGTACGGGTACGGACGCCGCGCAGATTATATGCGGGCCGTTTGACGGACAGGACAGACAGCTTCAATGTGTGGAAATGGACACGGATATCACAGGAACGATGCTGTTTCCTGACAACTGGATGTATCAGGGACGAAAGGACACAGCGTTGCCGTATTTCGAGATGAAGATAAAATGCCGGGTTCTGATGATGATCTATAAGGATTCAGGAGAACCGGACGTGGGGACCGCGGATGTGTATGTAGACGGAAGGAAGATTATGACAGCAGATCCGCATATAAAAGGTTGGATACATTGCAATCCTGCAATACTCTTTGCCGAGGAAGAAGTTAAAGAGCATATTGTAAAGATTTGCCCGACGTTTGGGGAGGAGGACAAATCTTTTACAATCTTGGGGTTTGGATATGTAGACAATAAATAGCAATCGCTTATGGAGGAAAAAGAGATGACAAAACGGAAGAAAAAAGTTGCTTATAAGATTACCGGAGCGATTATGTCGGTGCAAATAATTGTTTTTGTCGCATTATACATTTTTGTGGGCAATACGATTACCGGAAACATTCGTAAGAATACTGTTGCCAGTATGCAGACGATTGTTGACGATCGTTCTCAGATCATACAGAACTATGTGCATGAGACAGAAAGCTATCTAACGGCATACAGCAGGGCAGGCGAAATAGAACAGCTTTTTAAGAACCCTACAGATGCGAGTGCAGTTGCAGCAGCTCAGAAATATACGGAAGAATATAGCGCAGACATTGAGCATCTGGAAGGTATCTATGCCAGTGAATGGGATACGCATGTGCTTGCCCACACCAACGCGGCAGTTGTCGGCATCACAACGAGAGAAGGAGAACCGCTTAAGGCGTTGCAGGATTCTATGCTTGCGGCAGACGGAGTATATAATGTAGGTTTTATTTTTTCGCCGGCGAGTGGACAGCAGATTATTTCTATGTACCGGGCTTGTCTGGATGAGAACGGAGAACCAATCGGATTGGTTGGTGCGGGAATTTATCTTTCAGGTTTAAAGGGTGTGTTAGACAGTCTGCCTACGGCCGGATTAGATAATGCGCAGTATTATCTGGTTAATACGCAGACCGGGGAGTATATTTTCCATGGCAATAAAGATATGTGTGGAAAGGTTGCAGAGGAGGAATATATTGCCAATATTCTTGATAAAGTGAAACAGGGCAGCGGTGTGATGACTACCGACTATATAGAATATGACGATAACGGAGTGAAAAGTATTGCTGCCTATCATTACATTCCCAGCAGAAACTGGCTGTTTTTGCTGACAGATACGACGGATGAAATTTTTGCTTCGGTGGATATTGCCAGAATGCAGTTACTTGTCTTTTCACTTGTAGCGCTCGTTTTGCTGATCGGCGTATCCTATATGATTATTTCCAGATTCATGAGACCGTTGTCACCGATCACCAAGACGCTGCGAAGGATTGCAGACTGTGATCTTACCGACCATGGTGAAGTCAATCAGTTTATCGGCAGAGACGATGATCTGGGTGAAATCGCAGAGGCATCCTACAGTGTGATTGAATCGCTTCATAATATTCTCGCCACACTCAAGGAGTGCAGTATGAAGCTTAACGGCAAAGCGGAAGCGCTCAACGGTACTTCGACGAATCTGGTTGACTGTGTAAATGATAATATTGCCACGACGCAGCAGCTTTCGGCCAGTCTGGAAAACGTTGACAGTGCAATTGAGAGAATCAATGAAGAAATCAGCAGTATTCATAATCTGATCGACGACGTCATGACGAACTTAAAGAACAGTTCTGAATCCAGTGATTCCATGCTGATGGGTGCAACGAGGATGAAAGAAAGTGCAAACTTGTCTTTCCGCAATACGAGCAATCAGCTTGAGTCAACGAAGCTCTCCGTAAGAAATGCGCTTGAGAGTCTGAACAGTTTATCGCAGATTAACGGTATGGCGGAAGAAATTCTGGAGATTGCCAATCAGACGAATCTTCTGTCAATTAACGCATCTATAGAAGCGGCAAGATCGGGCGAAATGGGAAGAGGATTTGCAGTAGTTGCGGAAGAAATCGGAAAGCTGGCTGAAACGTCTAAAATGACCGCGGCGCGAATCAGGGAACTGTGTGAATCATCCAATGTCAGTATCGAAGAGGTCAACGGCTGTGTCGGAGATATTATGCAGTATATGGAAGGCGAGGTCTTGGAGAGTTTCGGAGATTTCGCGGGCAAGTCTAATGAATACAGCGCTTCCGTAGAAACAATCAAACGGGATATTGAGAATCTGAATAATCTTACCGGAAATCTGAAGGTTTCTATCGGTCAGATATTTGAAAATGTGATGGATGTCAGGAAAATATCTGCTCAGAATAACAACGCAATCAATGAGATTGTGCGAAAGAGTGAGAGCACGGCAGGTATTGCAACAGACATCAGAAGCCAATCTGATGAAAATACGCAGATGGCGGATGGACTGGGAGAAATAGTCAGTGAATTTACATTGGATTAGTGATCGGATTATCGGAGTAAGAGATCGGTTTAGAGGTCATATAGATGATTTTCAGATCAGAAAGAAATTATTTGTACTGTATGTTTTTTGTGTTCTGATGCCGCTTGTTCTGACAGACAGTTTTATCATATATGTTGTTTTTCACTCGGAACAAGTGGCGAGACGGCACTCAATGGAAAATGTGGCGAATGCTGTACAGTATAATTTCGCCAATCATGTTGAGGGCGCGGCGGAGATGGCTAAGAATCTCTATATTAATAGGAGTCTCAATGATTTTCTGGGTAAAGAGTATGCCGATGCGCTGGATTATGTAGTGGCGTATTACGCTTATTTTCAAAGATCTATATTTGATGCCGGTATGATTTCAAATAATATCGGCATCAAATTGTATACGGACAACAAAACGATTATTAAGGGCGGCAAATGTAACAGCATAGCAAGTATTCAGGAGAGCGACTGGTATCGTGAACTGGAACTGTACGGCGGTGCGAGATCACTGTTTTTTCTGTATGATGACAGTCGAAGCCCTGTCATAGAGGCGCAGCGCAAAATAATATTTGTGCGTAAAATGGATTATTACAGTTACAACGATCCTTATGAAAAAGTACTTGCACTAACGCTGAACTACGGCGGTATGGCGTCTGATCTGGCAAGCATGAATTATGGAATGCCGGTTTATATATGCAGCGGGGATACGGTTATATTATCGAATACCGGAAACAGTGTCAGAAAGAATTTTGACAGATATGAAGGTTCGACAAAGGATACTTATGTACAGGAGATGGATCTGTACGGTCAGAAATTCATGATTTATGTTCAACCGCCTAAAATCAGTTTTATGGAAGAAATCAGGAAGAATCTGCCGGTTATCATGCTGCTTCTGCTCGTCAATATTGCGCTCCCTTTTGTATTGGTACGGGAGATTAACCGCTCATTTTCGGTGAGAATCGGTAAGTTGAGCGATGTTTTTAACCGGATTGAAGAGGAGAAGCTGATTGAGATAGAGGAAACTGGCGGACAGGATGAGATTGGCGAACTGATGTGCAATTATAACCGGATGGTGAGAAGAGTCAATTCCCTGATTCAGACAATCTATATTGCCAAAATGAAAGAGCAGGAGATGCTGGTGGCGAGACAGAATGCAGAGCTGCTGGCGCTTCACAGCCAGATTAATCCGCATTTTCTGTTTAATGCGTTAGAGAGCATCCGTATGCACAGCATTCTGAAGAACGAATACGAAACGGCGGAGATGGTTGAACGTCTTGCACTTCTGCAGCGCCAGTATTTAGAGTGGGGAAATGATTTCGTTAAAATTAAGGTGGAAATGGAGTTTGTGGAGGCTTATCTGGATTTGCAGAAATACAGATTCGGCGATCGTTTGAATTATGAACTGGATATTGATGAAAATTGTGAAAACTGCAGGATACCTAAATTGACAGTCGTTACCTTTGTGGAAAACGCTTGTGTTCACGGGATAGAAAGTAAATCTAAGCCGGGCTGGATATTCGTGCGTATTTACAGGCAGGATGGCAGCCTGTGTCTGGAAGTCGAGGATACGGGAAAAGGAATGAGCGAACCGAATATGCGTACATTGCAGTACCGTATGGAACATGCCAATCTGGAAATGCTGAAAGACAAGGGAAGAGTCGGAACGGTTAATGCATGTCTGCGCCTTAAGATGATGTCGCATGACAAGGTTTCCTTTGAGGTAGACGGAGAATACGGAATAGGAACGATGATACAGATAAAGATTCCGCTAATTTGTCTATAGCGTATGAAGGAGGGAAGAAATGCTGAAAGTATTGCTGGTAGATGACGAGCCGTTCATTCTTCAGGGGTTGAAAATATTAGTTGACTGGAATGAAGAAGGTTTTGAAATCGCGGGTACGGCGTCAGACGGGCAGGAAGCGCTGGATTTTTTGCAATTGAATCAGGTTGATCTGATAATCACGGATATCAAAATGCCCGGTATGGGCGGACTGGAACTGTTAGAAAAAATCAGGAAAGAAAAGTTGTCAGAGGCTTATTTTGTCATTC
>VSOA01000009.1 GCA_009774585.1 Lachnospiraceae bacterium
TCTGTTTCGTGATTTTGGCTCATAATGTCCTCCCGAAGGTTATTATAGAATAGTGAAATGTAAAATTTACTTATAGAATTGTACTATGAAATATACCAAAAATCCATGATTTCGTATTTTTTTAATAAAATCTTATGTTTTATCCGGCTTTATTCAGCGCAAAAGAGCGCAGCCGAAAATCTAAAAAATTCTCAGGCGCGCTCTTTTGCGAGTTGTATCGTATGGGCCTAACCCATAGATACAGCGTTTTCCATCGGAGTTCTGTCTGCTGCGGGATAAGTGATGATTGTTGTCTGCGGAAATTGAGTCTGCAATTCTTTGTACCATTTGCTGTACTTATACATACGGTATGTAGTGCTCAGCTTGCGAAGCTGCGTATCGTCTGCACAACAACAGCACAATTGCTCTCTGGATTCCATATCCATGGC
Source organism: Lachnospiraceae bacterium (assembly GCA_009774585.1). Taxonomy (GTDB): domain Bacteria; phylum Bacillota; class Clostridia; order Lachnospirales; family Lachnospiraceae; genus UBA3282. Next base: position 429 of record VSOA01000009.1, read on the forward strand.
GACATAGTCCATGTATGAAATTTTTAGTTCTGTAATATGCTCGCGGCATTTTGGACAATTCTGCTTATGCCCGTTCAGCATATAGACCCGATGGCAACGCTTACAATAGTGCATGTACATCATAGTAAAATCCCCTTTTTCATTTAAAATGAATGTTGAAATTGTAAGGTTGCACTTGTATTGTGTCAGTTATGGTTGATAAAGTCAAGCGTATTTTAACGGAATATGGCAGATTGAGCGGTGTTAAATATCGCGCGCGCATTAATATTATGTAAATCTTGGCAAAATATTAAGAATGGCAAAAAACCTTGATAGTATTGGTCGTTTGTGCTATAATGTTACAAAAATGTTAACAAAGAAGGGTTTACATAATATGCAAAACAAGAAGAACGGTAAGAAGAGAGAGGCACGCAGGGAGATTTTGATTGACGAATTTCTCCGTGATGACGACGGAGTGTTTGACGATGAGGATGACGATAACGTGACTGACGATACGTTGGAATTTCTCTGTCTTGACGATGAAACGATAGAATCCTATAATCGACAAAAACGGAAGAGTACGCCGATTGCCCCAAAAAGGTCGTCTAAGAGACATAGAGAGGTGTATGAAGAGGAAGACGATCGTTATGAGGACGACCGGTACGAAGACGATGAATATGATCGTTATGAGGATGACCGGTACGAAGAGGAAGACGACCGTTATGAGGACGACCGGTACGAAGACGAAGACGACCGGTATGAAGATGACGAGTACGAAGACGAAGACGACCGGTATGAAGATGACGAGTATGACCGATACGAAGACGATGAGTACGGAGATGAAGAAGAGCGGTATGAAGATGACGAGTACGAAGACGAAGACGACCGGTATGAAGACGACGAGTACGAAGATGAAGAAGACCGATACGAGGATGACGAGTACGAAGATGATGGTGAATGGTACGAAGACGATGAGTATGACGATGACGAAGACGATGATGAGTATGATGATGATGACGGGGTCATCGTGCGTTTCAAGCGTTTCCTGACAGAGATGAGTACCCTTGACATGGTGGTTGCCATGCTTGGGATTGTAGTGCTTGCGGGCGTTATCGTTACAGGAGGACTTTTCGTCAATGCGAAGTCCGTGGAGAAACAGGTGGAGACATTTGCCAGCGTGGGCGAGGAGATGAACGGGATTTCTGTAATCGGTGAGAGCGGTCTTCTTGCGGTGGCAGAGTCTGCAAAACTTTCCGGTATGATCGACATGGATGAAACGATGGGGGGAGAACAGCAGACAGGAACAGGTGAGGAACAGAGCAAAACAATCGACGTGGCGCTTAACATTACTTCCATCCAGTCAGACATGAAGATTAAGTTTGTCAATAAAGCGACGGGTAAGCTGATCGGAGGCGTGCCCTTTGAAGTGGAAGTGACGGGGGGCAAGAGCGCCCTGAGTTATCAGGATGATGACAAAGACGGTATTATCTACAAGACGGATGTTCCGGCGGGAACATATAATGTGACGATTAAACCCTTGTCGGGAGATGCGTATCAGGATTACAGGCTCCCGTCGTCTTCAACCAGTGTGACAGTTACGGACACGATCACATACAAGAAGGTGGATGTGGCTGACGAGGTGAAGACAGAAGCGGAAGTCAACGTGGCGGCGGAAGATACGGCCGTACAGGATACCGTGGTGGAGTCAACGCTGAAGGACACGGTTGAATGGGTGGAATCCACCAAGACACCGGTCGGTGACGCGAAGGACGGTTATGAGCAGGTTCCGAAGACAAATATACCGGATCCTTGGACGGTCAGCAGCACGTATCGAAAGATGGCGGCAATGCCGTTGTCGACAGATACTCCGCCGGAGCCGGTCGATCCGACAAATCCGGGCGGCGACGGTACAACTTCAAGTGATTCGAGCACGCAGACGCCGGGTGGCGATGGTACAACTTCAAGTGACTCGAGCACACAGCAGCCGGTCGATCCGAACCCTCCGGCCACACCGACAATCACTTTAAATACGAATAGTCTTTCTTTGAAAGTGGGAGATAGTACGACGTTGTCTGCGACAGTGACGGGAACGAGCGATTCTCCGATATGGAGCAGCAGCGCCGATTCTGTGGCAAAAGTAGACGGTGGTGCCGTATATGCAGCCGGAAAAGGAACGGCGACCATCACGGCGTCAGTGGGCGGCGCTTCCGCAAGTTGTACGGTAACGGTTGAGGAGAAACCGGCGCCGGAAGTGAATGTGTCGCTCGCCTTAAGCCAGACGACACTTGCCTTGAAAAAGGGCGGGACCATGACATTGACGGCGACGACATCTCCCGCAGACTGTACGGTTACATGGGGCAGCAGCAATACATCCGTGGCAACGGTAAGCGGCGGTACAGTAACGGCGGTAGGAGTCGGCACGGCGACCATTACGGCGACGGCTGTAAAGGGTAATAAATCAGACTCCAAGACTTGTACCGTGACGGTTACGGAAGATGCGGTGATTACGATATCTCTGAACCAGAATAATGTATCCATGAAAAAGGGGACGACCGCAGTCCTAAAAGCAACTGTTGCGGGAGTCACAAATCCGACGATCACGTGGGGCAGCAATAACACCAAGGTGGCGACAGTGAGCGGCGGTACCGTGACGGCAGTGGCAGAAGGAACGGCGACGATCACAGCGTCGGTGGCAGTTAACGGCGTGCCCTATTCTGCAACATGTGCGGTGACCGTAACAGCGGCAGACCGCAAAGTGACAATCAGCGGACCTACTGAAGTGGCAATCGGTAAGACGATTACGCTCACGGCGCAGACGGAGCCGAAAGACACGAAGGTCAGATGGGGAAGCGGGAATGAGAAGATTGCCAAGATAGACGCTAATGGCGTGCTTACCGGCATATCGGAAGGTAAAGTGGAGATTGTTGCGCATCTTGAAGGGGATATGAGCACGTATACGATCTACGTCGTGACGGTTAAGAGGGATTTGGACGGCACTGCCAAGCTGAAGGATAAAGACGGCAATCAGATGTACTATAAAGATGCGACGGGCGCATTTAAAGAAGCGACTTTTAATGATTACAAGACACAGAGCATCTTCTATAGAAAGACGGCAGTGTTCTCAGAGTATAAATACACGGGCTGGCAGACGATTGACGGACATGTATATTTCTTTGACAAGAGTAACAATTATGTGACCGGCGAGCAGGTTATTCAGGGAGCCAAGTATAATTTCGGCAGCGACGGCAAACTGTCGTCAGGTTCCGGTACGATGGGGATTGACGTGTCGAAGTGGAATGGCAGCATTGATTGGAATGCAGTGAAAAATTCCGGTGTATCCTATGTCATTATCCGATGCGGGTACAGAGGTTCGTCAACGGGGGCGCTTATTGAGGATCCGCTTTTTAGGAGCAATATCAAAGGAGCCAAGGCGGCAGGACTCAAAGTGGGAGTTTATTTCTTCAGTCAGGCGGTCAATGAGGTGGAAGCGGTAGAGGAAGCTTCCATGGCAGTGAACCTGTGCAGCGGTTACGGATTGAATTACCCCATTTTCCTTGATGTTGAATCCAGCGGCGGAAGAGGAGACGGTGTCAGCAGAGATATGAGAACGGCAGTCTGCAAGGCGTTCTGCGCTACCGTACAGAATTCCGGTTATTCGGCAGGCGTATATGCCAATAAGACTTGGTTCACCGAGAAAATCAATACGGCGAGTCTGACAGGTTATAAGATTTGGCTTGCGCAGTATGCGAGTGCTCCGACTTATTCGGCGACAAGATATGATATGTGGCAGTATTCTTCCAAGGGTAAAGTGAGCGGCATCAGCGGTAACGTTGATATGAATGTCAGCTATATGAACTATTAGATAATAGACTTGCAAAAAGTATAGAGTTTGTTACAATATCATAGTACGATACTTGTTGGGAAAGGCATGGTATTTATATGAGAACTTATCTGGTAACGGGAGGAGCAGGCTTTATCGGTTCCAACTATATTCATTATATGTTTCGCAAATATGATAATGAAATTCGCATTATCAATGTAGATGCGTTGACTTATGCGGGAAATCTGGAAAACCTCAAGGACATTGAGGACAGGGAGAATTATACATTCGTTAAGGCGGATATTTGCGATAAGGAAGCAATTGCACGGATATTTGAGGAGAACGAAATCGACAGGGTTGTACATTTTGCGGCGGAGAGCCATGTGGACAGGAGCATCCGCAACCCGGAGGTTTTCATTCAGACCAATGTACTGGGGACGGCAGTCATGTTAAATTGTGCGAAGGCGGCGTGGGAGCTTCCGGACGGCAGTTTCAAAGCGGATAAGAAGTTTCTGCATGTCTCCACGGACGAAGTGTACGGTTCGCTTGAAGAGGACGGCGGATATTTCTATGAGACAACGCCTTATGCGCCGCACAGTCCGTACTCTGCGAGCAAGGCCGGATCGGACATGCTTGTCAGAGCGTATATGGACACCTATCATTTCCCGGCGAACATCACGAATTGTTCCAATAACTACGGACCTTATCAGTTCCCGGAGAAATTGATTCCGCTTATCATTAACAATGCTCTTCAGGGAAAGAAACTGCCTGTATATGGCGATGGAAAGAATGTGCGTGACTGGCTGTATGTAGAAGACCATGCCAAGGCGATCGACATGGTTCAGGAGCAGGGAAAACTGTTTGAGACATATAATGTAGGCGGGCATAATGAGAAACAGAATATTGAGATTATTAAGATTATTATAGAGACACTGCAGGAGATGCTTTCTGATGACGATCCGCGCAAAGCGTTAGTCAGCGAGGAACTGATTACTTATGTGGAAGACCGTAAGGGACATGACAGACGGTATGCGATTGCGCCCGATAAGATTAAGGCACAGATTGGGTGGGAACCGGAGACGATGTTCAAAGAGGGAATCCGCCGGACGATCCAGTGGTTTTTTGAGCATGAAGATTGGATGAAGAACGTTACGAGCGGCGGTTATCAGAAATATTATGAAGAGATGTACAAGCAGTAATTTACAGGCGCAGACTGCGGACAACCCAAGGGGTTAGGAAGGGCAAGGCTGAACAGATGAAGGGAATTATTTTGGCGGGTGGCTCTGGCACCCGCTTGTATCCGTTGACAAAGGCAGTATCGAAGCAAATCATGCCGGTATATGATAAACCGATGATTTATTATCCGCTTTCGATACTGATGCTGGCGGGAATACGAGAGATACTGATTATTTCTACGCCGAGAGATATTTCGGTGTTTGAAGAATTATTCGGTACGGGGGAGCAGCTTGGACTGCGCATGGAATATGCGGTGCAGGAATATCCGCGAGGATTGGCGGACGCTTTTATCATTGGCGCGGACTTTATCGGAGATGACAGTGTGGCGCTCATCTTAGGAGATAATATTTTCTACGGACAGAGTTTCTCGAGAGTGCTCAGGGAAGTGGCGCAGAGAGACAAGGGCGCGACGATTTTCGGCTATTATGTCAGGGATCCGAGAGAGTACGGCGTAGTCGAATTTGATGAGAACGGCAAGGCGCTGTCTATTGAGGAGAAACCGGAGAACCCGAAGAGCAATTATGCCGTTCCGGGTCTGTATTTCTATGATAACGACGTGGTGGAGATTGCCGCGAATGTGAAGCCTTCTGCGAGAGGAGAGATAGAAATCACAAGTATCAACAATGAGTATCTGAGAAGAGGGATGCTTCGGGTTGAAACGCTCGGACGCGGATTTGCATGGCTTGATACGGGCAATCACGATTCACTTCTCGATGCGGCTGATTTCGTTGCGGCTTTTCAGAAGAGACAAGGATTATATATTTCCTGCATTGAGGAGATTGCTTATAAGAGGGGGTTCATTACGAAGGAACAACTGTTGGATTTGGCGGAACCGTTAATGAAGACAGCATATGGTCAATATATGGTTGAGGTTGCTAATGGACTCTAAGAAGATGAAAAGGGCGCTGTTTGCCATGGTAGCCGTGTTTGTCCTGATAGTCGGCGCGATTGCGGCAGCTAATTTAGAACAGGTCAAGCAGAAGCTTGGTCTGACTGCGGACGGACAGCTTGAGGAGACAGCATTAATAGAAGAGGCGGATGTAAACGGTGGACAGAGAGGAGATAATCTCTCTGCCTTTCTGCAAGATGAAACGTTTTTTGATCCGGAGGTCAGATTTAAGAGCATTGAGACTTTTTCCGGCAGGAATGTATTTCTGATGATGAGTTCCGTGGCAAAAGACTTGCGTGTTATGGTAGTGGACAGCGTCGGAAAACTTGTGACAGGAACGCCGTTTACTATTGTCGTACAGGGCGTCGGAGAGTATACGGACACGGATAAGGACGGCGTGATTTATATAGACGGGCTGCGTTCGGGAGAATACAGCATATCGTTGAAGGAAGAAGAAGGATTCATCGTACCGAATACCATCACTTCCATACAGGTCAGACAGGAGATTGAATACCGGGTGCTTGATGATATCGAGTACCTTATACTGACGGAGGATGATATTGACGTCGAGAAAGAAGACAAGGCGGTAAACGGTGCGGAAGAAGCCGCGGACGGCAGTGAGAATACCCAGTTACAGTTTGCGAGCGGCAACGCAAAGCTGGGAATCGACGTTTCCAAATGGAATAATACGATTGAGTGGGAGCGGGTGAAAGAGGCAGGAATTGATTTCGCGATTATCCGTTGCGGATACAGAGGCGCTACGAGCGGCGCGCTGATCCTTGACCCTATGTATGAGAAGAATATCAAAGGTGCGATAGAAGCAGGTATTCCGGTGGGGGTATATTTCTTCACGCAGGCGACGGATGAAGTGGAGGCGGTGGAAGAAGCCAGCATGGTGATCAGCCTGATTGAAGATTACGACGTGGACTATCCCGTATTTCTGGACAGCGAGAGCGCCGGTGGAAGAGGGCGTGCGGATGGTCTTACCAGTGAGGAACGGACGAAAATCCATAAAGCTTTTCTACAGACGATTGCTTCGGCAGGTTATGAGACCGGCATATACGGTTCCAGAAACTGGCTGAAATCCGAAGTTGATATGACAGAACTGTCAGATTACAAAACATGGCTTGCGGAATACTCGGATGTTCCGTCTTATGATGAATACTATCATATGTGGCAGTATACTTCCAAAGGCGCGGTGGACGGTATCGAGACAAGAGTAGATTTGAATCTGTGTTATATGAATATAGATACTTCAATCAACCATGCGAAGAGTGCGGAAGGATATTCGGGCGTTATTGACGGTGACAGCGGCAATGTGCCGACCGGCGGTGACGAGGAAGATTAAGCGTAAGATATCAGGAAAGGAACGGGGAATCATGGGTAAGATAACAGTAGAAACATGTGGGATAGAAGGGCTTAAGGTGATTACACCGACTGTTTTTCACGATGCGCGCGGTTATTTCGTGGAGACATATAACTATAATGACTATAAAGATGCGGGAATTGACCAAGTCTTTGTTCAGGATAATCAGTCTGCGTCGACAAAGGGCGTTTTGCGCGGATTGCATTTTCAGATTAATTACCCGCAGGACAAGCTGGTGCGTGTTCTGCGTGGCGAGGTGTACGATGTGGCGGTGGATCTGCGCCCGGGTTCCGAAACATACGGTAAGTGGTATGGCGTGCTTCTCACGGCAGAGAATGCAAAACAGTTTTTTATTCCCAAGAACTTTGCCCACGGATTCTATGTAGTGTCCGATTACGCTGAATTTGCTTATAAATGTTCGGATTTCTATCATCCGAATGACGAGGGAGGTATTGCGTGGGACGATGCGGATTTAAATATCGACTGGCCTATTCCGGAAGGGACACGACCGATTCTATCTGAAAAGGACGCCAATAGAGAAGGTATTGCGGCGTTTACGAAAAAGTACCGGACGTAATGTCGTATTACGCCGTCGCGTTACGATGCCGTATTGCGGCGGCAATACATTTCGGAGCAGAGAGATTATGAGTGTGGAAAATACGGAATATATAAATCGTTCGAATAAGAAAACAAAACGTTTGGGTAAGCCCGCAGGAATTGCAATATTCTGGGGGCTTGGATTGATTTTGGCGCTTGTACTCATCAATCATCACAATCCGCTTGCAGATCAAGTGACGGAGCGGATGAAGAAGGTCAGCGGATGTGTCCTGATCACCTTTACTTGTGTGATTTTTGCACTTTATTATGAGAGAATCATGACTATTCCGGCAGAACTTTTTCAGAGCAGAAAGTTAATCTGGAAGCTTGCAAAGAACGATTTCAAGAAACGTTATGCCGGTTCTTATCTTGGTATTGTCTGGGCGATGGCACAGCCGGTTGTTACGGTAGTGATGTATTGGATTGTCTTCGATAAAGTGTTTGATACGCGAAGCCAAATGGTGGCAAGCGGATTGGAAGTGCCCTATGTATTGTATCTGACGGCGGGGCTCGTGCCGTGGTTCTATTTCTCCGAGGCAATCACGCAGGGGACGATGGCGCTGATCGAATATAATTATCTGGTTAAGAAAGTGGTGTTTAACATCAGTATTCTGCCGATTATCAAGGTGATTGCCGCTACTTTTATTCATGTATTCTTTGTGGCTGTATTGTTACTTGTATCTGTCGGATACGGTTATTATCCCAGTATTTATACTCTTCAGATTATTTATTATAGTTTTTGTATGTTTATGCTTGTGCTCGGTATGAGTTATATGACTTGTGCATTGGTAGTATTTATCAGGGACTTACAGCAGATTATTAACATTGCGCTGCAAATCGGAATGTGGGCGACGCCTATTCTGTGGAATATCACAATGCTTAAAACAGATAATATGAAAACACTGTTTAAATTAAATCCGCTTGTTTATGTGGTTAACGGATACAGAAGTGCAATTTACGAGGAAGTCTGGTTCTGGGAGCATTTCTATTCTTCCACATATTTTTGGATATTTACGATTAGTATGTTCTGTATCGGGACGTTGATTTTCCGTAAGATGAGAGTACATTTTGCGGATGTGCTATGAGCAGTGCCGCAGGATATACAAACGGCTGCGATGTGCTTGCACAGGAGCAGACGGTTGTATATCCTGCGATAAGGCGACAGCCTGCGAGCGAGAAGGAGCGGAGCGGAATCGAGCTGCGCACTGCGGAGAAGAAGGCGACAGCCTGCGAGCGAGAAGGTTACACCCTCCAAACAGATAGGACAAACATATGGACAATATTGCGATTCAAGTCACGAATGTGGAAAAAGTATATAAGTTGTACGATAAGCCTTCGGACAGGATTAAGGAAGCGCTCGGCTTAGGGCGGGGCAAACATCATACGGAGCATCATGCCCTGAAAGGAGTCGATTTGACGATCAGACAGGGGGAATGCGTGGGCATTATCGGAACCAACGGCTCCGGTAAATCGACAATTCTAAAGATTATTACCGGCGTTTTGAATCCGACGCGCGGTGATGTTGTGGTTAACGGGCGCATTTCCGCATTGCTGGAACTGGGCGCCGGATTTAATATGGAGTACAACGGCATTGAGAATATCTATCTGAACGGAACGATGATCGGATTCTCCGAGAAAGAGATCGATGAGAAGATGGATGCGATTCTGGAATTTGCGGATATCGGCGAATATGTGTATCAACCGGTCAAAACATATTCCAGCGGAATGTTTGTACGTCTTGCTTTTGCGGTGGCAATTAACATAGAACCGGAGATTTTAATTGTAGATGAAGCTTTGTCTGTAGGGGATGTTTTTTTTCAGGCAAAATGTTATCATAAATTTGAAGAATTTAAAGAAATGGGCAAGACGATTGTTTTCGTCAGCCATGACTTGAGCAGTATCAGCAAATATTGTGACAGAGTAGTGCTTCTCAATCAGGGGACGAAACTGGGCGAGGGCAGACCGAAAGAGATGATAGACATCTATAAACAGGTTCTGGTGGGACAGTATGCCGCGCCGGAAGCGGAGAACGGACGACTGCTGGACGATGAAGACCTGCGAAGGGCGGCGGCGGGCGGCAGTACGGCGGCAAACGGTGCAAGGGCAGTGGGAGACGCTGCTGCGGCGGACCATACACAGACCGGCGGCGGAACCGTGGAGAATCCGGAACTGCTGGAGTACGGGTCTAAGAAAGCCGTGATTGAGGAATACTATATCACGGATGACAAAGATACGAGGACCTCGGCAATTCTGAAAGGAAATATGTTTACCATCCATATGAGAGTAAAAATGATGGAGGACATACAGGCGCCGATTTTTGCGTTTACCATCAAGAATGTACGTGGGACTGAGATCACCGGTACGAATACTATGTTTGAGAAAGCCTTTTTGGAGTCGGTTGCTGCCGGGGAGAAGTGCGAGGTGGCATTCACCCAGAGGATGAACCTACAGGGCGGCGATTATCTGCTTTCCTTGGGAGTTACCGGGTATGAGAACGATGATTTTACGGTGTACCACAGACTGTATGACGTACTGAATCTGACGGTGATATCCGACAAAGACACGGTAGGTTTCTACGACATGGATTCCGTCGTGGAAGTCCGCAAAGCGAATTAAGAAGTGGATATATAATGGATTAGGTTTGGAACGGAAGGTTAGGGAACGGATGCCGGAGAATAATATTGAGGAAATCGGAAAAATCAAGCTGGACCTTACGCACTATCCGGGCGAAGATTACTACTGCGACGGAGACGCGGAGGATGAACTGTTAGAGATTACGCGTAACTATTCTGCAGTAGAGTATCAGCGTATCATAGAGGAGCGTAAAAGCTGGGAGATTCTGTACCACCTGTCTTCGCAGCGGGAGAATATTGTGGAGTGGCTTCCTATTACGAAAGAGATGAAAGTGCTGGAAGTCGGTTCCGGCTGTGGCGCCATTACCGGGACGCTTGCGGGAAAAGCAGGCGAAGTTACCTGCATTGATCTGTCGAGAAAGAGAAGCAGGATTAACGCATACAGGCATATGGACGCGGACAATGTGACGATTCATGTAGGCAATTTTCAGGATGTGGAACCGGATCTGCCATGTGACTACGATTATATTTGTCTAATCGGTGTGTTTGAGTATGCGCAGGCATATATCAGGTCAGAGACACCCTACGAGGATTTCCTGAATACTATTCGGAAGCACTTGAATCCGGAAGGGCATATTGCGATTGCGATTGAAAATAAATTCGGTTTAAAATATTGGGCCGGATGCCGTGAAGACCATCTGGGCACATATTTTAGCGGCATTGAGAATTACCCTGACGGCGGTGTGGTGAGAACGTTTACGGCGGAGGGATTACGCAGAATTGCTAAGAATTGCGGATATGAATATGCGCAGATGTATTATCCATATCCGGATTATAAGTTTATGACATGCCTCTATTCTGAGGAACGTCTTCCTAAGACGGGCGAATTGTCTAATAATCTTCGTAACTTCGATAGAGACCGCCTGCAGTTGTTTGATGAGAAAAGGGTGTTCGATACAATCATACAGGAGGGGCAGTTTGAATTATTTTCCAATTCCTATATGATGCTGCTCGGACCGAAACTGGAAGAAAAGTATGTGAAATATTCCAATGACAGAAAACCGGAATTCTGTATCAAGACGGTTTTCAAAGAGAATGAGCATGGAAAAATAATAGAAAAACATCCGTTATCTAAAGAGGCGTGGAGGCATATAGAGAACACCGCACATGCCTACGATGCGCTTGCGAAACGTTATCAAGACAGCGGTCTGGTCATCAATCGGTGCAGGCTGGAGAGGGCAAACGGCAGTACAGAGATCAAGGTGGGGATTGAGACGGAAGAGCCGTATCTGAGTCTTGCGTATGTGGAAGGCAGAACGCTGGAGGAGATTCTTGATGACTGTCTGAAACGAAATGATATAGAGCGGTTTGGACAGTTGTTCGACGAGTATTATAAGAGAATATCATATGGGGAAGAAGAGAAAATTGCCGATTACGATTTGATATTTTCCAATATTATCGTCCCGGAGAATATTGATAACGCATGGAATGTTATTGACTGCGAATGGAGTTTTGAGAAAGTGATCGAGACAAAACAGATTGCTTTCCGCTCGGTCTACTGTTATCTGCTGGAAAATGAAAAACGGAATTCTTTAAACTTGGATTTAATAATTCGAAAGCTGGAAATAGACCAATCTGACGCCGAACAGTATCGTAAACGGGAGATGGATTTCCAGAAATATGTGACCGGAAAACATATGTCCATGGCGCAGATGAGAGAGGCGATCGGTCGCCCGGTCTATACGGTCGAAGCATTTTGTGAAGGGCAGGCGCTGGCGGCAGGTAAGGACCGCATACAGATTTACGAGGATACCGGCAGAGGATTTAATGAAGAACAGTCGTTTTTTATTGATGAGACTGTGGGAGAACAGGTACGCGTACGGGAAGATGGCATGACAGAGTTAGAGATCATGATTTCGAGTGGGAAGAGCGCGCTGAGGATTGACCCGTGCAATGATTTTTGTCTGATTTATCTTCAGGAAATAAGATGGAACGGAACGATATTGCCGTGGAAGGGAAGACAGATACAGGTAAACGGCTTTAAGGTAGGAGAGAACACATATGCGTGTCCTACACAAGATCCGAATATTACCGTATCTCTTGACGGTATTCGCGGAGAAGACAGCAATGTGCTGCAAGTGACAATGCAGGTGACGAAGCTTCCGGAAGAAACGGTAAAACATATGCAGAAAAGGGGACTGTTTTGACAGATGAGTGGACGTACGGATCGCTATGGGTGGGCGGCGTATTATGCAGCCGCATATGAAGAAGAACGTCAAAAGAATATTGTGCTGGCAGGAAAGATTGCGGACGCGCAGAGACGGCAGGCGGATTTGAACGATAATCTGAACCGTATCTACGCCAATCCATTCTGGAAAATGACGTCTCCCTTCCGCAGATTGTATCATGTTGTGAAAGGCGGCGTACGACACGATAAGGATATGGACAGGTGTCCCGAAGCGGACGCCTGTCTTCTGCGTTATGAGAAAGAAGTGCGAAGACAGCAGAATCCTTATGCAGAATGGATAAATGAAGAGAATAACGCGTGCAATCAAAAGGACGGGAGCGGGAAGGAAATAACTGTAAACGGCTGGCAGGCAGTTAGTGTGCCGGGGACGGAAATCGTTCTGCTGACTTATGGGCAGGGAATGCTCGATAAAGATGCATTTGATGAAGTTAAATCTTGTTTTGATAAAAATTGCAAATGTCTTATTGCATATGCGGATGAAGATTTTTACTGGGAAGACTTGTCGAATCGTATGCATCCTTGGCTGAAACCATGCTATTCACCGGATACGATGCTGGCATTTAATTACTGGGGTAATTTATTAGCTGTCAAAGCGGATGTGCTGACGGAGGTGCTTTCTGCAGAAGATATGCAAAATAGGATGAAGCACAGCAGACAGTCGGTGCGCTTCTATGATTTGTGCCTTTGTCTGGAAGAGGCGGCGATCAGGCGCAGCAGGCTGGAAAGTGTTTCCATGCAGGAAAGCGTATGTCATATAGACAGCGTTCTCTATCATCATAATTATCAGCCGCCGGAGGACGTACGCCGTCAGCTTGAAAAGTGTAAGGAACAGGAAGAGCGGTTCCGTTTGGTGGAGAAGGAGTTGGGTAGAGAATTAGAAAATGGTCGTTATATAATTGGCGCCGGAGCAGAATATACACAGATACGTGAGGCGGCACTGGAAAGGCGCGGGGCGAAGGGAATCCTTGTGAGCGGAGGAGAACCGGATCTGTACCATATTATTTATGATACATCCATATCCGGCAGAGAAAGGTGCGCACGAGCGCAGAGCGAAGACAGGCATATCTCTCCGCACTATGTCGTTTCGGTGGTCATTCCCTCAAAAGACCATCCCGACGTGCTAAGGAGGTGCCTCGAGTCATTTCGTGCAAAGACAGACTACCGCTATTATGAATGGATTGTCGTGGATAACGGCAGCAGCGACGATAACCGTGCGAAGCTTGAGAAGCTGCAGAAGGAATATGGGTTTGTATATATCTATGAGAAAATGGATTTTAACTTCTCGAAGATGTGTAATATGGGCGTGAAGAAGGCGAACGGAGACTTGATTCTTCTTCTGAACGACGATGTTGAAATCATAGAGCATAGCTGGCTGAGAAGACTTGCGGGACAGGCATTGCAGCCGCATGTCGGAGCGGTGGGAGCTAAATTGTGGTATGCGGGTACGCAGAAGATCCAGCATGCGGGTATTACCAATATGGACATCGGACCGTCCCATAAGCTAATTACCTTTGAAGATGATAAAGATTATTATTACGGGCGTAACAGAGTTACCTATGATATGATCGGTGTGACGGCGGCTTGTCTTATGGTGAGCCGGAAGAAATATGAGCAGGTGGGCGGCTTGGATGAAACGATGGCGGTCGCTTACAATGATGTGGATTTCTGCTTTAAGCTGATTGAGGCCGGTTATTATAACGTACAGCGTAATGATGCGGTATTGTATCATCACGAGTCGCTGAGCAGAGGGCTGGACGAGGAAGACGACGGTAAGTGGGGAAGACTTCTTACAGAGAAAGAGAATCTTTATGCGAAGCATCCGCAGATGAAGGGAAAGGATGTGTTTTATCACAGAGCGTTGATTGACAATGCCTCCGATTATGCCTGCAACTATAAATTCCCATATGAAGAACATCTTCTAACGACGAAGCCGGAACCGTATGAGGCAGGACAGACGAAAGGATTCCATATGAATCGTCTTCGTCTCACTGTGGACAGGGCGGAAATACAGCACAAGATTCATGCGGACGAGCCGGACATTCTTTGGATTATGGGCTGGTGCTATGTGCCCGGAGAAAATAACGCGTGTTATAATAAAAGCGTATTGTTAGTTCGTACAGATAAAGGGAACGGCGAGGACGGTTCAAATGATTATGCTGCGACGCCGTACGACTGGTATCGCAAAGATGTGGAGGCAATTCTGCCGGCGGAAGAAAATATCGGATTAGCCGGTTTTGTACTTCGTCTGCTGCGCGACGATCTTCCGGCCGGAACATATCGCATCGGAATGCTTTGTACGGGCGTACAGGGAGATCGGCAGCTTGCATGGAGCGATAAGACATGCGAAGTGTAGATGATGAAATGGAGACTAGTGTGAAAAATCCGTATGCGGAAGATTTTTCACACGCAAATTTGTGCTTGTGCCCAAATTTGCAGGTTGAGCAAGAATGGAGACTATTATGGAACAGGGGAAAAAGAAGCAGACGACAGAGGAAGAGAAACTTCGTCATTATCGGGATGCCTATGAGCGGGAAAGACAGAAGAATCGTGTTCTGGCAGGGAAACTTGCTGAGGCACAGCAAAAGGAAACGGAACTGGAGGAGCGCTTAAACCGTATTAAGGGCAGTGTATTCTGGCGGATATCCAAACCTTTGCGCGCTGCTGTGCACTGGATTCAGCGCACGAGGCAGAGGCTTGGCTACTACGGGGGACCGAAAGGCGTCGCGCGGAAACTGAATGCAAAGAGCATTGAGCGGAAAGCGCGCGCGCAGCATGGGACGGCGGGTTTTCCGAATGCGGAAGAGGCGAAGCGGCAGAGAGAGTACAAATTTCCCCGTAAGATTACATTCAGTATTCTGGTGCCGTTATACAATACGCCGGAGAAGTTCCTGCGCCAAGCGATCGACTCTGTGTGTGCGCAGACTTATGGCGGCTGGCAGCTTTGTCTGGCGGACGGGTCCGATGCAGAGCACGCTGACGTGAAGAAAATCTGTCAGGAATACACGGCGAAAGATTCACGGATTGTTTACCGGAAACTCTCGAAGAATGAGGGGATATCGGGAAACACCAATAAATGTTTTGCCATGGCGACAGGGGATTATATCGCGCTATTCGACCATGACGACGTGCTGCATCCGAGCGTATTGTTTGAATATATGAAGGCAATCTGTGATCGGGGCGCGGATTATATTTACTGTGACGAGGCGACTTTTAAGGGGAAAAAGACAATTGACGATATGATTACGCTGCATTTCAAACCTGATTATGCACCGGATAATCTTCGTGCCAACAATTATATCTGTCATTTCAGTGCTTTTGACAGAAAGCTGCTGGAGGGTATGCAGTTGTTCCGTTCGCAGTTTGACGGCAGTCAGGACCATGATATGATTCTGAGACTGACAAGCAGGGCAAAATGTGTGGTTCATGTGCCGAAACTGCTCTATTACTGGCGCTCTCATGAAGGCAGCGTGGCGGCGGATATCAATGCCAAGAGTTACGCTATTGATGCGGCGAAAGGAGCCGTGGCATCGCATCTTGAAGAACATGGATTCAAAAATTTTGAAATTACTTCCACGAAGGCATTTGAGACGATTTTTCAGATTAAATATGAGATACAGGGGAATCCGCTTATCAGCATTGTGATTCCGAATAAGGATCATCTTGAGGATTTGAGCCGCTGCATTGCTTCGATTACAGAGAAGAGCACATACGATCACTATGAGATTATCGTGGTGGAAAATAACAGCACGACGGAAGAGATATTTGAGTATTATAAGAAAATACAGGATAATCCGAAAATCAAAGTCATCACATATCAAGGCGGGTTTAACTATTCCAAAATTTGTAATCTGGGGGCGTCCAAAGCACGGGGTGAATACCTTCTGCTGCTGAATAACGACACGGAAGTGATCACACTCGACTGGATGGAGGAGCTTCTGATGTATGCGCAGCGTCCGGACGTGGGCGCAGTTGGTGCAAAGCTCTATTATGCGGACAGAACCATTCAACATGCGGGCGTAGTGCTCGCACTGGGACAGCACAGAACCGCCGGGCACAGCCACTATCGTGTCAGCAGCAATAATCTGGGTTATATGGGGCGGCTCTGTTATGCGCAGAACGTGATGGCAGTGACGGGAGCCTGCCTGATGATGCGAAAAGCGGTATATGATGAATTAAAAGGTCTGGACGAAAGTTTCGAAGTCTCATTAAACGATGTGGATCTGTGCATCCGTGCGTGGAAAGCGGGTTACGTCAATGTGTTTACACCTTTTGCAGAACTGTATCACTATGAATCCGTTTCGCGGGGGCTTGATGACCACGGCGAGAAGGCGCAGCGGTATGAGAGGGAGTCGGCGGCCTTCCGGGCAAAATGGAAGGAACTGCTGGAGGCGGGGGATCCTTATTACAACCCGAATTTCTCGCTCGACCGCAGCGATTTTGCACTGAAGATTTAGCGCGCTATTTAGTGTGTTATTTTCCAAAATATGTTTACGAGTATATTCACAGTATGATAAAATAATATACAGTGAGTGTGATCTGTAAATGTATGATCAGAACATTCTCCGGCAGAAGAGTTTAGCTGCAAGAAATCAGGATTAATGGAGGTAACGGGATGGGCTACAAAGAACAATTTGATTTTTGGGTAGAAGATTCTTACTTTGACGATGCGACGAAGCAGGAGCTTCTCGCGATCAGAAACGATGAGAAAGAGATTGAAGACCGTTTTTATAAGGATCTCGCCTTTGGTACGGGTGGACTGCGCGGTGTCATCGGCGCCGGTACGAACCGCATGAATATCTATACGGTGCGTAAAGCTACGCAGGGTCTTGCCAATTACATAAAGAAGCAGGGCGGAGAAGACAAGGGTGTGGCAATCGCCTATGACTCAAGAAGAAAATCTCCGGAGTTTGCGGATGAGGCAGCGCTTTGTCTGGCAGCAAACGGTATCAAGGCGTATGTGTTTGATGCGCTTCGTCCTACACCGGAATTATCATTTGCGCTGCGCGAACTGGGATGTATTTCAGGTATTGTTATCACGGCAAGCCACAATCCGCCGGAGTATAACGGATATAAATGCTATTGGGAGGACGGCGCGCAGGTTACCGCTCCCAAGGATAAAGAGATTATCACGGAAGTTAACAACGTGACGGATTATCATACCGTAAAGACCATGGACAAGGAGGAGGCGAAGAAAGCCGGACTCTATGTGGTAATCGGCAAAGAAATTGATGATAAGTACATGGTTGAGCTTAAGAAGCAGATTATTCATCCGGATGTAATCAAAGATATGGCAGAGGATATGAAGATTGTATATTCTCCGTTTAACGGAACGGGAAATGTACCGGTCAGAAGAATCCTTTCAGAACTCGGATTTAAGAATGTATATGTAGTTCCCGAGCAGGAAATGCCCGATCCGGATTTTACTACATTGGAGTATCCGAATCCGGAAGATCCCAAGGCATTTACGCTCGCCCTCAAGCTGGCAAAAGAGAAAAATGCGGATATCGTACTCGCGACCGACCCGGATGCGGACAGACTCGGTATCTATGCGCTGGATACGAAGTCCGGCGAGTATGTTCCTTTTACCGGTAATATGTCCGGCATGTTAATTGCAGAGTATATCCTGAGAGAGAGAACGGCAACTGATACGATGCCTGAGAATCCGGCGCTTGTTACAACAATTGTTACGACCAATATGGCTCGTGCGATAGCGGACGATTATAAAGTGAAATTCATTGAAGTCCTGACAGGATTCAAGTTTATCGGCGAGCAGATTAAGTTGTTTGAGCAGAACGGTTCCAACAACTATGTATTCGGACTGGAAGAAAGCTATGGCTGCCTTGCAGGAACACATGCAAGAGACAAGGATGCAATCGTGGCGGTTATGTGTCTGTGCGAGATGGCGGCATGGTGTAAGAAGAACGGCAAGACCGTATGGGATCAGATGATCACCCTCTATGAGAAATACGGTTATTTCAAAGAGAGCCAGTATTCTATCACTATGAAAGGCATCGATGGTGCAAAAGAAATCGAGGAGCTTATGAATAAGCTTCGCAGCAATCCGCCGAAGGCGTTCGGCGAACTGAAAGTGAAAGAGTTCAGGGATTATACGACCGGCAAGACACTGAATCTGGAGACGGGTGAGGCAGGAGAGACAGGACTTCCGCAGTCCAATGTACTTTACTTCGACCTGACGAATGATTCATGGTGCTGTGCGCGTCCTTCCGGTACGGAGCCGAAGATTAAGTTCTATATGGGTGTTAAAGGAACGAGTCTGGAAGACGCTGAGGCAAGGTTGAATAAGCTGACGGAAGACTTAAAAGCATATTTGTAATAAAACGAGCAAACGCGGATAAGAGAATATATTCAAATTGCGTTACCAGTCGCCCTGCGTGGAGCAGGGCGATGCTTCTTTTTGAGAGGCAGCAATGGAAGCGAAGGAGGCTTCGCCGTGGGAAATAAGATATTTAAGATGAACAACTTCATAAAAACCGCGAACTACTTCAGAAAGAACGGGATCCGCCACACTTACTATGCGGCGAAAGAACGGCTGGAAGAAGAACGGAAGTCAGTTTATTATTACAAAGAACCTTCGGCGGACAAACTGGCGGAACAGGCAGAAGAGACGGCTGACTGCCACGAAGTGTTCAGCATTGTGGTGCCGGCATATGAGACGCAAGAAGCGTTTCTGCGTGATATGCTTGATTCCGTATGCAGACAGAGTTACGGGAGATGGGAACTGATTATTGCAGATGCGAGCGCAAGTGATACGGTTGAGAGGATAGTACAGGACGCTGCGCGTAGAATGACGAAAGAAAACGGTGAAAACCGTATCAAATATAGACGCCTGACAGAGAATAAAGGTATCTCCGGCAATACGAATGCAGGAATTGAAATAGCATCCGGAGATTATATTGCGCTGTTAGATCACGACGACTTTCTGGCGCCGGATGCGCTGTATCATATGGTGAAGGCGGTTCACAAATCCAAGGAAGAAGGGATAGTCCCCGCACTGCTATATACGGATGAGGACAAATATGAGAATAGCAATAGTTATTATACGTCACCACACAAGAAGGAAAAATTTAATTTTGATTTAATTTTATCAAATAATTACATCTGTCATTTTACCGCAGTGGAGACAAAGCTTATGAAAAGCTTGCAGCTGCGCAGAAAATTTGATGGAGCGCAGGACTATGATCTGGTACTGCGGGTAGTGAGTGAATTGTTGAAAACGGTTCCGCCGCACGAATTGTCAAAGCGGATGATTCACATACCGCATATTCTTTATCATTGGAGAAGCCATTCGGATTCTACAGCGGAAAACACTGCCAGCAAAAGTTATGCGTACGAGGCAGGGAAGAATGCGCTGGCTGATTTTTGCGCCGGGCAGGGGTGGAAAGCGGAAGTACGGCACAGTCTGCATCTGGGCTTCTATGAGATTGCGTATTTACCGGATGTGCTGACGGTGCGAAATGACATAGGTATCGTAGGAGGACGGATATTGGATGCCCGCGGACGGATATGCGGCGGCGCTTTCGATAATGACGGAACATGCAGATACGAAGGACTGCACAGAGAATACAGCGGCGGAAGCACCCATAAGGCGGCGCTTAAGCAGGATGCGGCGGCAGTTGATATCCGTTGTGTACAGGTCAGACCCGAATTGCGTGAGCAGTTTGAGCAGATTACCGGACAACAGTATGAGGAGAGAACGATTCGCTGTAAGACAGGGCGGGAACATGTAGAGCTGCGTATTGCGGATATATCCGGACTGGTCTGTGACGAGGAGGGATACCGCAAGCTGAGTATGGAACTGGGACGCGCGGCATTTGAACATGGATATCTGGTGTTATGGAATCCGGCAATGACGGTTTATGCCAATCGCTAAGGGGATGAAATATGGAACAGAGAATACAATCAACGGTGGTGATTCCCAATTATAACGGAATCAATTATATAGAAAAATGTCTGGCGATGCTTGTGAAGGAGCCGGCTCATATCATCGTGGTGGACAACGGTTCCGACGACGGAAGCAGGGAAGTTGTACAAGAGAAATTTCCGCAAGTGGAACTGATTTGTCTTGACCGGAACTATGGCTTTTGCAAAGCCGTAAACGTTGGGATTGCCAACAGTAAGACAACATATGTTATATTATTGAATAACGATACAGAAATAGAGGCTGGGTTCG
This sequence comes from Lachnospiraceae bacterium, assembly GCA_009774585.1. Taxonomy (GTDB): domain Bacteria; phylum Bacillota; class Clostridia; order Lachnospirales; family Lachnospiraceae; genus UBA3282. The sequence continues at coordinate 21,328 of VSOA01000009.1, forward strand.
TGAGAGCGATGGAACAGCCTCTTATGTGGCGGGGCGAGATTTTTTCCGGTGCGGCGCAAATCAGGAATCTGCAGCATCCGGAACTGATGGACGATGCGGGAGACTACTACTGTGCATTCGGCTGGGCGTTTGCAAGAGGAAAGGATAAGCCGTATCAGGAGTATCTGAGAACACGCAGAGTATTTGCCGGCTGCGGTGCGGCGGTCATATGCCGCAGGAAAATATTTAATGAAATCGGAACGATGGATGAAAATCATTTCGCATATCTGGAAGATATCGACTTAGGGTATCGTGCCAGAATACACGGCTATTATAATATTTATATCCCGAAGGCAATAGTATATCATGCAGGAAGCGGTGTTTCAGGTTCCCGACATAACAGTTTTAAGGTGAAGCTGTCTGCCCAGAACAGCGTGTATCTGGCATACAAGAATATGCCGTTTTTCCAGCTTCTGTTGAATATGCCGTTTCTTCTTGCAGGTTTTGCGGTGAAGATGATCTACTTTACCCGCAAGGGATTGGGCAGAGATTATGCCGCCGGACTGTGCAAAGGCATAAAGCTTAGCCTTTCTAAAGAGGGCAGGGCACATAAAGTGCGCTTCCAAAGAGAAAATCTTTACAACTATATCGTGATACAATTAGAATTATGGCGCAACATATGGTATCGATTTATGAACTGATGCGATAGGTTGTGTTTTTGACTAAAATATTGTAAGATACATGCAGAGGCTTAGAATATGATTAAAGATAATCAGAAATATTTTAATAGGCTGCACGTAGTGCTGGATGCCATAGTCATAGCGGCTTCCTATATGCTGGCTTGGTATATTAAGTTTGCCAGCCCCATTTCAGACATCGGACCAGCTACCGGTGTTCTTTCTATGCGCACATATTTTCAGATGCTCTATGCGATCGTTCCGGGGTATCTGATTCTGTACTATATTTTCAACTTATATACGCCCAAGCGCGCAACCGTGCACAAATACGAAATTTTGAATATTTTTCAGGCGAATGTGGTAGGGTTGATTCTGTTGATGGCAGGGTGGTATCTGGTTGAACAGATTCACTTTTCGCGTGCCATGATGGGCTATTTCTTTATCCTGAATATTCTTTTTACTACGCTGGGACGTTCTTTCATCCGTATGCTTCTACAATATTTCCGTGAAAAAGGTTACAATCTGAAATATATTCTTCTGGTAGGATATTCACGTGCGGCGGAGGAATATATCAATCGTATCAACTCTAATCCTCAGTGGGGATATGTGGTGCGGGGGATTCTGGATGACAGCGTACCGAGAGGCACACTGTATAAAGGCGTTAAAGTTGTCGGAACAATCGAAAACCTGCTCTATATTCTGCCGGAAAATAAACTTGACGAGATTGCCATCACGCTTTCGTTGAAAGATTATGACAATCTGGAACACATTGTAGATATCTGTGAGAAATCCGGTGTTCATACCAAGTTTATCCCGGACTACAACAGTATGTTTCCGAGCCGCCCGTATACGGAAGACCTGATGGGACTGCCCGTAATCAATATCCGTTATGTTCCGCTGACTAATACGCTAAACTGGATTGCCAAGAGAGCGGTGGATGTGGTGACATCGATTGTTGGACTGGTAGTTTCTTCGCCGGTTATGCTGATTGCGGCTGTTGCGATCAGATGTACGTCAAGAGGTCCGATTATTTTCAAGCAGGAGCGTATCGGGCTGCACAATAAACCTTTTAAAATGTATAAATTTCGAACGATGGAAGTACAGAAGCCGTCTACGGAGGAGAAGGGCTGGACGACTAAGGATGATCCGAGAGTTACGAAAGTCGGTAAATTACTGCGCAGGACAAGTATTGACGAATTACCGCAGTTATTTAATATTCTGATGGGCGATATGAGCGTGGTAGGACCGAGACCGGAACGCCCGCAGTTTGTAGAGAAGTTTAAAGAAGAAATTCCGCGGTATATGGTGAAGCATCAAGTCAGACCGGGACTTACCGGATGGGCGCAGATTAACGGATACCGCGGCGATACGTCCATAAAGCGAAGAATTGAATATGATATTTTCTATATTGAAAACTGGACGATGTCCTTTGATATCAAGATTATGTTTCTGACAATTTTTAAGTGATTTATTAATAAAAATGCATATTAGTGAGATAATAATTGGAAGGTTTGAGGTCGTTTGAAATTCTTAAGATTTTAGAAAGACTCACTGAATATGCATCTATTATGTTGCAATTATGTCAAGATATAGTATAATCAAATGGAAATTTACGCTATAGCTTGATTTTTACAGTAGAGTGTGAGAAAATGAAGGTTGGAATTGTATACGATTAATAAAGGAATCAAGGGAGTACAGACGTATGGCTAGATATGTTGAAGATGAATACGAATATGAAGATGAACGACCGAGAAAAAAATCCTCTTCCGGAAGTAAGGGAAGCGGCAAGAAACCTTCAGGAAGCAAGGGAAGTTCGAAGAAGTCTTCGGGGAAAGGGAACGGTTCCAAGAAGTCTTCCGGAGGCAAAGGAGGCAGCAAGAAGTCCTCAAGCAAGAAACAGCAGGCAAAGAAACAGCGCAGAAGGATTATTATTTTTATCGTGGAGATTATCATCCTGCTCATAGCCGTATTTGTATTATATGGCGTTCTGACTACTACCAAGAGCGGTAAAGTTGATTTGGATGAAGGAGATATCATTATCAATGATACAGTCAAGGAAGCGCAGGAGACGACGATGAAAGGCTACCGCAACATTGCCTTGTTCGGTGTGGATTCCACATCCGGCGCGCTCACTAAGAATACACGAAGCGACACGATTATGATCGCATCCATCAATCAGGATACAGGCGAATGTAAGCTGGTTTCGGTGTATAGAGATACTTACCTGAATCTGAGCAATGATTCTTATAATAAATGCAACGCAGCATATGCTAAAGGTGGTCCGGAGATGGCGATCAGTATGCTGAATATGAATTTGGACATGAACATTACCGATTTCGTCACGGTTGGTTTTGCCGGATTGACGGATACGATCGACGCGTTAGGCGGCGTGTACATTGACGTGGATAATTCGGAAATCAGTCACTTGAACAACTACCAGTTATGTATTGCGGAAGATTTGAAGCGTTCATATACGCCCGTATCATCTACCGGTTATCAGTTATTGGACGGACTTCAGGCGACAGGATACTGCCGTATCCGTTATACGGCAGGCGACGACTTTAAGCGTGCCGAGAGACAGCGGGAAGTACTTGCAGCGGTAGCGGATCAGGCGAAGAAGGCTTCCCTGCCGAAGCTGACAGAGACGGCAAGCGCCGTGTTTGACGAGACGTATACGTCGTTGGATTTGAATGAGATCATTGAAATGTTAGGCAGTGTAAATACCTATTATATTTCGGATACGGCAGGATTCCCGCAGGAGTCTAACCGTGCGACCGGAACAATCGGTTCCAAAGGTTCCTGCGTCATTCCGATTAATCTGGAAGACAATGTTAAGTGGCTGCATCAATTCCTCTTTAACGATTATGACTATGAGCCGTCAGCGACCGTAAAGGCTTGCAGCGATCAGATTTATAAAGATACAAACGGATATTTGAAATAATAATCAGGGCAAAGGGGACCGATTATACGGTCTCCTTTTCTTCTCGCATAGCGGGAATATAAGATAGCGGAGGAAAACAGCGTGGATAAAGTGGATATTATCATCCCCGCCTATAAACCCGATCATAAATTTCTGACACTGATGAAACGGCTGGAACACCAGAGTGTTCCGATCAATCAGATTATTGTTATGAACACGGAGCAGAAATACTTTGATCGGCTGATTTACGGTACTTCTTTTCAGAAGGATTATCATAATATAATAGTGAAACATTTGTCAAAAAGGGAATTTGATCACGGCAAAACAAGAAATATGGGCGTGCAGCGCTCTGATGCGGATTATTTCGTGATGATGACACAGGATGCCGTTCCGGCGGACGAGTATGTAGTGGAAGAACTGCTGAAACAGCTTCATAATGAACACGTGGCAGTGGCGTATGCCAGACAGCTGGCTAATGAAGGCAGCAGTGAAATAGAGAGATATACAAGAGAATTCAACTATCCGGACCAAACGGTAGTTAAGACAAAAGCCGACTTGGATAAATATGGTGTGAAGACATTCTTCTGCTCTAATGTATGTGCCGCTTACAATCGTAAGATTTTCGATGAATTGGGCGGCTTTGTGAAACATACAATCTTTAATGAAGATATGATTTATGCTGCGAGGGCAATTGAGGCAGGATATGGCGTCGCTTATGCTGCGCAGGCGAAGGTATATCATTCTCATGATCTGGGTTATATGGAACAGCTTCATAGAAACTTTGATCTGGGCGTATCACAGGCCCAGCATCCGGAAATATTTGGCGTATATCCGTCCGAGTCAGAGGGGATACGTTATGTCAGGCAGCTTATCCGCCACTTGAACGGTGCGGGATTGAAGAGGAAAATACCGCATCTTATTTTACAGAGCGGATTTAAGTACATAGGATACTGGTGTGGAAAGCATTACGGCCGCTTGCCGAGAAGGCTGGTTATAGCGATGTCTTCATCCAAAGAGTACTGGAAATAATAACCCTTAGAGGATATAAGATTGAAAATTAAAATTTTCAATCGCGAGATTTGTGTCTGTGCGTTGCTTGGCACAAACTCGTTGTGCGCAAAAGCAGCGCGGAAATGGAGAAAAGTATGTGTGGAATCGTAGGATATATCGGGACCAAGCAGGCGGCGCCCATTATTTTAGACGGATTATCCAAGCTGGAGTACCGCGGATATGATTCGGCAGGCATGGCAGTTTATGATGGCAGTAAAATCAATATTACGAAGTCGGTTGGAAGATTAAAGATACTGGAGAATATCACTCATGGCGGGGAGACGATGGCGGGCGTCTGCGGAATCGGTCATACCAGATGGGCGACCCACGGCGTTCCGAGCGATATTAACGCGCATCCGCATTTTAATGCGGCGGAGACGATCACGGTCGTACATAACGGTATTATCGAGAATTACCTGCAGCTTAGGCAGATGCTGACAGATAAAGGATATCAGTTTATTTCTGAGACGGATACGGAAGTATTAGCGCATTTGCTCGATTATTATTATAAAGGCAACCCGATGGAAGCGATAACGAAAGTACTGCATCGTGTGGAAGGTTCCTATGCGCTGGGTATCCTTTTTGCAGACTGGCCGGATCAGATATTTGCGGCAAGGAAGGATTCACCGCTGATTGTCGGCCAGAATGAGGACGGCTGTTTTATTGCTTCCGACGTACCGGCAATTCTGAAATATACGCGGAAAGTATATTATGTGGATAATCAGGAAGTAGTGCGTCTGCGTGCGGATCACATGCATTTCTATACCGTAGACGAAGAGGAGACAACGAAAGAGCCCGTTACCATTGAATGGGACGCAAATGCCGCGGAGAAGGGCGGATATGAGCATTTCATGCTGAAGGAAATGTACGAGCAGCCTAAGACGGTGACGGACACATTGCTTCCGAGACTTAAGAAAAACGATATTGTCATTGAAGAACTGAACATGACGGATGAAGAACTGATGGAAATCAGGAAAATCCATATCGTTGCGTGCGGTTCGGCATATCATGCAGGGGTAACGGGTAAATATGCCATAGAAGGTTTGGCGCGCGTTCCTGTTGAAGTCGATCTTGCTTCCGAATTCAGATACCGCAATCCGATTCTGGAAGAGGGCGCTATGGTCATCGTGATCAGCCAGTCGGGAGAGACTGCGGATACGCTTGCAGCGCTTCGGGAGTCTAAGGCGCGTGGATTTAAGGTGCTGGGTATTGTCAATGTGGTGGGAAGCTCTATTGCGAGAGAAGCGGATAATGTCATGTATACCTGGGCGGGACCGGAGATTGCCGTGGCAACGACCAAGGCATATAGCGCGCAGCTTATCGCACTGTATCTGCTTGCAATGAAACTTGGCAGAGTGAAAGGTAAGATAGACGATAAGACTTACAAGTCTCTCTTAGGAGATCTCAGATGTCTGCCGGACCAGATAGAACTTCTGCTCAACAATAAGTTGAAGATACAAAGATTTGCGAATCGTTATATTGGCGCTAAAGACGTGTTCTTTATCGGCAGAGGTATTGACTATGCAATTTCGCTGGAAGGTTCTCTGAAATTAAAAGAAATCTCTTATATCCATTCGGAGGCGTATGCGGCTGGAGAATTAAAACACGGAACCATCTCGTTGATCGAGGACGGTACGCTCGTTGCGGCGGTGTCTACACAGCCGGAATTATATGCCAAGACCATTAGCAATATGGTGGAAGTGAAAGCGAGAGGCGCCTTTGTTCTGGCGGTTACATGCGAGGAGAACAAGGAGATTGAGAAGGCGGCGGATTATGTGATCTATATTCCGGAAACAAATCCTTATTTTGCCAATTCACTGGCGATCATTCCGCTGCAGTTGTTCGGATATTATGTTGCCGTGGGTAAAGGATGCGATGTGGATAAGCCCAGAAATCTGGCGAAATCCGTTACGGTAGAATAAAGACGGCAATAAACTAAAAAACACAATTTAAATAAATTTTTGTCACACTTTATACACAATTAGAGGATATACTTACTTCAAGATTAAAGAAAAAACAGCGGCGAGCCGCCTGAATCTTTCGGAAAGGAGTAAGATATTATGTATGATAACGATTATTCAAATACGAATCCAACATTGAGGGATAACAATAGCACGACACAGGAACATAGCCTGAATCAGAATCAGAATGTTTATGGCAGTCAGAACGGTGGGAATTACTATCAGGGTGTATACGGTGAGCGTAGATGTACACAGAATACGGCGCAGAGTCCGTATGAAAGCCACACAGGCAGTTACCAGTACGGAAACACCTACCCGAATGATTATGCGCACATGCAGCAGAACAAGGACAAGAAGCAGAAGATGGAGAAGAAAGCTCGCCAAGGCGGTTATTTAAAAAAAGCGCTGATCAGTGTATCGCTGGGACTTCTTTTCGGAATCTTTGCGGGACTTGGACTGTATGCCGTACAGACTCTCACGGGAGTGTCCGAGAAAAACAGCATAGAGCAGAGTTCTTCGGAAGTGGAAGCTATGGCTGGAGAGATTGTGAAGGAAGCCAACGAGGAGATTGACGAGATTACGGACGAAGCGGCAAGCGGCATTCACGTAACCGAGAGTATCAGCACGATTGTGGCGGATGTATCGGAAGTCGTCAAAGAGGTGATGCCCGCCATCGTGTCAATCAATAATCATTATGTCGAAACGATGTCCTACTTCGGACAATCATTCAGCAATGAAGCCGATTCAAGCGGCTCCGGCATTATTGTAGGACAAAATGATACGGAATTGCTGATTGTGACGAATTATCACGTGATTGCCGATACAGATAAACTGACTGTGCAGTTTGTGGAAGGCAGTGAAGCGGAAGCTTCCGTGAAGGGAACTGACGCCGATATGGATCTGGCGGTGATTGCGGTTCCGATTGGCAGTGTGGATAACAGCGTGCTGCAGCAGATTGCAGTAGCGACACTGGGAGATTCCGACGCATTGGTAGTTGGAGAACCGGCGATTGCCATAGGCAATTCACTCGGATACGGGCAGTCCGTTACAACAGGTGTTATCAGCGCCTTGGACAGAAATATAGAATTATCGGACGGCACTGACGGTACGTTTATTCAGACAGATGCGGCGATTAATCCGGGTAACTCGGGTGGTGCGCTCCTTAATATGAAGGGAGAAGTAATAGGAATCAACTCTAACAAAATCGGAGGCAGCGCTGTGGAGGGAATGGGATACGCCATTCCGATTTCTTCCGCGAGTCCGATCATAGCAGAGCTTATGTTAAAAGAGACGAAGGACAAAGTGGCGGAAGAAGAGAGAGGGTATCTGGGTATTTCAGGCATCAGCGTTACGGATTATGTATCAGAGACATACGGAATGCCCAAAGGCGTATATATTTCCCAAGTGTATGAGAACACAGCGGCAGCGGAGGCCGGACTTCGCAAAGGCGATATTATCACGGAATTTGACGGTGAGCAAATTGAGTCAATGGATGAATTGCAATATGAACTGGAATTTCATGCCAAGGGCGATACGGTGGAAATCACGGTGATGTTTGCCGACGGATACGGATACATCGACAGAAAAGTGCAGATTACGCTTGGAAACAGAATGTAGAATCATGAAAAATAAACAGAGCGGATACAAAGGCGGTTGAAAGACCGCCTTTCTCCTGCTTATTGCACTGTGGAACGGAATTGTGTGTCTGTGTTCTTTAGAAAATGTTTACTTGTGGGATATTCTTTTTTATACTATGATAAAAAGTGAAGAAAAACAGCAGACTTGTATGAATATGGTTTTCAATTTCTTAGTTTGACCGGATGGAGGATAAAAACAAAAAAATGAGTGATGACAGATATGATGATAGAAACGACGCTCTTGATGTGAATCAGGAAGAGTCTAAGTCGCATGATTACCGGGAACTGGAGGACGGTGAAGAGCAAAGAAAAGAACTTCGCAGCCGCAAACAGGATGAAGTGAGTAAAGACAGCAGTCAGAGCGACGACCGTGACAAAGATTATGAAGACGTGTGCTTTATCTGCCGCAGACCTGAGAGCAAAGCGGGCAAGATGTTCCATCTTCCCAATAATATATGTGTGTGCGACGACTGTATGCATAAGACGATGGATACGGTCAGCCAGTTTGATTATCAGGGAATGCTCAACACACCCAATATGACAGATTTAAATAACGGCAAGGGATTTCCAAGCATTAGCTTTGTCAATCTGGCAGATTTGCAGGGCGACGGCGGGATTCCCAATAAGCAGAAGCCGAAGAAAAAGAAGAAATCCGGAGAGGAGCCGGAAATAGATATCAAGAATATTATGCCGCCCCACAAGATCAAAGAGAAGCTGGACGAGTATGTGGTGGGGCAGGAATATGCCAAGAAAGTAGTGTCTGTGGCGGTATATAATCATTATAAAAGAGTGGCTACCGGGACGATGGATGAGATAGAGATTGAGAAATCCAATATGCTCATGATCGGTCCAACGGGATGTGGCAAGACATATCTTGTCAAGACGCTGGCGAGACTTCTGGATGTACCGTTAGCAATTACGGACGCCACATCTCTGACAGAAGCGGGATATATCGGCGACGATATCGAGAGCGTGGTGTCGAAGCTTCTGGCGGCGGCTGACAATGATGTGGAAAGAGCGGAGAGAGGCATTATCTTTATCGACGAAATTGATAAGATAGCCAAGAAAAAGAATACAAATTCGCGCGATGTCAGCGGTGAGTCTGTGCAGCAGGGGATGCTGAAGCTGTTGGAAGGCGCTGAGGTGGAAGTTCCCGTGGGAGCCAATTCCAAGAACGCTATGGTACCGCTTGCGACGGTGAATACGAGGAATATTTTGTTTATCTGCGGCGGCGCATTTCCGGATTTAGAGGAAATAATTAAACAGAGATTAAATAAACGCACCTCAATCGGATATAACGCGGAACTGCGTGATAAATATGATAAGGAAAAGAATATCCTAAGCAAAGTGACGGTGGAGGATATTAAGAAGTTTGGTATGATTCCGGAATTTATCGGGCGGCTTCCGGTGATTTTCACTTTGGAGGGCTTGAGCAGGGAAATGATGGTCAAGATTCTCTCAGAGCCGAGGAATGCGATTCTGAAGCAGTACCAGAAGCTTCTCGAGCTGGATGAGGTGAAGCTTGAGTTTGAACAGGAGGCTCTGGAGGCAATCGCGGAGAAGGCTATGGAGAAAGATACCGGCGCCAGAGCGCTTCGTGCCATTATTGAGGAATTCATGCTTGATATCATGTATGAGGTTCCTAAAGACGACAATATCGGCAGAGTGACGATCACCAGAGAGTATATTGAGGGTACGGGCGGACCGATTATTGATATCCGCAGCAATCTGGCGGAGCATCCCGATAAGCTGAATGTGATAGAAGTCTGAATGTGATAGAAACCTGAATGTGATAAAAACAGAACAGAAGCAGAAGCGCATTGCGGTAAACAGAAAATATTACGGAATGATAGACGGGACAGACTGTGCACACATAGTATAATAGGAAAGATATGTGAAAGAGCAGTCTGCATATAATAGCAACTGTTATTGTAAAAGATGACTTGTAAAGAAAAGATATTATCGAACGAGTATGCCGATTTGATTACGGATTATGTCATAGCGGAAGAAATGTCGGCGTCACAGCCTGTTGACTTTTGTTTTCACGGAATAGACGCAAATTACGGGGTAGCAAATGTGAACCGCAGCATGATGCCGCCCATGTCCATAGGGTATTACGGGTACTCGGCAATTCCGGCATTATATGGGTTAATGCAGACTGACGGGGAGACATTTAATCCTGAGAATCTGATAGAAACCGGAAGTATCCGCGTGCAGAATTCTCCGCTGTCATTGCAGGGAGCAGGGGTAATCATAGGGTTTATTGATACCGGTATAAGCTATGAACTGGATGTATTCAGGCGCGAAGACGGTTCGAGCCGTATCATGTCGATTTGGGATCAGACAATACAAGACGGAGAGCCGCCGGAGGGGTTTTTGTACGGTACGGAGTATACGAGAGCAGACATTGACCGTGCGCTGCAGACGGCTGTGCCGGAACAGATTGTACCGTCCGTTGACGTAAACGGTCATGGAACCCGGATGGCATCCGTGGCGGCCGGCAGTATATTGAATCAGGGATTAACTTTTATAGGAGCGGCGCCGCAGGCCGACATTGCCGTGGTGAAGCTGAAGGAAGCGAAACAGTATTTGCGGGACTATTATTTGATTGCTGAGGATGCGGTCGCCTTTCAGGAAAACGATATTATGGAAGCAGTCAAATATCTGGAACGTATGGCGATAGCCCTGCGCAGACCGGTAGTGATCG
>VSOA01000091.1 GCA_009774585.1 Lachnospiraceae bacterium
CATCTATGTTATCACAGGCAAATCAGTCCAACCAGTTGGCACTGTCCTTACTTGGCTAATCAGACTGAATACTGCAAAGTATTGTGTAATGAACTATCAAAGGGCATCTCATATGAGATGCCCTTTTTTATGGTATAGGAAATTTCTATGCATTATTTCGAGTTCGCGAAGCGAATCTCGCAATTGAGCGGAGCTCAATTTTTTATGGCTTCCAGCCGTTTGAGGGCGGGCGTATAATCGCCGCATCTTAAGTAATGTGATTTAGCAATATCTATTTCACCAAACAATTCGTAAATAAAGCCTATGTAATAAGCGGGAGTCCGTGTTGCAGAATCTAAAGAATCCTTTTTCGGAGCAGCTTGTGCTTTGATAAATTCAGGAAGAGCTCTTAAAGGCTGATTTAGCTGTAGATGGATACGGCCTGCAAGACAGAGATAATCGGCGTTGTCTTCGTAATGAGAATAGTAGGAAAGCAGTGAGGAAGCTTCCGTGGTAAGACCGAGCGATAGCAGGGATTCCCCATAGTTTTTGATCAGAATGCGTGTATAGTCCTCAGCGGGGTCGGGGTGATAGTTTAATGCCTTTGCAAAATATTTACAGGCATTTTGGTCGTCGCGCATCATCAGATAACTCTGACCAATCTGAAAGTGCAGGTAAGGGTTATCCGGTGTTGCGTCTAATTCTTTGACAAGAAGGTTGATATCACGCATGGATTTGTCGCGTAGTTTTTCTTTGCTGCCAAGATAGCCTACATGGTCGGCGGTCAGGGGGGCTTCGTATGTTGAGTAGGAGATATTGCCGAGCGTGTGAAGATATTCGTGGATTCTGTTTCGATAGGTATAGTGCCGGCGGTCAAATAAGCGGTCCACACGGCTGATATGCGCACGCCGTCCGCTATTTGTATCAAAGTAATTCAGAAGTTCTATGCGTCCTACGGCTGTCGGATTCTGTGCAATGAGCTTTTCCAATGAATCTGAATCAATTTCCGTCACAAATTCGTCTGTGTCCAATGAGAGAATCATATTGTGGGACGCGTTGCTGATACAGAAGTTTCTGGCGGCGCTAAAGTCGTCGCACCAAGCGAAATCCAAGACTTTGTCAGCGTATTTTTCGGCAATTTCTTTGGAAGAATCATTGGAACCAGTGTCTGTAACTACAATTTCAAACGGGTATAGTTTTAATGCTGACAGACATTTTTCAAGGTTTTCCGCCTCGTTTTTAGTGATAATACATACAGAAATCGGAATCATAATCGGTCCTTTCTTAAGAGTAATGATTGTTATGACTGCTTGTGCAGCAGGGCGTCCAGACGCTGCAGGGCTGGCGCCAGATTGCCGCAATGTTTATAGCAGGCAATGGCGTCGGGAATATGCCCGGTTATTTCGAAGATAGTACCGCTCTGATACAAGGGGAGAAAACTGTTGGCGCCATTTAATTTGCACTGTGGCATACCGATTGCCTTCTTATATTGCGCGAGGGCTTGGTCATACATTTTGTTAGCTTTGTAGATATTGCCCATCAGATAAATAAAATCAGCAGAGCCGGCAAACTCATCATAGATACCTTCAAATCCCAATGCAATATCCGCTTGTTCCGTATAAAGCAGCGCATTGCCGTAAGAAACGACCATTGCCTGCACATATGCAAGTTCGGGGTCGAGGTCATATTCCAGTCCCTTGCTGTAATATTTGCATGCAGCAGCGTAATCGGAAGTGATTTCACATGTCTTACCGAGCTGATAGTAGAGGTACGGGTTATCTGAATCCTCTAGGAGCTGCTTCTCCAACAGTGTCTGGTTACGCAGCTGTTTGGCCTGTCGCTCTTCGGGAGTCATATCGTAACCTGTATGAGTAATCGTTGTTTTAAGCAGATAATTTGGGAAATCTTTGCCGCGGATGGGAGTTAGCTGCTCATGGATCATGCCGGTGTAGTGATAGAGACGTCTGTCGAAGAAACGCTCTGTATAATCGGTATTGTTCAGGGTCAGTTTTCCCTGCTCGGTTATGAAATTTTCACGAGTGACTGAGCCGACACTGTCTGATAAATGTTTACGGAAATAATTGAGTTCATCAACATCAATTGACTTAATTGCTTCGTCACAATCTATCATAAAAATCCAGTTGTTTTTTGCAGCGCGGAGAGAATAGTTGCGTGCTGCACTGAAATCATCACACCATGCGAAATCAAGGATCTGGTCGGCATATCTGCCGGCAATTTCCTTAGTACCATCGGTAGAACCGGTATCAACGACAACAATTTCGAAGCCGTATGGCTTGATGGAGGAAAGGCATTTTTCAATCCGTTTTTCTTCATTTTTAGCGATAATTGCTACTGATATGGGGTGCATAATCTTCTCCTTTATGCTATTATAGTAGCATATTTAATGGAAGAATGATAGAAGAAATCCATGATAAATCGATGATGGCGAGAAAGTATATCCGAAGGGGAGGGAGAAGAATTCCCGTGAAAAAAATAAGTGTGATAGTGCCCTGTCATAATGTTGCAAAATATTTAGAACGGTGTATGGAACGTATCATAAATCAGTCGATTGGAATGGAAGAGATAGAACTGATTCTGATTGATGACGCATCGACTGATAATGGGGCGACATTGCAGGTGCTGATGGATTATGAACGACGGTTTCCGGACACGGTAATGCTCATTCCTTTAGAGCAGAATATGAGGCAGGGAGGAGCGAGAAACATAGGTATTTCATATGCCGGCGGAGAATACTTGATGTTCTGTGATGCAGATGACTGGCTGGCGTATAGGGCGATGGAGATTCTATATCATGTGGCAAAAGAGTATGATGCCGATGTGGTGGAGTACCGTTATAAAACCGTTACGGATACGAAAGAGTCGGGCGAACTGATTGAGCAGGGGAACGGAAGCTATTATCGTGAAATGGATAACGAGGATGTTAAGAGAAAATTGCTTGTGGAATATAGCAGTAATTTTTCATTAGGATGCATGCGCAAGCTGTATCGCACTTCACTGATTAAGGACAACGCTATTTCTTTTGCGGAGCATCTGATTTGCGAGGAGCCTTCTTTTACCGTACCAGTCCGTCTATATGAGAAGAAACATGTTTTCTTGGATGCGGAACTATATTATTATTTGCAAAGATCGGATAGCACGACCCACAGTAAGTGGGATGACAGAAAATGGGATCATGTTAAAGTATGGCTGCTGTTGATGGATGACTTGAAAAGAAGGGGATTTATGGATATTTATCATGATGAACTGGAATGTATGATGTATGATTGGGGATGGGTACTGAGCGTGCGTATGATGGTACAGAAGGGGTATGCAATGACACTGGAAGAACTCCGGTTTCTAAAACAAACGGTATTACAAATGTTTCCGTCTGTATTATATAATCCGTATGTTATGAAAAGAGAAGAAAAATCGGATGACATTATGAAATTTCTGTTGCGCACGGAACTTACAGAGAAAATTGTTCAAGAGATGAATCAAACTTTGGCCATAAGCGGTGAGATACTATCTTAGCATCTCACGCACCCGGTGACGGAAGGTATGCTTTCGGGCCACTTTATCATGTCCGTTTTTTGCAATGGCGGCACGTTCTTCGTCGTGGGTCAGATAGTAATCTATTTTGGCAATCAAGTCCTCACGGCTTTCATAATAGTCGAAATCTTCACCGGGAACAAAATCATCCAAGTAATCAGTCTGGAAGTTACTAAGCAGGAAACCGCCGCTTCCGAGAATGTCAAAGGCACGCAGCGGAATGCCGCTTTTTATACTGCGCAGAGAAATATTTAAATTGATCTTACTCTGCTTGAACACAAGAGGTGCCTGCTCATAATAGTCAACGATTCCATGATTGGTGAGATTAGACAATGCAAAATTCACGTTAGGGGTGAACAAGTCAAAATGGAAATGCTCTGCAATCGCGTGAATCAAGTCTGCACGTTCCAATCCGGTAATCTTGCGGTTGATTACATACTGGGCATAGAGATACTCTTTCGACTCAACGCCGTCAGGGTTAGGATCCATGGGAAGCGCCTGATATAAGTCGTCAATGATGGGGGCAAGGGATTCCTGAATAAAGTTGTAACCTTGTACTTTCATCTGCGCTGACATGATAGCGTCCAAATAGCCTTTGGTATAATCTGACAATGTTGTCATGCGGTCAAAGAAGTTGTGTTCTTCGTTATAAAGAGAACCGATGAAAGAGACGTCATATAAGTAAGGAAGACTGGAATTGCTTCGTGAATTCAGGGTGTCCGCCGATTCCGGATGAATTTGATCCAGACGCTGGGTATTTGCAGCCAGCGGCATATAGTGAACGGTTTGTATGCCCGCATTGTGAAATTCCAGATAAAGTTCTTTATCAAAGACATAGATTGTGTTGCACGGATTGATAACGGTATAGGAATAGAGCATGACATAAGGGCTGTCATAAATCCAAGAGATATAACGGACAGCCTCTTTCTTACAGACTTTGGATATTACAGGAAAGTAGTTGAAAGAGAAGACAATGTCGGGAGTTTCCTTATGAAGTGAAGAAACGAGTTCGGCTTCAAGTTCGACATCCTGCCGTGAATCTTTATTGGAAAACGGAAAATAAGCCACGGTGTGTCCTTCCGCGGCAAATGCTTCCTTGATATCCTGATTGCCGAAACTTTTCCATTCGATAAATAATATCTTCATAATTTCCTCCATGTCGGAGCATCTTTTCGCGACGACACGCGAGCAAAATCTCAAATTTTGCTCTGCGATTTCGAGTTTGTGGCTCCGACAAAAACTCGCGATTGAAAAATAAGGTCATCAGACTTATTTTTCAATCTTCTCCTCAGAAGTCTGTAATCAGATTTTGGAACAAAGGGACTTATTACTGGATGTATTTGTATACACCAAATAATTTTGATTTCGCATGGGGTACATTTATATTTGCAGCAGCCGTGTCTTGGCAGGTGGGTAATCGCCGCAGTTGCTGTACGCTGCACGTGCTTCGTCAGGATAACCGGCACATTCATAAATGACGCCGATGTTATAATATGCCTTATAGCTGTTTACGCCATCCACTGCAAACTCTTCCATAGTGGTAGCTTTCTGAAACTCATTAACAGCCTCGTCAAGTAATCCGTTATTCATATAAATCAGCCCTATCAGAAATACGAAATCAGCGCGTACGGCAAATTCATCATATACGCCAAGCAGATTTAAGGCGTCCTGATTGCGCTTTAGATCTAAGAGCGTATAGCCGTAGGACTCTACCATGGTCCGGACATAATCCAATGAAGGGTCTACATCCATCGCAAGTCCTAAGTCAAAATAGCGGAAAGCCTGTTCGTAATCATGCAGCTTGCGGTAACTTTGCCCGAGCTGGCAGTAAATATATGGGTCAGGACCGGTCGTCTCCAATTCTTGTTTCAGCAAAGAAATATTCCGCAGGGATTTCGCACGCATCTCTTCTTCCGAGCCGTCATAGCCGACATGAAGCACGGTGATAGGGGCTTGGTAAACATATTTGGTAGACGTGGTTCGTGGGACAATCTGTTCGTGGACGACGCCCTCGAAATGATAATAGCGCCGGTTGACAAATCTGCTTACCCGCACTTGCTCATAGCATGTCTGACCACTTTCGGTAAAGCGGTTGCGAATCAGAATGCGACCGGAAGCATCGGGGTACGTTTTCATGCATGCAGTTAGTGAATCAATGTCAATGGATTCGATATATTCGTCACAGTCGATAGAAAGTATCCAGTCATGGGAGGCTTTATCCATGGCAAAATTCTTTGCGGCGGCAAAATCACCGCACCATTCAAAGTGATAAATCTTATCAGTGTATTTTAGCGCTAGTTCTACTGTGCGGTCGCTTGACCCCGTGTCTGCCAGTACGATTTCAAATCCGTAAGGAACAAGGCGCCTGCAGCATTCTTCAATATGTTTTTCTTCATTTTTGGCAATAATGCAGACTGATATGGGCAGCACAGTGATGTCCTTTCATGAGAGCGAAGGCTTAAGCCTTTCTCTTATCATAGTTCGGAGTGTTCTTTCTTATGATGCGGCAAGCTCCTTTAACCTCTTTATAGCAGGCTCGTAGTCGCCACATTTCTTATAGTATGTCCGCGCTTCACCCAATTCGCCCATATTCTCATATATGGAGCCGATGTTGTAGTTTGCGCGATAGCTGTTGACGCCTTTACGGGAAGAGGAAGTAAGGGCTGTCGCCTTCTTAAACTCTTCGATTGCTTTATCATAGATGCCCTTTTTCATATAAATCACTCCCATCAGATAGACAAAATCGGCGTGATGAGAGAATAACTCGTATTTATCGCGAAGCGTCATGGCGAGATCGTATTTGGCAAGTTCCACCAGACAGTAACCGTATGTTTCCGCCATACTCTGCACAAATGCAGAATGGGGGTCGGCGTTAAGCTCTAATCCCTTCTGATAATAATGAGCAGCCTTTTCCAAATCATTTAAAGAAATATAGTTTTGCCCCAGCTGAAAATAGATGTAGGGACTCGGTCCCTTTGACGCCAGGTCATGGAGCAGCATTTCAAGATTACGGGTGGCGCGCATACGTTTATCTGATTCGGACACATAACCCTCATGATAGAAGGTCAGAGGAATCCGGAAGGAATCGGGTTCGTTCCCGTCAAGCGAACATACCTGCTCGTGAATACTTCCTTCGTAATGACAGTATCTGCGGTTAAAGAGTCTGCCGATGCGCTCTGACATAATGGAACGGACACCTTGGATAATATAGGGATTATTGCGGACGATCATTCCTACACAGCGAGCGTTATTATCCAAAGCTTCTTCCAGTTCGGCAAGATTAACGTTCTCCAGATATTCGTCGCAGTCGATAGTCAGCACCCAGTCGTTACTTGCCTGCTGAATAGCGAAATTTCTGGCGGCGCTGAAGTCGTCGCACCATGCAAAATGAAAGACCTTATCCGCGTATCTTTGCGCAATCTCGACAGTCCTGTCGACGGAACCGGTGTCAACAACAATGACCTCAAATTTGCACGGACGAAGCCTTTTCAAGCACTCTTCTATATGATTATCTTCATTCTTTGCAATCATGCATACCGAAATGAGAGACATAGTACCACCTCGCTAACCGCCTCGTTTTGAGAACAGTTCTTTCTTACATATATATTAGCATTTTCTTCATGTTACGACAATATTATATTTTGATGGACAAAGACTGGTATAGGAAAAAAGTACTGTCCATTTCTACAAAAAAAATTGGAAAAAAGATGCAAAATGACGATTTTGACGGTATAACGTTTAAGTTGTTATTTGGGTGGTTCCTTTTCAGAATGAAATATGGTATACTACCGACGAGGATAAATCAGAATCATACACTGTAGGAGGGCTAAAATGACAAAGGCAGAAATATTAAAGGCAGAAATTTTGAAGCAGTATAAGAGTGTCAGACAGTTCGCGATTGAGATGGAAATACCGTATTCAACTCTAGTTACCGCGTTGGATAGAGGAATCGAAGGTATGGCGTATGGAACTGTGATCAGAATGTGCGACAAGTTAAACCTGAATCCGGTCGATTTTACGCCGCTTAACCAGAAGAGCGTACTGGGAAGCAAGATTATGGAGAATCGCGTAATGCAGTATTACGTGAAACTCAACAAGACTGGGCGGAAGAAAGCGCTGGAACTTATGGAAGACTATGCGCAGTTAGACAAATATAAGGCTGAGGAGAATTAATGCAATACGATTATCTGATAGTGGGAGCAGGACTGTACGGAGCGGTTTTTGCTCATGAGATGAGGAAACAGGGCAGGGACGTGCTTGTAATTGACAAGAGAGAGCATGTGGCCGGAAATATTTATACGGAGTCTGTGATGGATATTCAGGTGCACAGATACGGAGCGCATATATTCCATACGTCTGATCGAAAGATATGGGACTATGTGAATCGGTTTGCCGAATTTAACCACTATATCAATTCACCGATTGCATATTACAAGGGAGAGTTGTACAACCTCCCTTTTAATATGAATACTTTTAGTAAAATGTGGGGCGTGGTGACGCCGGCACAGGCGCAGGAGAAGATTGCGAAGCAGATAGAGCGGCTTCATATTACGGAGCCGAAGAATCTGGAAGAGCAGGCGCTCTCGCTGGTGGGAACGGACGTCTACGAGAAACTGGTCAAAGGTTATACCGAGAAACAGTGGGGAAGGGACTGCAGGGAACTGCCGGCATTTATTATTAAGAGACTTCCGCTTAGATTTACTTATGATAATAATTACTTCAATGACCGATATCAAGGTATTCCTATCGGAGGGTATACCATGCTGGTAGAGAATATGCTTGAAGGGATAGAAGTAAAGACAGGTATTTCTTATCGGGAATTTGCGGTGGAGCATGATACCGAACAAGGTATTGAAGTATCGGATCGGGAGGGAAATACCTACCGTAAAGTGGTTTATACCGGTATGCTGGACGAGTATTTCGGCTACAGGCTCGGTCATTTGGAATATCGTTCGCTGCGTTTTGAGACAGAGGCGTTACCGGAGTGTGACAATTATCAGGGCAATGCGGTAGTTAATTATACGGAACGGGAAGTCCCGTATACGAGGATTATAGAACATAAGCATTTTGAGTTCGGTGTACAGCATGGGACTGTGGTGACGAGAGAGTATCCCGCAAGCTGGCAGGAAGGCGACGAGCCTTACTATCCGGTCAACGACGATAGGAATAATGCACTCTTTGCGGAATATCAGAAACTGGCGCAGAAGACGGGGCATGTGATTTTCGGCGGACGTCTGGGGCAGTATAAGTATTATGATATGGACAAAGTGATCGGGGCGGCGCTGGAGGCGGTAGAAGCGGAACTGGAAGCGGCAGAAGCGGAGAGATGATTTTTTGTACGGCAGAGTATTGACAAGAATCAGTACTCTGCCTATAATACAAATTGATAGTTTGAATATCAAAGTATTGGAAAGTCAAAGAAATAGGTGCGGAAGAAAAGCCAGGCAGGACACAAGAAGTGATAGATTCGCAGCAGGAGGGAGTAAAAGGTCATGAACTGGAACGAAGCTATTAAGGAATTGGATAACAGAAGACAGAAAGCTCTTATGGGCGGCGGACAGAACAAGATAGATAAGCAGCACGCAATCGGGAAGATGACGGCCCGCGAACGTATTGAGGTATTGCTTGATCCGGGTACATTTGTGGAAGTGGACGGATTTCTGGAATCACGCATAGACGATTTTGATCTGGATAAAAGAAGAGTGCCGGGCGACGGCGTCGTGACCGGATACGGAGAGATTGACGGACGGCAGGTGTTTGTGGTCAGCGAAGATTTTACTGTTATCGGCGGTACGCTGGGCGAATATCATTCTTTCAAAATCTGTCGTATTCAGGATATGGCGATGGAGATGAAGGCGCCTCTTATCTGCATCAATGACAGCGGCGGTGCAAGAATCGAGGAAGGTATCTCGTCTTTGAGCGGCTATAGCGGGATGTTTCTCAGACATACCAAGGCTTCAGGAGTGATTCCGCAGATTGCGGTGATATTGGGACCTTGCTCGGGCGGGGCATGTTATGCGCCTGCAATCTGCGACTATATCTTTATGGTCAAGGATATTTCCAAGATGTTTATTACCGGCCCGAATGTGGTGAAGACGGTTATCAATGAAGAGGTGTCGGTAGAGGAACTCGGCGGTGCCGATGTACATGCCAAGAAGAGCGGTGTGGCACATTTTACTTATGAAAGCGAGAACGAATGTCTGATGGGAGTGCGGAAACTTTTGTCTTACCTTCCGAGCAATTGGACAGAGAAGCCGCCGATCATTAATAATAAAGAAAGACAGAGTATTCTGCCGCGCGTCGGTAAAGTATTCGGCAAGATAGACAACGGCAAGGTTGCCTCATCCATGAAAGCAAAAGCGGCGAAAATCATGGATATTGTACCGGATAATTCGCGCCATGCTTATGATGTCAAAGAAGTGATAGACTGTATTGTAGACGAAGGAAGCTTTTTTGAGGTACAGAAGGAGTTTGCACTCAATGCGGTGGTAGGTTTCTGCAGAATGGAAGGCAGAGTAGTAGGAATAGTCGCTAACCAGCCGAATGCCATGGGTGGATCGCTTGATTACCATGCTTCTGATAAAATCGCCAGATTCATCCGCTTCTGCGATTGCTTCAATATTCCGCTGATTACACTGATTGACGTACCGGCGTTTCTGCCCGGAACGGCGCAGGAACACAATGGCATTATCCGCCACGGGGCGAAGATTCTGTATGCTTATTCCGAGGCGACGGTTCCGAAGATTTCGTTGATTATGCGTAAAGCGTACGGCGGCGCTTACATAGCTATGAACTCCAAGGAGATGGGCGCCGATATCGTATATGCATGGCCGATTGCGGAGATAGCGGTTATGGGAGCTGACGGTGCAGTCAATATTGCTTTTAAACGTAAGATTAAAAACGCGGCGGATCCAGAGGCTATGCGTGCGCAGTGTAAAGCCGAATATGAGGAAAGATTCCTGAATCCTTATGTCGCTGCCGCAAGAGGATATGTGAACGAAGTGATCAAACCGGAAGAGACAAGAGCAGCGCTGGTGAGGGCGCTTCGAGGGCTTAAGAATAAGCAAGTGGAAACCCCTAAGAAAAAACACGGAAACATACCTCTCTAACATAAGTAAGGGTAATGAGTAAACAAAACAGAGACAGGTCGTATGACCTGTCTCTTATCTGCTGATTAGAATATAGCTTCTTAGCAGTAACTGTTAAACATCATGCCGCTGTAAGCACTTGTAATATAAGGGCTTGCAAAATTTTTACCCGGATTCTTGTATGCGACAATTATGTTATTCACATAATTCATCGGATCAAGAGATACCTGATTAGATTTGCGAAGCACTGAGTTCGTAAAGCTTTTCATCGGTGAAAAGGCGTCCTTTGCGTTATCGCTCATGGCTGTCTGGCGCAGAGTGTCGTCGTCGATCTCCAATGTGCCGTCCAGATTCAGATTCAGACCGATTGAAGTGAGGTCGCGTGCATATACTCTGGCGACGCTGCTCATCTCGTTAAACAGCCGATTACTTTTAGGTTGGTTATCACTGTATTCCGCCACCGCTTTTAAGAAAGAATTAAACCCGCGTACGAGAGTATTAACATTCTCCGTAAGCGATTCCACGTCCGTTTTTAAGCCGACGGAAGCGGTTTCTCCCTCTTCGCTGCTGACACCCGTCAGTTCTATGTCATAGGTATGCGCCAGATGAATACGGTTGGATGTGGAGATGCGCTCCTCGCCGTTTACAACGTAAGAAGCATTGGAAGGCTGGGTAGATACATGATCCAATCCAAAATAATCTACCGTGCCGGATGTCTTACTCGTCCGGTGATCGGATATTCTGTATATATATGGTCTGCCGTCTTTAAGACCGGTAGAATTGGATTCCAGTCTTAAATAGGATGTATTGTCTTCACCGGAAATCACCTGCGCCGACATACCGATATTGGCATTGGTGATCAGTCGTGCAAGACGATCCTGAACATCGCGGTTTGTGTCAGTAGGCTTGATGCTGAATTGAAATTCATAATTCAAATCATCTATACCGATATCAAAAGAATAAGTGTCGGGCGCCAGAGTCACAGGTTCATCATCAGGAAGGAATTTGCCGGTATTGACCTGTGGAGAAGCGAGGCGGTTAACCTCGATATCATAAGTGGGAAGCTCCTCATCCTGCTTGGCGGAACCGATAAAAGATGCTTTCACAATATTCGGGTTGCTGGAATAAGCAACTTTCTTATTTAACAATTCGTCTTCGTTCAATCCCCCGAGTGAAGCAATCGTGTTGCGCAGTTCACGCGCGTTCTCCTTCATGCTCACAGCAAACTGCTGGGATTCCTTATTCGTATCCAGAATGTACAGAGGGGATTCTCTATTCATTTTGACTATGGAATTATAAATGCCGCGAAGCTCGCTCTTCTTATGAGAGTCATAAGGTGTGCTGGACTTCGGTGCATAAGTAGTCACATAGAAATTGTAGACGTTCGCCAGATTATGAATGCTGTTATAAGACATTGTACCCCTCCTTTCATCCATGAAATTGTCTCAGAACCAATCTGAGCGCTGATGCCTCCTGTCAGCCGTCCATAGCATATAAGACATCAATCGTGGGTAAACTAGTTTGTAATGTTTATTCGGTTAATATATCATATGATGAAAATCATACAGTGCATATGGAAACCATAAAAAAGTATTCTATAGCACTATTTTATCATTTTTTGCACTTGAAATGCAAGCAAATGTTGTGTATATATTAATATAAAGAAAGAACAGTGCGGAGCGAAGACACAAATACCTTTTCCGGCTGCTTTATAATTT
>VSOA01000092.1 GCA_009774585.1 Lachnospiraceae bacterium
GTCCAACCCTGTGATTGACGACTTTGCATGTTACCGTAATCTGCCATGTCATCAGGCATGTTTCTATGATGCAGGGCTGTTTCGGACAAGAGGTTTCGATATTTCTTATGATGTGAGGGCGGATTACGAGCATTTTCTGTGGTGCTATTACAAAGTCCATGCCAAGACGGTATATATGCCGATGACCGTGGCACGCTATGAAGGGGGAGGATTCTCTGAGTCGCGGGATAATGAGAGGCGTTCGAGGCGTGAACACAAAGATATTACAGGTAAATATATGCCGGCTTCAAAAGTGCGAAAATATCGTCTGATCATGATGCTGACGCTTGCGCCAGTGAGGACATGGATTGCCAGAAATCCCGTGACGGCAGGGATATACCAGACGATTAAGAGAAAAGTAATATACAGAAATAAATCCAGATGACAATTGACAATACTTCGGAGGGAAGAGACATGAAAGTACTATGGGTATGTAACATTATGCTTCCTACAATCGCCAGACAGCTGGGAACTTCCTACAGCAGCAGAGAGGGCTGGCTGAGCGGACTGTTAGAGAGGGTTGTACAGGAGCAGGGGTGGAATCGTATTGAATTGGGCATTGCGTTTCCGGTAGATGAGGAGATGGGGAATTTTTACCGCCAGTTGCAGCTTGGAGAGAACACGACGTGCCACTGCTATAGTTTTTTGGAGAACTTAAATACACCAGAGGTATATGATGACGGATTAGAAACACGTTTTAGTGAGATACTGGAAGATTTTAAGCCGGATATCCTGCATGTGTTCGGCACAGAGTTTCCGCATACGCTCGCGTGCATCAAAGTTTACGGACGGCCGGAGAGGACGTTGGTGGGTATACAGGGAGTGTGCAGCGCCATTGCGGAGGAATACATGGCTGACCTGCCGCCGAAAGTGCAAAGACAAGTGACTCTGCGCGACAGAATCAGACATGACAGTATCAAACAGCAGCAGAAGAAGTTTAAGAAACGCGGTGAGAATGAGAAAAAAGCGCTGCTCTTGACGGGTAATGTTGCGGGCAGAACGGATTTCGACATCACACAGACACAGAAGATGAATCCGGAAGCGAAATATTATTATCTGAATGAGACTCTGCGGGGAATTTTCTATCATGACAGATGGAAGAGAACGACATGCAGACCGTACAGTATCTTCTTAAGTCAGGGAGATTATCCGTTGAAAGGGTTTCATTATCTGTTACGGGCTCTGCCGAGAGTATTGGAACAATTCCCTGACGCGCACGTCTATGTGGCAGGCAATAATATTATTGAGAGCGGTACTTTGCAGGACAGACTGAAGCTGTCGGCATATGGCAAATATCTTAGAAAACTGATTAAGGAGAATAATCTCGGTGATAAGATTACGATGCTGGGTAAGCTGACGGCAGAGGAGATGAAAGAACAGTATCTGCAAAGTCATCTCTTTGTATTGCCGTCAGCGTTAGAGAACTCTCCTAATTCACTGGGGGAAGCGATGTTACTTGGCGTGCCCTGCGTGGCTGCGGATGTAGGCGGGGTACATAACCTGCTGACGGACGGCGGGGACGGTATGCTTTATCCTGCGGGGGACGTGGAAGCGCTGGCAGACCGGATTATAGAAATCTTTACGAAGGAAGCCATCGTGGAGCGGTTCTCGGACAATGCCAGAAAACATGCGCGGGTTAACCATGACGCGGATCAGAATTATTACCGCCTGATACACATCTATCGGGAGATATTATCATGACATTTACCTTTGTGTCTAATTATATTAATCATCATCAGATTCCTTTATGTGGGGCGCTTTATCGAAGGCTGGGCGCAGACTATACGTTCATTCAGACGATGCCGATGGAGGAAGAACGCGTGGCTATGGGGTGGGGAGTGGATTTAAACAAACTTCCATATGTGCAGTGTCTGTATGAGACGGAGTACGACTGCCTTAAGAAAATAGCTGAGAGTGATGTGGTA
The DNA here is from genome assembly GCA_009774585.1 of Lachnospiraceae bacterium. Lineage (GTDB taxonomy): Bacteria > Bacillota > Clostridia > Lachnospirales > Lachnospiraceae > UBA3282. Next base: position 1,965 of record VSOA01000092.1, read on the forward strand.
CTGTTCGGATGGACGGGGAGGGAAGACATTGTACAGTCCAGACTTGAGACCGGGAAGACGACTCTTCGCGTCAGTGAGCGTCTATATAGGGAAGGACAGTGGAAAGCGGTCTCTCCCCGGGGCTTGATTGCGAAGTACGCGGAACATATCAAGTATCGCAATCAAAATGTATGTATGCTGTGTGCCGGCGCTTATACGGCGTCGGATTTCCGTCTGATCAGCGCATATCCCGGTAAGATGTTCAAATGGGGATATTTTACATCGCTGCGTATTTATGAGGACAAAGAGTTTGAGGTGATGAAGCCGCAGGACGGAACGCTCCATATTGTGTGGGCAGGCAGGTTTATTCCTCTGAAGCATCCGGAATATGTGGTTCGTCTTGCAAAGACGCTGCGCGGCAGAGGGTATGATTTCCGGATTCATATGCTGGGTGACGGAGAGTTGGAGCCGGTCGTCAGACGCGATGTGGAGAGTTCTGGACTGTCGTCATATATCCGTTTGTACGGCTATACGGCGCCGGAACAGGTGCGCGACGTGATGGAGAGGTGTCATATCCATCTTTTCACAAGCAATTATCTGGAAGGATGGGGAGCCGTTATTAATGAGGGCATGAACAGCGGGTGCGTGGAAGTGGTAAACGCGCAGGTAGGCGCTGCGCCGTATTTGATTCGGCATGGAGTAAACGGCCTTGTTTATCCGGATGATAATTATGAGAAAATGGAAGAACTCGTTCTGGAGCTTTTTGCCGATTTCCCAAGGTATCGGAAGTTGGGACGCGCCGCGTATGAGACGATACGCGATATATGGAATGCGGAACATGCGGCAAAAGAACTTGTGAGGTTTGCGGAATGCTTATTGCATGGAAACATCGCGCCTGCACAAAGTGGACCTTTGAGCGTGGCGGAGCCTGTAAGACCGGGTAAAATGTACAGGGCGATGATAGACGGAGTGATATAAAAGTGGCTGAGAAAATCAGTGTGATTGTACCGGTATATAATTCCATAGACTGTCTGGAAAGATGTGTAGAATCTATTTGCGCGCAGACGCATGCTGATTTAGAGATTCTTCTTATAGACGACGGTTCTACAGACGGTACGGATAGATTATGCGAGCAGCTTGCGCTAAAGGATTGCCGTATCAGAACATATCATAAGAAGAACGGCGGCGCTTCCTCTGCGCGCAATATGGGCATCAAGCTGGCGACAGGAGAATATCTCGGCTTCGTGGACAGCGACGACTATATTGAGCCGGATATGTATGAACTGATGATTACAGCCATGCTGATGAAAAAGGCGCCGATTGTCCAGATTTCCAGAGAAGAGTTGGACGAAAGCGGTACGCACCTTCCGGATGTGTGCATACCGCCTGCCGGGGAAGTATTCTGTACGACGCAGGATTTTATCAGAGATTTGCTGCTGCATAAAGGAGACTGCTCTTTCTGTACGAAATTGGTCAAACGTTCCCTTTTTGATAATCATAGATTTCCGGAAGGGGTGTTGAACGAGGACTTCAGTCTGCTCATAGAGATGTTGCAGGAAATCGACGGTGTTCTGATTCTGCCGAAGCAGTGCTATCATGTGGTGTGCCGTAAGCAAAGTACCACAAGAAGCAGAACGCAGGACAGTTTCTCGCGGGTATTTCTGGATATTGTAGATAACGCTGGCAAGATACAGGAACTGGTTGACCGGAAATATCCGGGACTGCATTCTTATGCGGTGCGTTTCAATCTATATCAGAGGCTGGATTATCTGCTTCATGTGCCGATATCGCAGATGACGAAAGACAATGCATTTTATAGTTGTGTAAAAAAATATTTGCGAAGACATCTGTGCGACAGTGTCATAAATCCTTATCTGACAGGGAAAAATAAAATATATCTGCTGCTTTTGACGATAGCGCCTAAGACGGTCAGGAAAGTTCATGCAGGGAAAATGAAGGCATCGCGGCAAAAGACATGAACGGGAGATGACAGGAAACAAAGATGGGACAGCGGCAAAACAGCGGTAGTTTAAAAAGGTATATAAATAAAGAAAACCGTAAATACCTCATAGCGTTTCTGATAATCTGGGTGGTGCAGATGGCGGCCGCCTTTTATTTCTGTACGCAGAAACAGGGATTTCATGAGGACGAATATTATACCTATTACGCCACGGCGCGTACGAACGGATTCTATGTGGAAGACGGGCAGTGGATGGACAGGGAAACTTACCGCAATGAGTTTGTAGTGCTTCCGGACCAGCGTTTTCAGTATGGACTGGTGAAACTGATTCAATCGTGGGACGTGCATCCGCCCATGTATTACTGGCTGTTTCACACGGCGGCGTCCTTGGTTCCGAACGTATTCTCCAAGTGGATCGGGTTGTCGGTTAACCTTATTCTACACGGTATCAATCTTATTTTACTGACATATTTGTCATATTTAGCCGGCGGGCAGGATAAGAAAATACCACTTCTTGTCACGTGTTTCTATGGACTTACGCCTGCCGCGTTAAGCGGTGTGGTGTTTATCAGAATGTACGAGATGCTGACGATGTTTGTGCTGTTGTGTGCGATTCTTCATGTGCGCGCGGCACAAAGCTATGGAAAAAAACTGTCTGTCGGAAAGTGCCTGATACCGATGGCAGTAGTGACTTATACGGGATTTCTGACTCAGTATTACTATTTTATATTTCTCTTTTTTCTGGCAATCGCCTTTGGGGTGTGGCTTCTGTGGAGGGACAGAAATCTTTGGAACTGTATCAGATACGGTATCGCGCAAGGTAGTGCGCTGATACTTGCATACTTGACCTATCCGTCATGTCTTGGTCAGATGTTCCGTGGGCAGAGGGGAGCGCAGGCGACGGAGAATTTCTTTGACGTATCTAACACGTTTGAGAGAATCGGATTTTTCTTAAGTCTCATGAACGGGTATGTGTTTGGGCGGTTTCTCTGGGTCTTGACGGCGCTTGGAGTCGCGCTTGCCGCGGTGACGCTTGTCATAGCGACGCGGTGGGGAAGCAAGGCTGGCAGCGATGCCGGCAGTGATGATAGGCGGGAAAAAACAAGGCATGTCAGGAAGTTAGTGACAGAAGGCAAAATGCAACATGAGTCCGGCTGCTCCGGAACAGGATATCGGATACTTGTATTTGCGGTAATAGGATATTTCCTGACGGTTTCTAAGACGGCGCTTCTTCTTGGCGGGACGTCCGTCCGCTATCAGCTTCCGATTTACGGTATTGTTGTGCTGTTGGTTTTTGTGGGGATTAAGGAACTTTATGGCCGGGCGTCGGCAGGATTTGCCATGCACTGTCAGGAGATGCAGGAGAAGTGCCGGTATGCGGCTGCCATCTTTGCGGACGCGGGTAAGAAATATATCGGAATAACGGGCGTCGCATTCTGCGTGGTGATGCTTATCATAGGACACCGGTCGGGCGGGGTGGAATTTCTCTATCCGGAGGATTCCGAACAGGTGGCGTTTGCCGAAGAATGCGCGGCAAAAGACATCCCCGCGGTTTATCTGTACAATCAAGGTGAAGAATGGTGCATCTGGGACGTGGCAAATGAACTGTTTGCCTATCCGGCGGTGTATTTTGTTGATGTACAGAGGGAAGCGCAGGGAGAAGCGTTTATCGATGATGAGAGAATACGGAGTGCGGAAGAGCTGACGGTGTATCAGTCAAAGGGATCATACAGCGACGAGGCGCCTATGGGTATTGTCTTTGGCAATCAGCGTGGGATAGACGCCAGCCGGCATGTTTTCTCGGAAAAGTACTGTGACGTGTATTATTTCTATATAGATGAATGATTGCAAACAGATTTTTGCTATGATATACTAGTGAACGATGTAAAAGATTTCATTATAATGCGGAGGAAAATTCATGTTAAATAATAAAACGATTCTGGTGACGGGAGGAACGGGCTCTTTCGGAAAATGTTTTTCCAGATATGTATTGACACATTATGAACCTAAGAAAATCATTATTTATTCCAGAGATGAATTTAAGCAGTGGGTGATGGCAGACGAGTTTAAAGAATATGCGGATAAGCTGCGGTTCTTTATCGGGGACGTAAGAGATGCTGAGCGGCTCAAGAGGGCATGTGAGGGCGTCGATTATATTATACATGCTGCGGCATTAAAGCAGGTGCCGGCATGTGAGTATAATCCCAATGAGGCGATTAAGACAAATATTCATGGCGCCATGAATGTGATTGATGCGGCGTTGGACTGTGGTGTGAGCAGGGTGGTAGCGCTGTCAACTGATAAAGCGGTTAATCCGGTGAACCTCTATGGCGGTACGAAGCTTGTGTCGGACAAGTTATTCGTTGCGGCGAATGCTTACGCAGGATCGAAAGATATCAACTTCTCCATCGTGCGCTACGGCAATGTGGCGGGCAGCCGCGGCTCGGTGATTCCTGTGTTCCGTAAGGTGATTGAGGAAGGCGGAACTGAGATGCCGGTGACGGATGTCAGGATGACGCGATTCTGGATCAGCCTGACGCAGGGTGTGGAACTGGTGATTAAGGCGCTTGCGGAAGCGAAGGGCGGCGAGACGTTTATCAGTAAGATTCCTTCTTTCAAAGTTACCGATTTGGCGGAAGCAATGCTTCCGGGATGTAAGATTAAAGAGACGGGGATCAGACCGGGTGAGAAGCTGCATGAGATTATGGTGACTCCTGAAGACTCACATACAACTTATGAATATGATAAACATTTCATCGTATACCCGCAGATGACGTGGAACGACAGACAACAGCCGGACTTAAGCGGCAGTAAGGTAGAGGAAGGCTTCTCGTACAGTTCGGGTACGAACACGGAATGGCTTTCGGTGGAAGATATCAGGACATTGCTGAAAGACGTTGAGCAGACCAAATAGTGTATTTGTCAATCGGACAGAGGAATATAGATATTAAAGGACATGTATGTCGAGTGCATGTCCTTTATGGATTATATGAGAATATGCACAGGAATCTGTATAGGAGATGATAAGATGAATCAAACTGCGGTAAACAAACCGGCTATCGAAGGCGGCGCCCCGGTGAGGGAGACGAAGATTTATTACGGGCATCAATATATCGACGATGCCGATGTCCGGGCAGTGACAGAAGTGTTAAAGTATGCCGACCTGACGTGCGGACCCAAAATCAAAGAACTGGAGGACAAGCTGTGTGAGCTGACCGGTGCAAAATACGCCGTGGTGTGCAGCAACGGTACTGCTGCGCTCCATATGGCGGCAATGGCGGCCGGAGTGGGAGAAGGAGACGAAGTAATTACGACACCGATTACTTTTGCGGCATCAGCCAACTGCGCTTTGTACTGCGGGGCCAGACCGGTATTTGCGGATATCGATCCGGAGACATATAATATTGATCCTCAGAAGATAGAAGAAGCTGTCACGGAGCGGACAAAGGCCGTAGTTGCAGTAGACTACACAGGGCAGTCCGCCGATCTGGAACCGATACAGAAGATTTGCAGGGAGCATAACCTGACGCTAATTGAGGACGGAGCGCATGTCATCGGCACAAAATATAAAGGGAGAGCCAACGGTTCTATTTCGGACATGACTACGTTCAGTTTTCACCCGGTGAAAACCGTAACCGGCGGAGAGGGCGGCGCGGTGCTCACTAATGATGAGACGCTGTATCAGAAGCTTTTGCTTTACCGTTCTCATGGTATTACTCGTGATACGAGCCTAATGGAACATGAACCTGACGGTACATGGTACTATGAGCAGGTAGACCTCGGATATAATTACCGCATGACGGATATTCAGGCGGCGCTTATCATCAGCCAGCTTGACAAGCTCCCGATGTTTCGCAGAAGAAGAAAAGAGATTGTGGCAAGATATAACGAGGCGTTTGCTAAGATTCCTTCGTTGTTCGTGCAGAGGGAGATACCGGAATCGGATACGACGAGACATTTATATATTCTTCGTATTGTGCCGGAGAAGCTGACAATTGACAGAAAAGGATTCTTTGAGGCGCTGGCGGCGGAAAATGTCTGCTGCAACGTACATTATATACCGACTTACTATTTCCCGCATTACGAGAAAATGGGATATCAAAGAGGGCTGTGTCCGAATGCGGAGAAGTTGTATGAAGAGATGATGTCACTGCCGCTTTATTACGCCATGACGGATGAAGATGTGGAGAGCGTTATTGCGGCTGTTACGAAAATTGCAGCTTACTATGCGGTTAAATAGACGCCGCTGTAGGAACGACGCATATCAAATTGTATCGAATAAGAGAATGGAAAGATTATGCAGACAAGAGAGATACCGACTAAAAATAAAATAATTTATATTGTTGCGGTATGTTTTATCACACTGCTGCTTTGGCTGGACAATGAAGGCTCCAGTCCCCTTGTGTATGCAGGGACGAAGTTACAGCATTCGGTTGGTTTGATTGATTCGGAGAGCAGTCTTGTGCTGAGCGATTCTGTGGCGGTGAACGGTATCGTTGCCGGCACGCCGCGCTATATCATGAATAAAGGCACTTACACTGCACAACTGAATTATGTTGCGGAGGAGGAGGGGTCTGTTCTGGAATTATGGGAACAGGGAAGAAAAGCGGCGGCATGGGAAATAGACCCGTTACAAACGCAGCTTACTGCTGATTTTACACTGTCCAAGGATGCGAAACAGCTGCAGTTGCAGGTTAATTACGGCGGAAGCGGTATGCTCACCCTCAAAAGTCTGAGTCTTACGCCGAGAACGATGTTTTATTCCGATACAATTTTCTTTATGGCAGTATTTTTGTTGTGCAGCTTTGCGGCATGGAAAATATTCGTGGAAGAAAGCTTGCGGCTGACACAGGAACAGCTTGTGGACTACGGCATTATTTTCGGTGTTGCGCTTCTTGCTACGACGCCGCTCATGCAGACGTACTTATATAACGGTGATGACTTGTGTTATCATCTCGCGCGCTTAGAAGGACTTAAAGACGGCATTCTGGATGGACAGATTCCGGTGAATATCCAGCCTGACGGATTATCGGAAAACGGATATCTGAATGCGATGTATCCTTATCTGTTTCTGTATATAGGAGCTTTCTTAAGAATTTGCCGCGTGTCAATCGCGCTTTCTTATAAAGTGTTGATATTTCTTGCCAATTTGGGTTCTGCAGTATGCGCCTATGCGGCGGTAAAATCCATGAGCAAATCCCGCAGAAGCGTGATTCTGGCAGTGGTGCTTTATACATTGATGCCCTATCGCTTTACCAATATTTTCTCCAGAGGAGATTTGGGGGAAACGTTGGCGCTTATTTTCTGGCCGCTTGTGATTGCAGGAATGTATCATGTTATTATGGGTGAGCGGAAGAGGTGGTATTACCTTGTGATTGGCTTTAGCGGTATCTTGCAGAGCCATATTTTAAGCGCAGCGTTTGCGGCGGTTATTTGTCTGATTACCGCGCTTGTGTGGTGCGTACGCATCGTAAAGGAAAAAAGATATATAGAGATCGGTAAGGCAGCAGGGATAACGGTGCTTCTTAACATGTGGTATATGGCGCCGTTTGTCTACTATTATTTTGGCGAAAGCTTAAGTACCGAAACACTCAGATGGAGCGGATATTTTGAGCAGTCAATAAATCCCTCTAATTTGACGCAGAGCTTCAGCCCGTATAATAAACAGTACTTTACGCTGGGACTTGCGCTCTTAGGCTGTATAGGGATCGGCGTTATAGGGCTTCTGTGTGAAAGAGACAGAAAGAAGACGGATAAAGACGGTTATCTTATTTATCTGCTTGTATTAGGATGTATGCTTACTTATATGATAACGGGATATTTTCCGAGTAAAACGATGCTTTCCAATGAGTTGTTTGAAAATATTGTCACGATGATTCAGTTTCCGTGGCGCTTTCTGGGACCGGCGTCGGCATGCTTCGTGTTCGTCGGGGCAATCGGTTTGTCCGAGTCACAAATATTGAAGCCGCATCGGAATATTATTTTCGCACTGCTCATAGGGCTAAACCTCCTGATTATCGTATCAGTGCCTACAGACAACAGCCATATGCCTTATGAAAATGCCGAAGCAGCCGCATCGAAGGGGCATGACAGTAAGCTGGCGGCAAACGTAGGGCTTTTCTATCCGCATGAATGGAGGATTGAGGGGGCGAGCGATGACAAATTAACCTCCAGTGTTGTCGTTTCAGAGCAGAACAGCGTGCAGATTCGTCAATACCAAAAGAAAGGAACGAAGGCTGTACTGGTGTATACAGCCGATAAAGACTGCTATATAGAACTGCCGATGCTAAGTTACATCGGTTATCGTGCCTATGACGAAACCGGCAGCCGGCTTACAATAGAACGGGGAACAGGCGCGCGAATGCGCTTTATGGTCCGGGGTGACGGACAAGAACATATGATCCGCGTGCGGTACGGACCGCATCCCGCGTTTATTGCGGCGAATTTGGTGTCTGCACTGACAATTGCATATATTGCTTGGAAGGCATATCAGCGCAGGCGCCGTGGCAAGGAATATCGTGGTCAGGGGACAAGTGCGCAGGCGATTTGACCTGCACCGTCTCCGTTTAGAAAAGCTCTCATGGATTGGGAGCTTTTTTGTCGTTTTGACACATCTTGTGACATGTATGTCATGAAAGAAAGAATGGCAGATATAGCGTCAGGGTTAACCAAAGGAAGAAATTCATGCGTCTCGGTGCAGGATGTGTGGCAGGGAGCGGTGGCAGTGCGAATGTCCCCGGCATAAGGAATCAGCCCCAATGAAGCATAAGTGTTTACGGCGGTGCGCTGGTTTTCGGCCATCAGATAGCTGATGGTGGGAACGCCCACTGCGCATAGTTCGCATAGAGTAGTGCCGCCGGCACAGACGGCAAGATCACAGGACGCCATCAACGACACAACGTCTGTGATACCTTTGTGAATGTGTATATTTGGATGTTTCTGCGCATAGGCAGATAAAATATCGTAACGTATATTGGCGCTGCTTGTAAGAATATGATAATGAAGAGATTGCAGCGGCCGGATATCCTGCGTCAAGGATGTTCCGCCATAGACGGAGCAAAGCAGATGCTCTGCCACGGCATAAGGGTCGGTGCCGCCGGTGGAGAGCAGCACATCTTTGACGGCCGGACGTACCGCGTAGGCGGTATTAGCAAATTGTTCGCGCAGTGGCGTGTAACGGAGACCTAACAGCCTTTGGTCTGCTTTGGCATAATAAGCGCAGTCTTCATCTGTATCATAATTGATGACAAGATCTACGGGGCAGTCAAACTCTCTGAGGTCGTCTAAATATGCCACGCGGAAAGAATCCCGAAGCGATAACAGATAATCGGGCGTGGCATAGTAGGAGTCTACAAAAATCCAAGGTTTACAGCATTTCTGTATGGCGAGTGCAGAAAGTACGGGGATTTCCGGCATTAGATTTGTGTAATCGCTGTGCAGGCAGAGAACTTCAAATTCCTGTAAAAATGCGAAATGTTCCTGTATCAGCGCCAGACTCTCTTGGTCGGATACAATGAATTTGACTTTGGCATTTCTTTTTACGCAGGCGCGCGCGATAGTAAGACAGCGCATGATATGTCCTGTCGCAATGATACTGTTTCCGTCTGTTCTAAAGTAAATCTCGATCATGATTCTCTCCCGGATTTTTATATTATTATTTGTTATTTAAAGATTTACAATGATTGCGCGTTGATATATTATACGTCGTTTATATATTGTTTCGTTTATTATCAGTATATATTTCTAGGCGAAAAAACGCAAATAGCATTTACGCAGGATTCATATTTTGCTAAAATAACTTTACTAAAATAATAAGTGGAGGAACTGATGCATGAACGTCGGTGGAAAGCGAAAGAAGGAAATACAGTTCAGATATTATGAGATTCCGCAGGACGAACCGTGTCTGGCGCTCCTCGGCGAGGCGTGGGTGCGTCCTTATGGCGACGGGATAGACTGCCTGCATTTCCATAATTATATGGAGATTGGATTCTGCTACGGTGGAGACGGAGAAATGGTATTGGATGAGGAGAATATACCGTATGAGGCAGGTACGATTACAATTATTCCCAAAAATTATCCTCATAACACGAACAGTACGAATTTTGCGCCATGCCGCTGGGAATATATTTTTATAGATGTGGAAGCGTTTCTGAAAGAAATGTATAGAGATAATCAGATGTATGCGGAGGATTTAATAACGATTATCAATAATAGGGCATGGGCGGTGGAATCATCCAAGTATCCTGAGGAGGCCGCTGAAAAAGTAGATACCACCGCCTATATTTGGTATAATGTAATTATCAAATACAGGCGGTGGCACTATG
>VSOA01000093.1:0-3808 GCA_009774585.1 Lachnospiraceae bacterium
GCACAACGTGGAGAGTTGAAATACTTTCATTGCTATTTGTGCCGCCAGCCAAAGGCGGCGGAATGGAGATTTTTATGGATAATGCGAAAGTGTATCAGATGGATTTCTCAAAGGTTTATCATCTTCTTGTCAATAAGGCAGAGAAGAAGGGAAGGACAAGACAGGAAGTCGATGAGATTATTTGCTGGCTTACAGGGTATTCCCTGACAGAATTGAATGACCTGCTGAACAGTTCACTTCATTACGGGGATTTCTTTAACAATGCTCCACAGTTAAATGAAAATAGGAAAATGATCAAAGGTGTGGTCTGCGGCGTAAGAGTAGAAGAAATTGAGGAGCCGCTAATGCAGGAGATACGTTATCTGGATAAGCTGGTTGATGAACTGGCTAAAGGGAAAGCTATGGATAAAATATTGCGCAGATAATAAATAGACAAATTTGAATTGAAAATTTACTGATATAATAAAATATGGAGGCAGGTGTCGTTATGATTGATCTGCAGGATAAGAATAGCTGTCCTACTTTGGAAGAAATAGGAGAATATGTCAAGAATCCGATTTTCATGCAATTTTGTTCGGAAATTAAGAACACATACGGGTGTAGTGAGAAAATAGAATTTAGTTCGTGCAGTATGGAGAGAAGATGGAATGTAAAATTTAAAAAAGCAGGAAAAACATTATGCACGATTGAATTACAAGACATTTATCATCAGACCAATGAAGGAAATGGACAGAAGGGGCATATGATTGATTTAGAAGATGAGGGCAGTTTGTATCAGGATCTCATGCGTTTGACACAGATTTGCAGGAATTGTTAGTTATTAAATGGCAGTAAGGAGTATTGCGGTAGATGTCAAAGCAAAATAATTTCGAGAATATAGGTATTTTTTAGTCGCGGCGCATTTTTATGAGCCGCGTTTTTCAAATAGAACACAAATGCTTCTGCCTGCCAAGCAGCGATTAAATCCATAATGAGGCGAAAGAAGATTAGAATTTAATATTTGTTGAAAGAACGGGAAAAGATATGTATACTTTAATCGTGTTACAAATGTAACACGAAAGAGGAAGACAGTAATGAGTACAATAGGTTTTAAGATTTCTGACGCGGAACTTGAGGTAATGAGAATACTTTGGCGAGAAAAACAGGTTGTATCATTTAGTGATATTCGTACAGAATTAAGTGATAAAATGGGCTGGGAGAAGTCTACCATTGCAACACTTTTAAGAAGGCTGCAGAAAAAGGGTGCTATTTCGATTCAAGAGAAAGAAGTCCATTACTATATGCCGAATGTAACAAAAGAAGATTATATGATGCATAGGAAAAAAAGTTTGATAGATAAACTTTATGACGGCAGTACAAAGAATTTTGTTGCAGCGCTCTGTCAAAACGGGGAACTTACAGAAGCGGATATTGATGAACTGAAGATGTATTTCCGAATGGGGGACGAGAATAAATGACGGTTGTTGAAGCATATTCCGTAGAGGTGATTAAACTCATTCTTTCGACGACATTTACCGGTAGTATTGTATCATTTGTTCTATTTATTTTCAAACTGATTATAAAAGATAAACTTTCTAAGACATTCCAGTATTATATGTGGATTTCGGCAGTGATCGCTTTAATGCTGCCTATATCCAAACTCATTGTGATTCCGATATCGGATCAATCGATGACGTCAATAAAACCGGTGTATGATATCGTACAATGGATTTCTGATACAGCGTCTGAAACGCCTGTAAAACTCGTATTTATACCGCAAAATAAGAACGGACAAAGTATCCGGCAGATTACTCAGTCTCCAAGTATTGCCGTTATGTTATTTATTTGTTGGCAAGTAGGAATGATGCTGACTCTTGGCTTTCATATGATATGTTATGCGTCTTATGTCCGCAGGCTGGACAAACATAATCGAAGTGCAGACCGGCAGGAAATAGAAGCGCTGAATAACCTGTTAGAAAGAAAAAGAACTCTGCGGTTATATAAAAATTCAATCGTGGAAACACCGATTTTAATTGGGTTCTTTCGTCCTGAGATTATTTTGCCTGATAAGAAATATGAGGATATGAGGCTTCAGAACATTCTGCTACATGAAATTACACATATGAAAAGGCATGACATTTTCATTAAATGGCTGCTGATTTTTGCCGGAGCAATGCACTGGTTTAATCCGTTGGTCTATTATGTACGTCGGGAAATGAACAAAGCATGCGAGTTAGCGTGCGATGAATCCGTCATAAAGAAGTTTGATATGAGGGAAATGCAACAGTACGGCGATACGCTGATTGCAGTTGCGGCTGATTCCATAAGAAAGATGCCTCTTTCAATAGCTATGTTTGAGGACAAGAAGAATTTGAAAGAGAGGTTAGGTGCTATTATGAAATATAAAAAACATTCAAAAAGAATAGTCGTTGCAGCAAGCGTTATTCTGGCAGCGGTTGTCTGTGCTATTTTGGGGTTTAGTACATTACGCAGCATAGAAAACCAACATGATTACGCGGATAATTATTCTCTGCCACAGGATCAAAAGAATATTAAAGCGATTGAACTGAGAAATGCTTTACTCGATTACGATCAAAAGAACGTTGTTGAGGCATATGTGTTTTTAAGTGATTTAGATGATGAGATCACGAAAGCATATATAATGATTATATGTCAAGAAAAAAATCCGAATTCTGAACTGCAGAGTGGAATCAAATCTCTCGCATCTGAAGAACTTGGACTGGATATCCAAAATATCTACGTGGATTATATGGATTTGGAATTATTTACTTCCAATGAAAGAGCGAGTAAATGAGCCGATGAATGTATTAAGGGAGGGAAATAAGCAGCTAAAGCACAGGAGAATGTTCCGTAAGCCTAGGTAGTGTGTTATACTAAACGAGTAAGCATAATTATGAAGTAAAGAGGAGGAATTTGCAATGACTTATGAAGAATTAGTAAGACAGGTACAGGAAGCATATAAAGATGTAGATGCGTCCAAAGTAAAGGAACATCTGGCAATTCAGTTTAATGTGGAAGGCGAGGCGGCCGGAGCATTTTACTTGGAAGCGGCAGATGGAAAAGTGACTGTGCAGCCGTATGAATACTATGACCGTGACGCGCTTGTTACTACGAAGGCGGCAGTTCTTGAGGAAATTGCGTCGGGAAAACTGGATGTAGTCAAGGCATTTCTGACAGGAAAGATTAAAGTGGAAGGTAATGTGGGGAAAGCAGCTCTGCTGAAAGATATTCCGGTAAAAAAACCTGCGAAGGCAGAAAAGGGAAAGAACAAGAAAAAATAGCATCAGCTGCCAAGTGTTCTACGGGATAATCAAAAGTGTGAACCTAGACACTGGCAGTACGGATAAACCGCACTCCTCCCAGAACTGATGCTATAGCTATTATAGAATAGTTTGGGAGGGGATGCAACCGTCTTAAAGCTGCTTTGGCAGTTATCATATCTTTTTCAAGTCACGATACCTTATCAAGCAGCTATTTGATACGCCTATATTTTGGATTGTGAAAACATCCGGATTAATCTGCAAAAAAGAAGTGCCGGAAACTTCGATAATATCAAGGTTTCGGCACCATCAAAATGGAGATAGGGGGACTCGAACCCCTGACCTATACGTTGCGAACGTATCGCTCTCCCAACTGAGCTATATCCCCATGTAGTATACGCAAGCTGTTCTTTCTTGCTTGCTTTAGTAATATGCAGCTAAATATAAGCTGTTTAGGCAAGAATTGCGCTACAATTCTTGAGACGCAAGAGTTCTTGCTTGCTTTAGTAATATGCAGCTAAATATAAGCTGTTTAGGCAAGAATTGCT
>VSOA01000093.1:3908-12161 GCA_009774585.1 Lachnospiraceae bacterium
CAATTCTTGAGACGCAAGAGTTCTTGCTTGCTTTAGTAATATGCAGCTAAATATAAGCTGTTTAGGCAAGAATTGCTCTGCAATTCTTGAGACGCAAGAGTTCTTGCTTGCGTCTATTATAGCATATTGCGCGAAGAATGCAAGAACAGCCTTCTAATTATTTGCTTCCGTTAAACATAAATCAATAAACTGACGATATAAGAATCAGTTGAATATAATATTTATAAGGATGAAAATAATGGTTATAGATTTTAAGGGAATCAATAAATTACAACAATCAACTTTACTTACAACAGTAAATAGTGGCGAACCGAACTGGTCGTATATTCCGTCCGCAGGAAAAAGTCTGAAATCCAAGCAGGAGTTTGTCAGTGAAATTAAGGAACTTGCAAAGAAGGCAGTTACGGCATCGAACAAAACAGAATCAGAATATATAGCGAATCGGGTGATTCAGTTGAACGCAGAGTACTTGTCGGATGTTGCGCCTGACCGTAAGCGATTATATCAACAAGCGAGAAACGCTGTGCGGAACCAAAACGGGAAGTCTGATTGCCATGGTATCGGAGAACTGACGTTACTCGATTATCTGGAGGCAGCAAAGGGAAGAGAAAGTAATCTTGCAGAGAAAAGTTTTGCTTTGGCGGGCGGTGGTATATTGCGTTGTCCGATTCTGACGGGCGGCGGTTATGGGGCTGAAATCAGTTTTCAAGGTGCGAAAGTTCTGTCCAATACCGGATATGGATGGAGTTATGAAATGACGCCGGCTGAAGTCGAGAAGAAAAATGAATTTTATTCTATTTACTGGAAAGAGTATAAGGCAGTAAAAAACGAACTTGGAGAACAATTGACTGAACTTCCCGATTATTTGGCAGACAGAACTTCCTTTGACGCAAAGGCATAAGAAGCAACAAAAATAGTTTTGAATGTATTGTGTACACGCAATTCAGTAACAAGACAAAGAGAAATGAAAAGGATGGAATGTGATGATAACAGATAAGATTATCCCTCTTCCGAAAGAACAGTGGGCTTGCAGGCTTTGGCGGAAAGTTTTATGAACCGGGGGTGTTTGAAGATTTACCGGAGGAGGAAAACGAGGAATTTACAAAGCAGTTTCATGCACCGACGAAGAGGAAATTTCCGGGGAAGTGGGATTAGATTGGGCACAGTAGGAATGTATTTAAGAAAAAATATATTGCGATTTAATCATTATTTATCCCTTGACAACCCCTCGCATCTGCACTAAAATAAAATTACTTCGAGACACGAACTATTCGCATTGGCTTTTATAAGTGAGAGGAATAGAATGTTCGATTGTTTTTAAGCAGGAGTTGCCATGGACTTAAGAAAGCAAGGAGTTCCCGAGGAACTATCCCGATTTATCATAGACTACATAGAGGAATTGAAAGAACTGATTTCCTCTGACTTATGGGAGAACGTTTTCCTGAACTGTTCCAAGAATGAAGTGCTTATTTTCTGGCTGTTGTATCGAAAGGAAGAAGTGAATATGACGGAGATTGCCGATTATATTCACGTACCGCTCAACACGGCGACCGGAATTATCAGTCGTATGGAGAGGAACGGTTTTGTCGTGCGCACACGCTCCGAGGAAGATAAGAGAGTTGTGCATATCTGCTTCAGCGATAAGGGCATGGCACAGTTTGAGGCATTGGTGAACGAGATGTTTCGCTATGGAATGCAGGTAATCGGTTCTCTGACAAAAGAGGAGATGGATTTACTGCATAAGATGACGGAGAAGGTTTTAGGTGTACTTCGTCAGGAGAAGCATAAAGAGACAGAGTCTAATAAAGTTAGAAGAATTGAGATTGAGTAATACAAATAAAAGGACATCTATTTATGAGAATAGTAGATGTCCATATATAAACGTAAATATTTCGAATAAAGAAATATTCGAACAAAGAAATATAATAAAGGAGATTAATATGCAGAAGATTTATATTTTTACCGGAAAGGGAGGCGTCGGCAAGAGCAGTATTGCGGCAGCACATGCAGTTAAGAGTGCGGAGGAGGGAAAGCACACGCTGCTTATGAGCACGGACATGGCGCATAATCTGGGCGATATTTTTGAGAAGAAGCTTGCTAAGGAGCCGGAGAATGTACTTCCAAATCTGGATGTCTACGAGATCGATCCGGAGTATGTGATGCAGAATGATTTTTCTTTTATCATGGAGTATCTTGGCAAACTGTTGTCTGAGAACGTGATGAATAAAACGGCAAAAGCGCAGACAGAGAAGAGAAAGTCAGACAGCGTACAACCCCTGCAGGGAAGTTTGCAGGAACTGGGAATGATGCCGGGGATGGAGGAACTTTTTTCGCTGTTAAAAATTTTGGATATTTACCGCAGCGGAAAGTATGACAGGATCATTGTAGACTGTGCGCCTACCGGGGAGACATTATCCCTATTGAAATTTCCGGAACTGCTCTCATGGTATATGGAGAAACTTTTTCCCATTGGTAAAGTGGGCGTGAAGGTGCTTGCGCCTGTCTCAAAAGCGGTTTTTAAAGTGGAGATGCCGAACAGATATGCGATGAACGATATAGAGAGGATGTACTTAAAGCTGGCTGAACTGGAAGAACTGCTGAAAGACAGAGACACCACATGCGTCAGAATTGTGACCACGCCGGAGAAGATGGTGGTGGAGGAGACGAAAAGAAATTACATGTATTTAAATCTCTATAATTTCAATGCGGACGGAATTTATATCAACCGTGTTCTTCCGCAGGAAATTGGTAATGCATTTTTTGACAGATGGCTGGAAATCCAGCAGGAATATATTGCGCAGATGAAGGAATGTTTTGCAGCGATGCCGGTTTATGAGATCCCTTGGTATGATGAAGAATTGAAGGGGGAGCGTGCGATAAGGCGGATTGTGGAAGATGTGCTTGCGCAGGCAAATGTGTTTGAATACAGAGTGATCACGGAGCGTGAAAAGTTCATACAGACGCAGGAGGGCTATAGACTCGAAGTATTTCTTCCCGGTGCAGACAAAGAAGATATTGACTTGTATCAGTCTGCTGCGGATTTGATTGTAAGGAGTGGGAATTTCAAGCGCAATATTCCGCTGCCCAATATTCTTCGCAAGTATACGGTTTCAGGGGCGAAGTTTGTGGATGGAACACTACAGATCAATTTTACGTTATAGGATAGTGATATAAATTACCAATGCTTATTACAGCCGAAGGAAATGTGTTCGGCTGTCATCAGGAATGAATGAAGATGAAAGGAAGCAGCCATGAGAGGAGGCAGAGAATGAATACAGAATTATTAGAGCGGATCATGATAGCCAAAGAGTATCAGAAGAAAGCAGTCTATGCGTTGTTCCCGGAAGAGATGAGTGGTCATTTGGAAGTGATCGAGAGAGAAGTGAGGATGATGGCGGCAGAATTTGTGAAGGCGATGGCGCAGAATGAAAAGAGCGGTGCAGAGGTAAACGAAAGGAACGAGAGAACTTGTACAGACGGACAAGGAAAGCATTCCGGCAGACCAAACGGTGCGAGGAAAATTGATATTACATAACAGAAAATCTTAATGTGCAGGAGAAGTGCAGAAACGGAGCAAAGTATGAGAATTATCATCTATACGGGAAAAGGTGGCGTCGGTAAGACGAGTATGGCAGCAGCAAGTGCTTGTAAAATAGCTGGAAGTGGCAAGAAGGTGCTCATTATGAGTACGGATCAGGCGCACAGTCTGGGGGACTCCTTCGATATGGAAATCGGCAAAGAAGAGACGAAGGTTACGGAGAATCTTTATGCGTTGGAAGTCGATACGGTCTATGAAAGTGAAAAAAGCTGGGGCAATATGAAAGATTATTTTAAAGAACTGCTTACTTTAAAAGGCGGCAGCGGAATTGAGGTGGAGGAACTGCTGGTTTTTCCGGGATTAGAAGAATTATTTTCCATGTTTAAAATTCTGGACGTGTATGAGAGCGCCATATATGACACGATTATCGTGGACTGCGCGCCCACGGGAGAAACGCTGTCGCTTCTCAAATATCCGGAACGGCTGTCAGGATTCATAGAAAAGATTCTGCCGATTAAGAGGATCGGCGTTAAGACGGTGGGCAAAGTAGTAGAGAGTGCGATGAAGATTCCGATGCCGGGGGATAATGTGTTTGACGATATCGAATACTTAATGGACAAGATGAAACGGCTGCAGAATTTAATGCTGGATAAGCAGGTTGTAAGTCTGCGAGTCGTCACCACGCCGGAGAAAATTGTTATCAGTGAGGCAAAGCGCAACTTTACTTGTCTATATCTATACCACTATAATGTAGACGCTATCATAGTCAATCATGTATATCCGCAGGCGGCGATGGAGGGGTATTTCAATAAATGGGTGCAGGCGCAGGAAGAGGCTTTGCAGGAAATTGGCAGAAGCTTCAGTGAAGTGCCGCGCTTCTATGTAGAATTGCAGAAGAGTGAGATTCGAACGTTGGATGTATTACGTGAGCTGGGCGAGCAGATTTTTGCGGAGTGTGATCCCGATGATATTCTGTTTGCCAAAGAGATCTATGAAGTGGATCGGAAGGAAAGAATACTAAGAATCTATCTGCCTTTTGCGGACAAAGAGGAGTTGTGTCTGGAACAGGTACAGCGCGAACTGACGGTGGGAGTGCGCAACGAAAAGCGCAGATTTCCAATACCGCCGGAGTTTGCGGGCGGGGAGATTGAGGGAGCAAAATTTGAAGACGGGTATCTGCATATCAGATTTTCGCCCCTAATCTGTTCCTGATGACTTGTGCATGATGGAATATGATAGTGTTATTTGACACCATTTAAGACAACTTCGGCAATCGTAGCGGCGGCTAGTCGTGAGCCTGTTTCGGATGCATGTTGACCGTCTTTGGCGTACAGTTCGATTTCAGGATGCTCCCGGTGATATGCCCACCATCTGTCGCCGACAGGAGCCAGTTCACATCCGGTTTCTTCCTGCAATTTGCGATAGGCGTCGCTCATTTGTGCTTGAGCGGATTCGCCGTCTGCCTTGGTGGTCCATGTCATATAGAGGATTGGTCTGGCACCGGACTCCTGTACCCAGCGTATTAATTGCCTGCCGGATTGCGCCATAACGGATAAGTCGCCCATGGGATGTGCAACGTGCTGGAGAATCACAGCATCGTATCCGCCGTATGCAATGTTGAATCTGACTTCCGGTTCATTCACATGAAAATCCCATCCCATGCCGGCGTGGGCTAACATGGTGATTTCCGTATCTGCATGATGCTCGTGACAGATATTCGCAAACATATGAGGCATATCGTTATAGTATGTATGGCTGTTTCCGATAAATAAAACTCTCATTGCTATTTATTCCTTTCCGGTTTTTCATATGTTGTTTTTATTGTTACTATTTGATTTAGATGTGTAAGGGTTGTCAGCTTTGCAGATATTTAATCAGTTCAATTGCGTAATTTCTGCTGTGTTCGTGCAGATATTGTCCGTGTCCCATATGTTCCATTTCGACATCAACTAAATCCGGCAGATATTTTTTCAACAAGGCGGCGCTTTTTCTTGGGTATTTCTCGTTGGCACCTCGCCAAAACAGAACGTCTCCCTTGTAGTCTCTTATTTTATCAGGAATACTGTACTTGTATACAAATTCACATGCGTTTCGAATCGTAGATTGGGTGATATTCGGATAAAGCATTTCAATCACACTGCGGTTATCTTTCCCCATGACGGCATCCATCATAAATTTGGGAATGGATTTGCCGTTCTGCATCCGTTTGATTGCTTTACAGAAGAGATATTCATAGGGCTTGGTCAGTAGTCCCATCTTTATCAGAAATGCCGCATCAAGATGTGTTTTGGCAACATGGACATTCCCTCGCCCTATTATCTCTACAGCCATGGTTGCGCCCATGGAAAAACCTGACAAACAGTACAGATTACCGGACAGATTATTGATGATGTAGTTTTCTGTTTCATCACAATTTTCTTTAAGGCTGACAAGGTCATTGGTATGTTCGCTGTGACCGTCCACTTCCGCCAAGATTACATAGTAGTCCGACAACTGATTTAAAAGTGGTTCATAGCAAAGCATTGCTGTAGAAGCCATTCCATGTATAAAAAGAATCGACTTATTGTTTTTATTTCCAAAACACAAGAAATTCATGGCGGCACCTCTGTTTCATCACTTGTCTTGATTTGTTTCCCAAATTTTATCATAGGAGTTGTACATATTCAATCTGCTTTCGTAAACAATCTGATTGTCATTTTGGCATGGTGTGATTATAATTATGAATGAATAGATGAATTGGAGATTATTTTTGTGCGTCAGATTTACACAGTGGATAGATATGAGATTTACGTGCAAAATCGGAGGAAGAAATGTATATTTTATCAGGCGTTATTGTTTTGGGTGTCATCATAGCGCTGGCGGCGGTTTGGCCCATGTGCTTAATGCATCCGCTGACCAGCGGCAAAGTGGAAGATACAAATATTACGGCTGTTAAAAACCGCAGCAACAACTTGTTTTTTATACCGGTCGGTGAGAACTGGATAGTAGTGGATGCAGGGTCTGATAGTAGAGCGGTAAAGTCACAGATGGAACGATTGTCGATTGACGCGGAGAAAGTGCAAGGTGTTTTTCTGACCCATACGGATTATGACCATGTGGCATCCATTCCGTTATTTTCAAATGCGACGATTTATATGAGTGATCATGAGAAACAGATGATAGACGGAAGTACATACAGGCAGCTTATCAAGAAAAATAAACTCCCGGAAGGGTGTGATACGGATAAGGTCAGTTACCTGCCGGACAACCGGGCAGTGAATCTTGGCGGGCACAGCGTGCGTATCATATGGGTGCCCGGACATACGAAAGGCTCCGCAATGTATGTGGTAGATGAGAAATATTTGTTCACAGGAGATGCATTTAAGGCGGACAAGGGAGAGATGGCAGTACATCCGTATACGATGGATCGCAGGCAGGCTCGAGAGTCCATTGGCAGGATCAAAGAAGAGTGCGCCGGATATGAGAAAGTATTTACGGCGCATTATGGACAGTTATAGGGTATGGAGTGTAAAGCTACTCTAGTCTATATCTGTGAAAAAGAATATGAATAAGAAAGAGAGGACAAGATTATGCAGTTTGAACAATTACAGAAGGATATGATTACCGCCATGAAGGAGCGGAACAAGGCGCGCAAGGATGCTATATCTACATTGGTTTCCGCAGCCAAGAAAGTTGCGATCGATGAAGGCACGAGGGACAACATTTCGGAGGAAATCGTGAACCGTGTTATTTTGAAGGAAATTAAGACGGTGAAGGAACAGATTGATACTTGTCCGACATCCCGTGAAGATTTGCTTAGTGAGTATCAGGCGAGACTGGACGTTTTTCAGGAATATGCGCCGAAGATGTTGTCCGCGCAGGAAGTGGAAGCATTTTTGACGGAGAAATATGCTGATCTGATAGCACAGAAGAATAAAGGTCTGATCATGAAGACCGTGATGCCGGAACTGAAAGGCAAGGCAGAAGGAAGCGTCATCAATCAGGTTGTGGCGAAGCTCTGCCGGTAAGGATGATATTGTGAACGGTTGACTTCTGGTGGTTGAACAAAGAAAGAATAGATGTCATGGTAAAATATGAAGCATATCTGTGTAATGATGGAATGTATAGTATTTTTAAGTATAATGGTTATGTGATTCGATTTTTAGCACCGTATTCATTAGAACGATATACAAAAGTGAAAGAATGGGATAATGGATATCTGGTAGTTATGGCAAAGTACGAGCACAATGATAAGGAAGAGGAAGAATATATTGACTTAGTTCCTATATTGGATAATCTATACTTGGATGCACATCAATTTTTAAAACCAATAAAGAGAGTGAGGATTTTATATGATTGATATGATACAGATAGAGGATTATGCAGATATAGTTATCAATGAATAGGCGTGTGTGGATATAAGAACACAAATACACCTAATTATATTAAAAAAATTGCGAAAAAAGATAAAGCTCTTGCGCATGGCAGGAGTTTTATTTATTATTGACGCGTCACAGACAAAACAAGTGGTTTTATATTTTTAACAATTTTAATGACATTTTTGATGCGCTTAAGTGGACGGCAGTGCCTATTTACGAGTGGCGATGAATTTAGAAAAATGATAAAGAACTATTAGGCATCATATATCTGTAATTATATTGACTCTTTAAACTCTATATTTTATAATTGCAATGTAAGTATTGACTTTTTAAAGAGGTACTATGTATGACTATATC
>VSOA01000094.1 GCA_009774585.1 Lachnospiraceae bacterium
GCCTCAGCGGGCGCTGAATCCTCTGTGCTTGTGGTGGTATCTTCTGTTGCCGGCGTATCTGTGGAGGGCTGTGCGTTGTCGGAACCGCAGCCAATCAAAGAAAGAGCCATAACAGAAGAAAGAATCAGTGCTAATACTTTCTTTTTCATAAGATTCTCCTCTCTATGTGTGTGAAGCATGTCCCTATCTTCCGGAAACATGCTGTAATATTCTAATATATTAGCATTGCCGTGGGATAAAAGCAATTCCTATTTTACATAAAAGTATTATTACAAAATATAAAACTCTTGTGAAATTTTCGTGTTCTTTCTTGACATAAAAATTTATTTGAATAATGATATATAGGTGGATATTTTTAGGAAAGGAGTATTGCTATCAATATGATCAAAACATTAGCGGCACAGATTAAAGAGTTTAAGAAAGAATCTGTTTTGACACCGATTTTTATGGTCTTGGAAGTAGTATTTGAGACGCTGATCCCGCTTATGATGGCGTCTATTATTGATGATGGTGTGGAAGCGGGAAATATGCGCCACATTTATATGGTAGGCGGATGTATGATTGCGGCGGCCCTTGGCGGGTTATTCTGCGGTATTATGGGAGGAAAATTCGGCGCGAGGGCATCTACCGGCTTTGCGCGCAATCTGCGTCAGGCGATGTTTGACAACATACAGTCATTTTCTTTTTCCAACTTGGATAAATTCAGCACGGCGGGATTGGTTACGAGACTGACTACCGATGTGACAAATGTGCAGATGGCTTATCAGATGCTCCTGCGTATCTGCTTCAGGGCGCCGGTCAGCATGATCTGTGCGATGTCGATGGCGTATTTTATCAACGCGCGGCTCGCTTCTGTCTATATGGTGGCGCTTGTCCTGCTGGCGATAGTGCTTTTCTTCATTATAAGAAGAGCAATGAAATATTTTCAGTTGGCTTTTCCGAAGTATGATGAACTTAACGCTTCCGTGCAGGAGAATGTCAGTGCAATCCGTGTGGTCAAAGCCTATGTCAGAGAGGACTACGAGACGTCTAAGCTGAAGAAAGCCAGTCAGGCTATTTACGATATTTTCTTAAAAGCGGAGAAAAATGTGGTACTCAATATGCCCGTTATGCAGTTTACGGTCTATACATGTATTCTGCTGATCAGCTGGCTGGGTGCGAAGATGATCGTACATAGTGAACTGACGACAGGTGAACTGATGAGCCTGATGACTTATTGCATGAACATTCTGATGAGTCTGATGATGGTCGCAATGATATTTGTTATGATGAGTATGAGTATCGCCAGTGCGAGGCGTATCAGTGAAGTGCTGGAGGAGAAGAGCGATTTGACTAATCCGGACAATCCGATTTACGATGTGCCAAACGGAGATATCGAGTTCAGAAATGTAGATTTTTCCTATTATAAAGATGAGAGCAAGGCGGTACTGCGTGATATCAATCTAAAGATTAAAGCAGGAGAGACGGTAGGTATCTTGGGCGGGACAGGAAGTTCCAAGACGAGTCTGGTCAACTTGATCAGCCGTCTGTACGATGTGACGAAAGGTTCTGTTCTGGTAGGCGGACATGATGTCCGGGAATATGACATGGACAGTCTTCGAAATCAGGTAGCGGTAGTATTGCAGAAGAACGTGCTTTTCTCGGGCACGGTGCTTGATAACCTGCGATGGGGAGATGCGAACGCTACGGAGGAGGAATGCAGGCGGGTATGCCGGCTTGCGTGTGCGGACGAATTTATCGAACAGATGCCGTAAGGTTATAATACATATATAGAGCAGGGAGGCTCCAATGTGTCCGGCGGACAGAAACAGCGTTTGTGTATCGCCAGAGCGCTGCTCAAGAAGCCGAAGGTACTCATCTTGGACGACAGCACAAGTGCGGTAGATACGGCTACGGACGCCAGAATACGGAAGGCTTTTGAGCAGGAGATTCCGGAAACGACCAAACTGATCATCGCGCAGCGTATCTCCAGTGTGCAGCATGCAGATCACATTATCGTGATGGAGGAAGGCAGGATCAACGGTTACGGAACGCATGAGGAATTGATCGAGACGAACGAAATCTATCGTGAAGTATATGAATCCCAGACGAGCGGCGGAGGGGATTTTGATGAAAAGGCAGGTGAAGAGTAATGCCGGGACCGATGCATGGCAGAATGCCGAAAGGAAAGAAGATAGAAAATCCGGGTTTGGTTTTTAAGAGACTGATGGGTTATGTGGCAAAAAGCTACGCACCCCATCTTGTGATCGTGGCGGTTCTCATACTGATCAGCGTCCTTGCCAATGTGCAGGGGACGATGTTTATCCAGAGACTGATTGACGATTATATTATGCCTATGTTATCAGCGGATGCGCCGGACTTTCACCCGCTAGCCATGGCGATTTTAAGGGTGGCCGTTTTCTATGCGGTCGGTGTGGCGGCGGCTTACGCGTACAACCGCATTATGATCAACGTGACGCAGGGTGTTCTCAGGAATTTGAGGAATGACTTGTTTTCCCATATGGAAACACTTCCGATTAAATACTTCGACACGCATTCCCATGGTGATATCATGTCCGTGTACACCAATGATACGGACACCATCAGACAGATGGTCAGCCAGAGTATGCCGCAGGTATTTAACAGCGCGATTACGATTATCAGTGTGTTTATCAGCATGATCATCTTAAGTGTGCCGCTGACGCTTGTGACGCTTGTCATGATCGCGGTTATGCTGGTGATCACCAAGAAGACGGCTGGCTTAAGCGGACGCTATTTCCTTCAGCAGCAGAAGGATTTAGGTAAGGTAAATGGATTTATCGAAGAAATGATGGAAGGACAGAAGGTAGTCAAAGTCTTCTGTCATGAAGAGGAAAACATCAAACAGTTCAAGGAAATCAATGATAATCTCTATCACAGTGCAGACCGTGCGAACTATCTGGTCAACATTGTGGGACCGGTCAATATGCAGCTTGGCAATGTGAGCTATGTAGTCTGTGCAATTGTGGGCGGCGCACTGGCATTATCCGGTATTTCAGGATTGACGCTGGGTGAACTGGCGAGTTTCCTGACCTTTAATAAGAGCTTTAACGGGCCGATTAACCAAGTGAGTCAACAGTTTAATTCGATTGTTATGGCGATGGCGGGAGCGGAACGTATCTTTAAGATGATGGACGAAGTACCGGAGACGGATGAAGGGTATGTAACGCTGGTCAATGTGAAAGAAGAAGGCGGCAGACTGGTGGAGAGCGCGGAGCGTACAGGACGCTGGGCGTGGAGGCATGAACATCAGGCAAATCATGCCGTGGATTATGTGGAACTAAAGGGCGATGTTGTATTTGATGGTGTGGATTTCGGCTACAACGATGACAAGATCGTATTGCATGACGTGAAGCTTTACGCGCAGCCGGGACAGAAGATTGCCTTCGTCGGTTCTACGGGCGCAGGTAAGACGACGATCACGAACCTGATCAACCGCTTCTATGACATACAGGACGGTAAGATTCGTTATGACGGCATCAATGTTAACAAGATCAAAAAGGCGGAGTTGAGACGTTCTCTTGGAATCGTGCTGCAGGATACTCATCTTTTCACGGGTACGGTTATGGATAACATACGTTACGGAAAACTGGACGCCACGGATGAAGAAGTCATTGCGGCAGCAAAATTGGCTAATGCGGATGGATTTATCAGGCATCTTCCGGACGGATATGACACGGTGCTGACAGGCGACGGTGCGAACTTGAGTCAGGGGCAGAGACAGCTTCTCGCTATTGCAAGGGCAGCGATTGCCGACCCGCCGGTGCTCATCTTAGACGAGGCGACCAGTTCGATTGACACCCGTACAGAGCGTATTGTGCAGGATGGTATGGATAAGCTGATGAATGGAAGAACGACCTTTGTGATCGCCCATAGGCTGTCCACTGTCAAGAATTCCGATTGTATCATGGTATTGGAGCAGGGACGGATCATTGAGAGAGGAACCCATGATCAGTTGATTGATGAGAAAGGAAAATATTACCAGCTCTATACGGGAAATGCCATTGCGACATAGAGCGACGCAGCATAGAAGCATGACGGTCTAAAGCAATACGGTACATTTGAGGAGGGGAAAATGATTGCTAAGATTAAGGAACATTATATGACGATATGTATCTGGGGAGTTGTGGTTTTCTTTACCGGATTGTACCTGTCGTTATTGTTCAATCATAATATTTGGACGGATGAGGCGTTCACGCTGCAGCTGCTTAGAGGTGGTTTCAAGGATATTATTGCGGGCACGGCGGCGGATGTGCACCCGCCGCTGTATTATCTGTATGCCAAGATTTTTGCGTTGGTTTTCGGAGAGGCATTGGTTGTGCAGAAAATTGCGGCAATCATCCCGATGTCGGCGACGCTCATATTTTTGGCGGTGGTCGTTCGTAAACATTTCGGGGATATCGCAGCATTTCTTACACTTTTGTTTCTAACATGTATTCCGTGTACGATGGAATTCGCCGTGCAGGTCAGAATGTATTCTCTGGCGTTGTTTTGTGTGACGGTGTGCGGGGTGTATGCTTATCTTGCATTTCAGAATGGGAAGATAAGTGAATTTGTGGTTCTCGCGTTGAGCGGCGCGGCTGCCGCTTACACGCACTATTTTGCATTTGTTTCCGTGATTGTCATTGTCGGACTGTTGTTTCTGGCGATTATGATATGGAAGAGGGAAAAGATCCGCATTCTAAAATGGGTTTTTAGTGTGGTCGGCATGGTCGTTTTGTATCTGCCGTGGATGCCTTTTTTCATCAAACAGGTGACGAGCGTGGAGCAGGGTTATTGGATACCGGAGATTACGGCGGAGGTGATCTGGTCATACTTTACTTGGACGTTTGACTTGGAACTTGTCCCGGGCATGGTATTTATTTTCCTGATCATTTTAAAAGGTGCGAGCACTTACAATACGATCCGAATATCGAAGGGGCAGGCGGAAAAGGAAATATTTGCACTGGTGTGTATGCTTGTTCCCACACTGACGGTCATCTTAGGCGTGGTGGCCTCATGGCTGAAGACGCCGATTTACCGGGACCAGTATGTGCTTCCGGCGCTGGGATTCTTGGCGCTTTTCTTCGGAATTTCCATGAGAAATGCAAAGAAATGGATTCTGGCAGTGATTACGGTATTTTTACTATTCGTGGGGGCGGTGCAGTATAAGGAATGTTTCAGGCAGGAGTACCGCAGTACTTATGTGCCCCAGACGGAGGCTTTCTTTGAAGAAAATTTGGCGCCCAACGATTATGTGATTTATAACTGGGAGACTTTCGGGTTTATTTACGAGTGCTATATTCCGAAGGAACAGCTTGAATATGTGGAGCGATTTGATTTCTCCAAGGAGTTCGGCAATGTGTGGTTTCTGCATACGGAGTGGCAGCCGGAGGTGGATGAAAATGTTCTTGCGGCGAACGGACTTACGATGGACGTGATCGGACATTTCGGGATAGAGCATAATGAGTTTGATATTTATAGGATTTATAGGGAGTAGTGCTTCGCTAACATTTTGTGGAAAATCCAATCTTTCATTGACACTTATCATAAACTAGTTTACGATATAAACAAAAGAGATTAAGGAGGATTCACAGATGAACAGAAATGAAGCGATAGAGAAAATTGATTTTATAAAAGAAACGATAGAAGATGCCAAAATTCACTATCAAGGCATCTGGCTGATGTGCTTTTTGTTGGGCGGATTGTATTTGATGCAATTCGTAACAGGTATGCTGCAGGTTGCATTGACAGGCTTGCAGCTTTATCATTATTATATTTTTTTCGCTTTTCATGTCGGTCTGGAGATTGTAGCGCTTTTTTGCTACCTTTTCATATATAGGAAAGAAAAGAAATGCACGAATAAGTATTATCTGAGTGTATTGAGTATATGGGGATTTGTTTCAATTGCCGTTCCGGTCATCATAAGTGCGGTGGATTTTATTGGCGAGACTTTCTTTTCCGAAACTTATAGAATGTTTTCCATGGCGCCGGCGTATATCTGTTCCGAGTTTTCGCGGGTATTATTGTTTTCAGTTTTTATGATCACATGTTCTTATATTTTGGACAATAAATTTTTCCGTATTCTGTCGATCGTTATTTTATTTGGATATATTTTTATATATACTTGTCTTTATAGTAAAGGAATTCCCTTCCCGTTTATACCGGGGCAGGAACAGGCGAGAATAGGGTATGTTACGGTATATACAGTCATGGTAGTTGACATTGGCTATCTGGTTATGGGAGTTTATTTGAAATATAGGGAAGGAAAAGCACAGGAGAAATGAAGATCAATGAGATTCCGGAGGCGTTCAGCGCTACTTTGCGTATTAAAATCATTGCAGCCCTGACAGGCTCTTCCAAAACGTTTAATGAGTTACTGGAACTGACGCAGGCTACCCGCGGTAATCTCAGCGTTCAATTGACGAAGCTGGAGGAATGGGGCTTTCTCACTTCTGTGAAGGTGATTGAGAAAAAGAAGACGAAATCCACCTATACCCTTACAGCATACGGATTGAATCAATTTGAGGAGTATATATCCTTATTACAGTCGGTGTTAGATGCAACATGATAATGACTTGTATGACAGCCGCCTGCTTTTTGGAGTTGAAAAAGCAGGCGGCTGTCAGGATTAAGGATTCATTTTGCTCTGGTCTTCATGAATATTTCACAGACTTCTCCGGCAATACGTTCTCACTGTCAGCCATAAGAAAAGCGGTATCTCGACTGCCGGGACGATTATGAGAAGCCACGGCGTCCATACGGTAACCGGACCGAGCTTTAGGAATTCGAAATAGTAGGTCAGGGCGTAGGTGAAAGAGTTGCTTCCGCCCAGAGCGCCGGAGGGCAGCAAAACTCTGAAGTAAGCGGCAAAATCGCCGCCTGCCATCATATATAGGACAGAAGGAGCGATGCTAAAAGCAATCGTCAGTCCGGTAGCGATGGTCGTATTTCTGCTGACGGAGGATATAAACAGCACGAAGCTGACGCAGGACAGCAGTGCGGTGAAACCGGCAAACATAACAAGATTCTGCAGTTGGCCAATGTTTAATCCGAGCAGCGTGGATGCCGAGAAGAGGATCTGCATGGAGGTCTGACGGCATTCCCAACCGAACAGACTGTTGGAAATGACCATGAAAATCGTCATGCATAGGGCAAATAGCAGGATGCTCAGAGTCAGAATTGATAATATTTTCACAAAAGCCAGTTTGCGCCTGCCGTATTTCGTACTCCTTAAGATATCGTCCGCGCCCGTCTGGTATTCACTGCAAAAAAGAGGGGCAGTCACCATAACGCACAGAAACATCAGTAGAAACAGATACATTCCTTCATACTCAAACATGTCGGTGTTATACCCCGGATAGTAGTAAAAGGGCATAGATACTTTATCGTACATGTTGACGGCAATCTGCTGTACCTGTAAGTTATTTTTCTGTTCCAGCTTCATCAGGTCTGCCACGCGGGTGCGGCAGCGTTCGTAGAAATTCAAGGCGTCCGCTTCGGTAATTTCCAGATAATCCGGCGCAAGCCCGGTATCGGGGTCTGCCATGACTTCATGGAGTCTGGTCACAAGCGGCGACCAAGGGAAAATTTCCTCGTTGTGTACATTGCGGGGAAAGTCTCCGTAGAAATCACCGTAAATTTCCAGATTTTTCTGATAGGATTTCAGACCCTCCGCCATTTTTTCAGGCGTTACTTCTCCGGCATGGGGGATTTGCAATTCTTTGCGGATGGCAAGGGCTTCCCTGCCTTTGATGGTCATTTCCTGTCCGTTTTCCTCGTAAGTAAAGCGCACGTAAGTCACAGGTATATATGCCATAAAGGCCGATAATGCGACGGCTGCCGCAAGGAACAGCAGGGAGCTCTTTGTTCGCAGGATACGCTTACATTCTTCTTTATATAGTCTGATCATAGTGGATCTTCCTTTCTAATTTTAAAATTATTTTAAATAAAGGTATAAATCTTCCAGAGTCGGATTCTGCGGTACGGCGCCCGGAATATCCGTCTGTCTGCCGAGATACCGAAGACAGAGCCGACTGTCCTCTTCGTTGCGCAGATTGACAATCTGTATATTTGGTTCGGATTCCCACATAGGAAGTTCCTGCTGCGGTATCATAGCCTGAAATACTTTGCCGTGTATGCGGGAGACTAATTCCTGCGTAGTGCCGGTATGCAATATCTCTCCGCTTTTCATAATGGCATTCTGCGTTGCGATGTATTCTACGTCGGAGACAATATGTGTGGAGATCAGCACGATCCTGTCCTTGGCGAATTCCGAGAGCAGGTTGCGGAAACGTACTCGCTCTGCAGGGTCAAGTCCGCTGGTCGGTTCGTCTAAAACAAGAAACTTCGGATCGTTTAGCAGTGCCTGCGCAATTCCTACGCGCCGTTTCATGCCGCCGGAAAGCTTCGTGATTTTTTTCCTGCGGACCTCTTCCAAAGATACTTTGGCAAGTAATTCGTCAATCCTCTCCTTTGCCAGACTGTCGGACATACCTTTGAGAGCGGAAATGTATTCCAGATACTGTTGTACGGTAAATTCAGGATAAAAGCCGAATTCCTGCGGCAGATACCCGATGATATCCCGATAGGCGTCGTCGAGTTGTTCAATATCGATGCCGTCATAGCAGATGCGTCCGGCAGTGGGCTTCATGATACCGCAGACCATGCGCATCAGAGTGGTCTTACCGGAACCGTTGGCGCCGAGCAGTCCCCAGACACCGGGGGTAAGATGGAGACTCACATCCTGTACGGCTTTTTTGACAGGATGGCTTTTATTGCTCTTATCTTTGAAATATTTTGTGACATGTTCTAATATGATTTCCATGTGATCCTCCTTTTGTGTAATGGGAAAGAGTCCCGTCTTTTCGAGTTCGTCGAGATGTGCAGCATCTCATGAGCTCGTAAAGTTAATTTACTTTTTTACGACAGTTTGTTTTCTGTTGCGTTATGGTGCGCAATCCTGCGGTATTCATGATATAAAATGCCTGCGCAGAGAAGCAGCCATCCGATCCATAAGTATGTTTGCGCCGTTGGCTGCAATGTGACGCCTGTGTCAACAATGATATAGCCAAGCCATGATGACAAAAGACAGAATAATACGCCCATAGTCTGAAAGTAAGAGGGCGTTGTGCGGATCCATAACATCAGGCAGGATGACATAGCAGTCATAAATGGAATCAAAAGAGAAACGATAGTGACTGATAAAGTCAATCCATAACCTGCTACGATCACGGTCATTACGGTAAGCATCAGCACATCTCCGATACCGATGAACAACAGTTGCGATAGAAGGCTTCCGTTTATGGAAAAATGAGTGGACTGTTCCAGTTCAAACATTTGATAGCGGAAGGCTCTTTTCAATATTGGAATAGAACTCATCGCAATGACGGCGCTGCATAGGCATAAAAACTTAGGCAGAGTGTCAGCGAGCCATTGGCTGATGTTGACCGTGTAAGTCGTGAAAAAAAGCGAGCAGAGTGCGGCGAGCACCATGCCTTGAAAAAGCCATATTTTCCATGCAAAGAATTGGAACTGTTTTTTGATTAGTCCGATGAAAGTCAATGCCGGTCTTACGGATATGTTCAGGCGGTCGGCTTCTCTGCGGACAAGCATGACGGTTTCTTTCAAATGGGTTTCGTAGCCGCTGTTTTTTTCGATTGCAAACAAATCCTTCCATTGTTCAGGCTGCATGTGATAATCTCCTTGTCTAAATGAATGTGTTTAGTTTCTTCAGGGCACGGCGTAGTCTAGTCTGTACTGTGCGAAGGGGCAGATCGGTAATGGCGGAGATTTCTTTCAGACTCAGTTCCTGCCCGTATCTAAGTAGTACGATTTCTCGCTGCATAGGTTCCAGACGGCTCATGGCGGCGGCAAGCTGCTGTCTGTTTTCCGCCGCTTCAAAGCCGTGCTCAGTAAAAGAATCTGAGGGGAACAACTGATTGGGGAATGCATCTAAGGAAAGTTCAGGGGATGTATTCCTCCGCAGAATATCGATGCATGTATTTGCCGCAATTTTGTATAGGAAAGCTTTGAATTGTCCTTTGTGACTATATCGGTCAATAAAACGGACCAGCTTTAAGAATGTTTCCTGCGTGGCGTCTTGTGCGCTTTCCTTATCCGGCATGTGCCACATGCAGTAGCGCAGAATGGCAGGATAGTACAGTTCTACCAGCTCGTCCAGACATTCCCTTCTTCCCTCTTTCAATTGTCTGATCAGTTCATCCTCGCGCGCCAAAGCGTTCTCCTCCAAGGGTAATCCAATGTTCAAAAGCTTCCAACCGAGTTTGCGGAGCAAATCTCATAATTGAAGAAAGCAGGATGCTCTGCAGAATGCAGTGGTTCAAAAGCTTCCAACCGAGTTTGCGGAGCAAATCTCGTAATTGAACAAAGCATTTTGCAAAGCAAAATGCTTTGTTCAATATATTATAACGCCATAAAAGCAGGGAATGATTCATGAAAGATAGATAAAAGTAGATTATAAAAAATCGTCGCACGGCGGCGACGATTCAGAGAATGCTTTGCATTCTCCTCGAACCCCACCACGATTACAGCAATTTTCTATCACATAAAAAAACCGACTTTCTGATAAACAGAAAGCCGGCTGATTTTCGATCTGTTATTTGGTCTTAGCGTCTTTGTCCATCGGACGAACAAGGAAGACGCTCATCAGAAGTGCAATGATATAAAGCACGATCGTAAGATACAACACGTTCTGATACCCCACAGGATTGATGCTGTTGCCATGAGAATCCTGTATAAATTCTCCGGTACTGTTTACGATCAGATTAGCAACCTGATTACCGGTAAGACCGGCAAAAGCCCATGCGGATAAGGTAATACCGTGCAGAGCGCTGATGCTTCCCATTCCGTAATGGTCGGAGAGCAGCGTAGGCACGTTGGAGAAACCGCCGCCGTAACCGGCATTCACAACGAAGATTAAACCGAGCACGAGAATGATGAGAAGCATATTGCCCTGACCGTTCTTGATGCCGCCTGTCAACATTACCAGTGCCGTGAATACGATGGAAAGAATGAAAATCAGTTTGTAAATCGTGTTACGGTCTTTCATCTTGTCGGCCCAAGCGGAAAAGCCGAGACGACCGCCTGCATTAAAGACTGCGGATACCGTGGAGATAATGCCAACAGCGCCGGCAAGACCGATACATTTCACGATCATTTTCTCCTGAGATATCAGTGCAAGACCGCAGGTAATATTAATATAGAACATCAGCCAGATACCGATATAGTTGGCAATAGGTCTTGTCTTAATGACAGCGAGAATGCCCTGTCCTTTCTCTTTCTTCTGAGGTTCATGCCAGCCTTCCGGTTTCTTTAACAGAATATGTCCCGCAAACATCATGACGAAGTATACGCAGGCAAGGATTAAGAACATCTTATAGATGCCGCCGTCTCCCAGATTGTCAAGCATGGCCTGCATGATGGGGCTTGCGATTGCCTTGGCAGCGCCGAAACCTGCAACTGCAAGTCCGGTTGCCAGACCTTTTCTGTCCTCAAACCAGAGCATAAGGGTCTTGACGGGAGAAAGATATCCGGTTCCGAGACCGATACCCATGATAAAACCGTAACACACATATATTCCGATAAGCGCCAGTGGGCTGTGTTGATGCTGTCCGCCGTAATAGATGAAAAATCCAGTGCCTGCCATACCTACTGCGAAGCAGATTGCGGCGATTAATGAAGATTTATGTATATCCTTTTCCACGACATTACCCAGAAATGCTGCGGACATGCCTAAGAAAAAGATTGCGAAACTGAACGCCCATTCCGTAGCCCCCTTCGTAAAGCCGATATAATCAGCGATTTCCTGACTGAAGATAGACCAACAGTAAACGGTACCGATACTGCAGTGGAGTAAGAGCGCCGGAATTGCGGCACAAATCCATTTGTTTTGATTCTTTTTCATTGTGTAAAGTGTCCTTTCTTTATATTGTAGAAAAATACTTAAATGCAAGTTTGGGATAATAAAAATCCCACTATATTTTACTCCTAGTGAAAGAAAAATTCAAGGAGAGGAGAAGAATTTGACTGTTTTTGTATTAGTATAGGAAAAAATTCGTGCAAAATAGCCAATTTTGTTTGTTAAGAATTCTTGTATAC
>VSOA01000095.1 GCA_009774585.1 Lachnospiraceae bacterium
TTACTGTATTTAGAAAAATTAATTATTGGATTTTTCAAATGATAACACCCGCAATTTATTAGTTAATTCCTGTAACTGCGTATCAATACCACAGTCAAAAATACCACCGTCCGTCTCAATCAGACACGCACCCTGAATCAAAGCTAAATCCTCAATAATCTCCACTATGCCTTTTCCGGCGGTTGCACCTTCCGTCAGGGCTTGTTTCTGCTGATTGACGTAAGGATAATCGTCCTTGGAAACATGGACAATAAAAGTCCTGCTGCTCTCCACCTGCCGAAGCGTGGAATCGATCAAATGCACCAGGATATCTCTGTTATCCGCCAACTCAATGCCGAAAATATAATTATAAACCTCAGTAATCGTATCAATGAAGCGCGGTTCCAATGTCTCGATCAGCCTGTCATATTCCTCTTCAAGCTGCCTTTTCTCACCTTCAAGCGCCAGTTTGATATCATCCACTTCGGACATGCCTTTATGGAAACCGACATCATACCCTTGTTTATTGCCTTCCTCTACGGCCTTCCTGCGCTCCGTCTCAATTTCCTGCCTTGCGGCTTCCATCATCTCGTCAACCTGTGCCTGCGCGTCATCTAACATCGCCTGCGCCTGCGCCTTGATTTCCTCGAGGTCAGGTCCCTGAGCGCCTCTGGCCGACTTAATAATACCGCCTTCTGCAGCCTCTCCGGTGTCGGCGAGAAGCGCATCGATTTCTTCGCCGCCCAGTCCGCTTACAAACTCCGCCTCGCCGTCTTCTGACTCGTCATAAGCCATCTGTTCATTCGCTTTGGCCCGTCTGAGCGCCTCAAGTTCCTCGATGCGGCGTTCCATACGGGCATTGCTGTCAATCACACATTTCTCATCGCTGGATACCACAACCCAGCTTGATTTAAATAAATTCCTAGACAATGATCTCGTCACCTCCGCCTCTAGAGATAACAATTTCTGCAGAATCTTCCAGTTTTCTGATAATATTTACAATCTTCTGCTGTGCTTCCTCTACATCCTTCATACGTACAGGACCCATGAATTCCATATCTTCCTTGATCATAACGCCAAGACGCTTAGACAAGTTATTGAAGATTGCATTCTGCACTTCCTCATTGGAACCTTTAAGAGCAATCGCCAAATCGCCGTTATCCACATCACGCAGCACACGCTGAATCGCTCTGTCGTCCAAAAGCAGGATATCCTCGAAGACGAACATCTTCTTTCTGATCTCGTCCGCCAACTCCGGCTCTTCGATTTCCAACGTCTCCATGATATGTTTCTCTGTACCACGGTCTACCGTATTTAAGATTTCCACGACAGCATCCACACCACCGATGATCGTGTAATCCTGATTGACTAAAGATGCCAGCTTTGATTCCAACACTTTCTCCACTTCCTTGATAACATCGGGACTCGTTCTGTCCATTACCGCAATACGCTTCGCTACGTCAGCCTGTCTGTCAGGCGGCAGCGCCGAAAGAATAAGCGCCGACTGTGCCGCTGATAAATAGGACAGAATAAGCGCAATCGTCTGCGGATGTTCATCCTGAATAAAGTTAAGCAACTGTGAAGCATCCGTCTTTCTGACAAACTCGAAAGGTTTCACCTGTAAGGATGCAGTCAGCTTACCAATAACATCCATCGCTCTGTCGGAACCGAAAGATTTCTCCAAAAGTTCCTTCGCATAGTTGATACCGCCCTCCGCAATATACTGCTGCGCCAGACAAATCTGATAAAACTCGCTGATGACATCATCTTTCATCTGCGGTGTGATATTTCTGGTATTCGCA
The DNA here is from genome assembly GCA_009774585.1 of Lachnospiraceae bacterium. GTDB lineage: Bacteria > Bacillota > Clostridia > Lachnospirales > Lachnospiraceae > UBA3282. The sequence continues at coordinate 1,782 of VSOA01000095.1, forward strand.
ATTTCCAACGTCAGTTCTTCTATTTCTTCTTCTTTTAAATGTTTAAAGATAGATGCCGATTTCTCCGGACCCAGAGCAATCAATAAGACTGCCGCTTTCTGAAGCCCGCCGGTAACTTTCTCTTCAGTCTTTGACATTTATCTTACCCCCAGTCTTCATTTAACCAGTTGCGCAGCAAGTTTGCCGCGGCTTCCGGATTTTCTTCCACAAATTTATTAATCAGCCTTCTCTCTTCCGTCTCATTCTCTACCGTAATATCAGCAAGCTGGGTCTCGGGCGTAGACTGCAGCAGTGTCTCCACCGCCAGTTCTTCCTCTTCCTCCTCGTGCTTCTCTCCTCTCATGCTTCTGAGTACTACGAATGCAAGAAGCGCCAGAATGACGACGATCAGGACAATCTGCATAATATCCGTTGCAGTAATATCAGGTCCTTCCGCATCAAAGAATATATTTTCACTGTATGCCACGAGAGAGATTCTGTCCGCCGAGATACCGGTAGCGTTCGCTACAGCCGCGTAGAACTCCTCGTCCACTTCCATTCTTGTTCTTTCCGTATGCGCCAGCTTATATTCTTCCCAAGTGATACCGTCCAGTTCTCCCTGCGCATCCACGTCTTCCTCACGGATCATATTGTATTTGATCAGAGACGCCGCCAGTGAAGACTGGCTGTAATCAACTAATCCTGCTGGTGTCGTAACAGTCGTAATCTCCTCATTAGGAAGATAATCCGTAGACTGCTCCGACTGCGTAGAAGAAGAATTTCCATTATCTTCCATCACATATGTCGAATCCTCATCATTGGAATCAGTACCCGGAATACCGCCCACATTGCTCGTATTCTCCGAGTTGAAAATATCTTCGTGCGCCTTCATGCCTTCCGTACGTCCGTCCGGTGCGGAATAGTTGTGTGTCGTACGTTCCATGGTGGAAAAATCGAGAACCAGATTCGTTGCCACCTCAACATTATCAAATTCTTTCGTGCCGAGCAGTACCTTGCGCACTTCATTGATAACCAGCTTCTCCGCCTCCGCCTTCACGGAAAGCTGCGCATTCGCAGTGCCGGATACCGTATAATTATCATCACCCGTAAAGAGCATGTTGCCCTCTGAATCCATAATCACGATATTGTTGGTAGTTGTATTACCGATAGCCGTAGCAATTGCCCGTGCCAGATAAGCCGCGCTGTCCGCACTGAACTCATCCTTTAATTCCAAGACAACCGTTGCAAAGGACTCTTCCTCGGATGCGATTAACGTACCGTCATTCTCCGGAATGTGAAGCGTTACATTGGCGCTCTTGACCGCCGTAAACTTCATCAGAAAATCATGCTCCAAAGATTCCTCTAAATATACAACATATTTCTTCTGTTTATCTGATTCTGTGGTGGAAAAACTTCCGTCCGTCACATTATCGATTCCGTAGCTTGCCGCCTTAATATTGTTTGCTCCCAAAAGCAGATTCGCATCAGACAGCTGATCCCTGAGAATCTTAATCACAAGACCATCGTCCGAAACTTCAAAAGTCATATCTTCGCCCTGCAGCAAATCCCTTACTTCCGCCGCTTCCGCCGTACTCTCACACTCCCGCAGCAATACATATTGGGGCTGCGTCAGCATTGAGACGATAAATACGATTGCTATAATTACAACTGCCACACCGGCTACGATCAGTGTCTTCTGTTTCGCCGTGAACCGATTCCACCATTCTAAGATTCGACTGCCCAATTCTTTCAATTTATCTAACAATTTATCCACAGCAACTTACTCTCCTTCAGTCTTCCCTTTTATACTCACACGCTTCGACCTATCCGGACACTAAATCTGCATCTGGATAAGTTCTTTATATGCATCCAAAAGTTTGTCCCTGATAGCAACCGTGTATTGCAGCGCTGTAGATGCCTTCTGAAGAGCAATGCTCAAATCATGTGTGTTCTCGGTCTCGCCGAGCGCCCATTTAATTTCCTCATTTTCCGCATCAGACAGATAATTATTTGTCGTTGTCAGATTGTCAATCGCGGTATGTAATAAACTGTCAAACCCTTGATCCGCATAAGCATCGGGCTTATTCGTAGCCGCTGTCTTCGCCGCCTCTCTGATTGCTCCCGAAGACACGTTATAAAGCTCTGTGATATCTAATGCCATCTTTCATTCCCTCCAAATGCAATAATCTGTCATTAGCTGTTCAGCATATTGAGTCCTGTCGTCGCTATATTCTTGCTTGCATTAAAAGCCGTCGCATTCGCTTGATATGCCCGGCTGGCGTCAATCAGGTTCGTCATTTCCGTGATTGTGCTGACATTAGGATACATAACATATCCATTCTCATCCGCATCCGGATGAGAGGGATCATAAACCATATTTCCCTCTGTCCAAGTATCTTCATAAACTCCCGTTACTTTCACTCCAGTACCGGAATATCTGTCTGTTGCTCTGTTTAACACCTGATGAAAAGGTGTCTGAGAGTTCTTTTCCTCGAATACTACCACTTTTCTGCGGTAAGGGGTGCCGTCCTCGGTACGCGTTGTGTTCGCATTCGCCATGTTCTGCGCTATGATGTCCATGCGGTAGCGTTCCGCCGTCATGCCGCTTGCGTTGATGTCAAAAGCCGTAAACATTCCCATATTCTTCTCTCCTTATCAGTCTATTTCATAACTGCCATTAAATTCTTAAATTCCTGATTCATGGACAACTCCAGTCCCTGATACACAATCTGGTTCTTGGCAAGATACACGCCTTCCGTATCGGGATCCACATTATTGCCGTCAATACGATATGAGAAACCTGAGTAATCCGTATATGTAATAGGTTTCAGACGGTTCGTCTTAAGGTTTGCCACCTTAGCGTCCATGCTCTGATATCTGGAGTTCCGAAGCGCCTTGGCAAGCTGTACCTCAAAGTTTACATCCTGCCTCTTGTACCCCGGTGTATCGGCGTTAGAAATATTGTTGGAAATCGCATCATTACGCAGCCAAGCCGCATCCGCCGCCTTATCCAGCACATTGATATAATCAAACACATTTGTATTTGCTAGCATACTCATAAGCATAGTCCTCCCACACTAATAGAATCCATATTCCATTATAAAGAAAATATGAAAAAAAACAAGGTTTTTCGATTCATTTTCACAAATTCCCATTTTTGTGACACCAACTTAGCAGTCCGTATAAGATGTCTTCCGCATAAAAAAAGGATTTACCTGCCGACTGCCGACTGTGTGTAAATCCCTTTACCTAAGTTCTCCGCTAATATCTCCCCTGTTCTTTTAATTTCTCCACTTCATCGAAGACCACGTCATTAAGCACTTTGATATACGTCCCCTTCATCCCCGACGAACGTGATTCAATCACGCCTGCACTTTCAAACTTGCGCAGAGCGTTAACGATTACCGAGCGGGTAATTCCCACCTTGTCTGCAATCTTGCTTGCAACCAGAATACCCTCCATACCGCCCAGTTCATCAAAAATATGAGTAATTGCTTCCATCTCGGAGAACGATAATGTACTGATTGCGGATTTCACAACCGCAACCTTGCGATTCTCCTCCGCACTCTCCTCGCTCACCGCGCGAAGCATCTCAAGCCCCACCACTGTGGTGCCATACTCGCACAATATAATATCATCAATGTCATACTGCTCGTTACATTTATAGAGGAAAAGCGTGCCGAGCCTCTCTCCTGATATTTCAATCGGCGCAATCACCGCCTGAAACTTCTTCGTATCCGTACTCTCAAATCCGAGCGTCTCCAGATTGACATTCTCCTTCGTAGACAATACCGCGAGAAGTCTCTCATTCAACATCGGATCGATGAAACCTCCCACATGATCCACGATCAGTTCCGTAATTGACTCTACGGAATCCACGTCGCCTATCCCCAGTACTTTACCCTTCCTGCTGATAACAAGCACATTAGAAATCAGGATGTCTTTGAGCACATCGCAGATATCATTAAACACTACCTTGCCGGAATTATTATTATGCAGGAGTTTCCCGATTTTCCTCGTTTTATCCAACAACTGAACGCTACTCATGAATAATGCTCCTTATATAAGCTGTTGTGAATGTTTCAAAAAGTTACATGATTGTATATAAAATGATTTTATCACAATATTTCAGCATTTTCAATTCATTTTCGATACATTTTATTCAGTTTGTCCACAATTTATGTCTGTTGCATATAATTTTCTGACTATGATGTTTTCTTCTGCTTCCGGCATGGTTGCCAGATCTGCACATCTCATACCATCCGCTTAGTCCAGATCCGCTCTAAGCCTCTGCCGCCGCTTTCGGGGCGTCCTTAATAAAACCGCACTGTTCATCGGAACACACAAGTTTATTGCCCTTCTGCAGCATAATAGAACCGCACCTGTCGCACTTATCCGCTACCGGTTTCTGCCACACCATGAAATCACATTCCGGATTACCGATACAGCCATAATATTTTCTGCCCTTTTTGGTCTTCTTCAGCACAATGTCCTTACCGCACTTCGGACATTCCACGCCAATCTTTTCAAAATAAGGCTTCGTGTTGCGGCACTCGGGAAATCCCGGACATGCAAGGAACCTGCCGTGAGGACCATACTTGATGACCATCTGTCTGCCGCACACATCGCAGACCTCATCCGAAAGTTCATCTGCAATTTCAACCTCGTCAAGCTCTTTCTCCGCCTTCTCTACCGCTTCCGCCAAATCCGGATAGAAATTCTCCATCACGGTCTTCCATTTGACGCTGCCCTCTTCTACGCCGTCCAGAAGCGCCTCCATAGTAGCTGTAAAATTCACATCTACAATAGACGGGAACGCCTCCTTCATCATGTTGTTTACCACCTCGCCGAGTTCCGTCACATAGAGATTCTTATTCTCTTTGACAATATAGCGTCTGGCAAGAATCGTGGTAATCGTAGGCGCATAGGTACTTGGACGCCCGATTCCCAATTCCTCCATCGCTCGCACCAAAGACGCCTCCGTGTAATGCGGCGCCGGCTGGGTAAAGTGCTGTTTCTCTTCCAGTCCCAACAGCGATAATTTTGTATCACGTGTTATCCCTTTCATCAGGGTATTGTTATCTTCCTTATCGTCATCCTCGGTGTATACGCTCATGAATCCGTCAAATTTCACCTTAGAAGCCGCCACCGTAAAACGTTGTCCGCCCGCATCAATCTTTAACGAAGTCGTCTCATACAGCGCAGACGCCATGCGGCTTGCAACAAATCTCTTCCAAATCAGTTGATAAAGCCTGAACTGGTCTCTGGAAAGCGACTCTTTCATCTCTAACGGCGTCCTGCTGATATCGGTAGGGCGTATTGCCTCGTGGGCGTCCTGAATCTTTTGTTTGCTCCCGCGCTCCTGCTCCGTTCCTGCGGCATATTCCTCTCCATAATTCTCCGACACATATACTCTGGCCGCCTTCTCCGCTTCCTCGGATACGCGGGTGGAATCCGTACGCAGGTAGGTAATGATACCCACCGTACCATTTCCTTTAATATCAATACCTTCATATAGCTGCTGAGCCAGACGCATTGTCTTCTGTGTCGAGAAGTTCAACACCTTGCTTGCTTCCTGCTGCAGTGTGGAAGTCGTAAACGGCAGCGGAGCCTTCTTCACCCTCTCGCCGTTCTTCACAGAAGACACTTCATACTGCGCATGGTCCAGTGCTTTTTTAATCTGATCCAGCTCCTCTTTGGACGCGATTGTTTTCTTCTCATCTACCGTTCCGTAATATTTTGCCAGAAGCGGTTTCTTCTCTCCTGCCACGGAGAATGATGCGTCTAATGTCCAATACTCTTCCGGAATAAAAGCATTGATTTCATCCTCCCTGTCGCAGATTATGCGCAGCGCTACGGACTGCACTCTTCCCGCACTAAGACCTCTCTTGACTTTCGCCCAGAGTACTGGAGAAATCTTGTAGCCCACCATACGGTCCAGACAACGCCTTGCCTGCTGTGCATCCACCAGATCCATGTTGATTTCTCTGGCGTGTTTCAAAGATTCCTTGACCGCAGTCTTGGTAATCTCATTGAAAGTAATACGGTATACTTTCTTGTTCTCTAATTTGAGCGCCGCGAGCAGGTGCCACGAAATAGCCTCCCCCTCGCGGTCAGGGTCCGTTGCAAGATATACTTTATCCGCTTTCTTAACTTCTTTGCGCAGATTCGCCAAAATATCACCCTTCCCCCTGATGGTGATATATTTCGGCTCAAAATCATGTTCCACGTCAATACCGAGCACGCTGCGAGGCAAATCCCTCACATGTCCGTTACTGGCTGCGACTTCATAATTCGCGCCCAAAAATTTCTTGATCGTCTTCACCTTAGCCGGTGATTCCACGATTACCAAATATTTTGCCATAGCCTATTCCCCTGTTTCTCTAATCGGTTATTCAACGTGAACCACTATACACTAAATTTTTTATGCTTGCAAGAGGTAAAAAATTAAAAATATATTAACCAATATGTGGAAGTTTCCAAAAAAGAACCTCCGACTGCAAAATCAGAGGCTCTTTCTACTTATTAAATAGTATTCCGATTACGTTTTATTTCGACATTACATGCAAAAGATATTGTGTTACTCCAACAGGAATAATCTTGCCCGGTTAAGCGATACCGTTCCGAGTCCTTCCATCTTATATGTCTTACCGTTTCTGATAAACTCAGACTCTACGAGAACAAAGATTCCCGCATTGTTGGTCTTGTCGTCCGTAAGCGTTCTGAGTGAAACCACCGGAGCCTTAATCCGGTATACTTTACCCGGAAGCACTCCGATCTGATCAGGATTCTGTGCGTCACCCTGCACCGGAACAAGCTTATTGTCCGTAACCGTCCAGATTTCAGAACCAAACGGATTTGCTTTAACAGTCTTGTCCCCGATTGCAAACTCCTGCGATCCGGCGGCATCTTCATAGAAGAAGCTTACCGTCACCTTCTTGTTGGCACCGATATTGCTGTCCGCAAACTTAAAATACACATCCACGGTATTATCCAAAATTCCTTCGGTATTGTCATCCGCCGTATCCCTCCACTCCTGATCGAACGGAACGGCAATACTCTTCATCGGCGCAGAATTCTGCGCGAATCCGGACACAATAGAAACATCCGAACCATGTACACCGGCGCTGTATGCCGCCATCAGCGCATTGACGAAGAACTTGCATTCATCAGCCCCCATTGCGGCCGCTGCCAGCTCCCCTTCTCCGAATATATACGGATATTCCGACTGTGCCAGATAAACCACATTTCCCTTGCTATAGCAATAATAATTATTGCGGGCGTCTTTCGGTGAAATACCGTACGCCGTATCTCTGTTGCCGCCAAAGGTAAGCCAAGTCGTCACATAGGTTGCCGTCTGTTCGCTCTTCAAATTGTTTTCAAAATTCAGTAAATATTCCGAGGCGCGCAGCCCAGTCCCGTTCTCAGCCATCTTCTCCGCAAAGGCAAAAGAACTGCCCGTCATCTCATACGGATAATAAAGAATACTTCCCTCATTAATCTTATCAGCCCTCAATCCTGCACGGCCCGGTTCATACATACCGGAATTTAAGCCTGCATATCTGTGGTATTGATTGGCTGCACCCAGACTGACAAAAGTCCTGCCTGAAGACCACCCCAGCGTTTCCGGCGTAAGTCCTGCACTGTTACCGCTCTTATTCTGACTGCATACAAGCAGACTCCTGCCCTCATTGATATAGTTTGTAAACGCAGCACTGTCAACGGCGACGCCGTCATCCACAGTCAGCACCACAATATCCCACTGATTGAGATATTTAGGATTCTTACCCAGATTATCCGCCAGTTCATCAGGTGTAACCGTCTCAAATTCAAAAGCAATGTTGGAATTAGACTCTGCATCCTTCAGTAATCTTGCCAACACAGAATCATCTTTCTTCTTATACATAGCTTCCAGATCAATATAGAAATTGCCTTTGCTCTTCGTCACCTGCAGCACACGTATCTCTTCTTCGTAGGCAGTAACCAGTTCAAAATATCCCTGCACGCTGGCTCGTCTGTACGCATTACCCGTATCCGTAACTTCCAATTTCCAAGGAATGACACCCGGTCCCATTCCGTTAATTGTAACGTCGATGACATTCCCCTCATTGACATAGGCTCCGAATTCTTCGCCAAGCTCCTCTTCCACACCAAAAATGCCGTCATAATTCATATCCGCATACAAGTGCATGGTCGTATCGCCGTAATAATCTTCACCTCTGTTATTCTTGATCTGGAACGCAATCCTGCCGTGATACTCATTATTCTCATCCAATACAAGTCTCTGTACCATACCAACCTGCTGACCCGTCCCAGAGTCGTCGCCAGCATCCTCATCACTCAACACGATCCGTGGTTTGGATGTCTTCATTCTGGCCATAAATCCGGCATTGGACATCGTATCTGATACAGTAAAAATACTGTCCTTGTAGTCCTCTCCTGAAACCGCAGCCGACAGGAAATTATACATCACCGTACCCTCGGCAACATATTTCGTATTAATCGTGTCGCTTGACGCGCCCCGCGCCGTTTTGTCCGTGAAAAAGTCATTTTCTACCACAATGGGGTAGCCCGCCCGAAGATACTCTAATAAATCCATCATCTTCTGGGCAGTGATGTCATTGCTGTCATAACGGCTGTCACCTGCAGCATCACCCAAATGGTATACTTTCCCGTTCAATGACGCGTCATTATATACCGTCTGTCTCGGATGTCTGTCTCCCAGATTCAGATTCTGCCCGTCGAGACCAATAAATATCATATCGTAGATGCCGTTGACATCTTCCCACTCACCATTAAATTCCACGACGGATTTCACATTCGTACGGATGCCAAACTCCTTCTTGCTGTACAGAATCTGCTTACCTGTCTTCATAGCATCCGTCTTCCAGACAAGTTTTGTATTTCCCTTACTGTCCATCTCGGTATGTAAATCAGAAACGATTCCTCCCGAAGTAAGGTCAATATTCGCCGTAGGCTGTAATTCCAGAATCGTCAAATCATCAAATTCACCCATGATGCCTACGGAAAAATTAATGATATACTGAATTGCTCTGGCTTTGCTGACTCCATAAGAAATCCTATCGTTCTCCGCCAGCGTTGTGTTTTCCGCTTCTATTGCAGCCAGTACATCGCTGAATCCGGCTTTCGCTTTAAAGTCATCGAAAAACGCTGCAAAATCATCGCTGACAAGCACTTCATTATTGATCACATAGATGTTTTGATTCACATAATTGTAATCGTTATCATCTTTATTCGCATACTCGTCGGCATTAATAGTCATCTCCAGATTTGCCATCAAATCCGAACCGATATTTACAGCCTCAAAATATCCAGCCAAATCACGTTTCAACAGCGCCTGCGCCAATAACTGATAATTCGTTCCGGCATACTTGTCGGTATCCGTCTCTTCCGCAATCGCATAATCCACGATAACAGGCACCAGATCATCGGCTGCACGGCTTAAAATCTCACTGACTACTCCCGCATTCATGTCATTAATATCTTCCAGCGCTGACCCTGCATCGCCGTGCTGAATATATCTGACTGACAGTGACGGATTGAGGAACATATTCTGTCCACTCTCCAGATAGATTAAATCTGCCGCATTGACCATCTCCGTATCTACTTGATCTGCCCTCACTGTCTGTACTTCAATCTGAAATGCATTATTGGCATTATCTCCGCCCACAAGCGAGCTGAATACATACTGTTTCAGCCAATCATTAGAAGTCCGGCATCTGAAATAAAGCGGCGCATTGTATACCCCTATCAGCATATCGTTTTCATCGCCGGTATCTGTCAGCTTATAATTACCCATACCGGGACCAACGTAGATAAATGTTGCATCATAATTCTGCGGTGTTGAACTTGCAAACAGACTGATTCCATCCTCTGCATCTATCATCGCTTCATCTGCCGCACTCCCGTCCTCCAACGCATCATCACCCAACATATCGAGCAGGTTTGCGCCATCGACAGCATCAAATGAATCAAAATCCAGTATAAAGTATACCTCTGATTGTACTCCCCCTGAAGTCGCCGCATCCACCGGCGGTGTAACCTCTTCCGGTGTTCCTGGCTGTTCCGGGGTCAGGTTTAGATCTGGCTCCGGTGTCGGATTCGGATCTGGATTCGGTGTCGGGTTCGGATCTGGATTCGGTGTCGGGTTCGGATCTGGATTCGGTGTCGGGTTCGGATCTGGATTCGGTGTCGGGTTCGG
>VSOA01000096.1 GCA_009774585.1 Lachnospiraceae bacterium
ATCGTAGATGGTGAGGGCGACAAAGAAGCGATTCAGGCGAGAATCGGTCAGATTAAGAAGCAGATTGAAGAGACGACATCTGATTTTGATAAGGAGAAACTGCAGGAGCGTCTTGCCAAGCTGGCAGGCGGCGTTGCAGTCATCCGTGTAGGTGCGGCGACAGAGACAGAGATGAAAGAGGCGAAGCTTCGTCTGGAAGATGCGTTGGCAGCGACCAGAGCGGCTGTAGAAGAGGGTATTATTTCCGGCGGTGGTTCCGCATACATTCACGCATCCAAGGAAGTGACAAAGCTTGCAGATACATTGGAAGGCGACGAGAAGACAGGCGCTCAGATTGTATTGAAAGCGCTTGAAGCTCCGTTATACCATATTGCGGCGAATGCAGGTCTGGAAGGCTCTGTCATCATTAATAAAGTGAGAGAATCCGAGGTTGGTATCGGCTTCGACGCTTTGAAAGAAGAGTATGTCAATATGGTGGACGCAGGCATTCTTGATCCTGCCAAAGTGACAAGAAGCGCATTACAGAATGCGACGAGCGTGGCATCTACACTGCTCACGACAGAATCTGTAGTGGCTAATATCAAAGAGCCCGAACCGCCGATGCCGGCAGGAGGCGCCGGAATGGGCATGATGTAATAAGCGCAAAGGTCTGGGGAGCAGACAGTGAGCACGCAGCGCGCCTTTGCGAGTTTACACAGCTCAAAATATAAATGTAGCGTTATCATATAGAAACAGTCAGGCTTTCCGAAGTCTGGCTGTTTTTGACAAGGAATGAAATGAGGATTACAGCCATGCCAGACTATATTCTTATCGTGGAAGACGACAATGAAATCAATCATATGCTCACGGAATTGTTACGGAGTAACGGTTATAGATCACAGTCGGCGTATTCAGGGACGGAAGCGCTCCTTTATCTGCGCGGGCAGTGTGGAGAGCAGAGTACAGTAAATGAAAGGCCGCGGGCGGTCATACTGGATCTGATGCTCCCGGGAATGACGGGAGAAGAACTGTTAAACAATATGAAAGAGATTGACAATAATATTCCGGTCATCGTTGCATCTGCCAAGGACGATGTGCATACGAGAGTTGAACTGCTTCGCGCAGGAGCCGATGATTATATCGTTAAGCCGTTTGACACCGAAGAGCTCCTTGCAAGGCTTGAAGTGGCGCTCAGACGAAGTGCTAAGACGCAAGGAGTAGTTAAACCGGGCGGAATGCTTACTTTTAAAGATATTGTAATAGAACCGGACGAATATCGCGTTACGGCAGCCGGACAGGAGGTAATGCTTACAAGACGAGAGTTTATGATTCTTGAATTGCTTATGTCAAATCCCAACAAAGTGTTTACCAAGAATAATATCTATGAATCGGTGTGGAACGAAGAATTTGTAGGAGAAGACAATGCCGTGAACGTACACATCAGCAATATCAGACAGAAGCTTGCGAAAGTAAACGGTGACGAGACCTATATCCAGACGGTCTGGGGTATCGGCTTTAAGATGTGTGCTTCCTAACTTCGGTGAAAACTTTATGATTACTTTATACTTTGCCTAAAGTTTCTAAAACTCTGCCTGATAGATTATAAGTACGCTAAGATGTTGTTCCGGATTGCTGCATGCAGGACACCATGTGTAAGAGGAAGCGGAAACGGACACGTTATGACAAGGCAGTTAGAGGAGGTAGAAATGAGACAGAGTGAAGCAAGCAGAAAAGAATTAATGCAGGAATATGTCTTAAGAACGACAAAGCTTACGAAAATCTATGGGAAGCATAGGGCGGTAAATGCCGTGGATATGCATGTGCGGAAAGGAGAGATCTACGGATTTATCGGGAAGAATGGCGCTGGGAAATCTACCTTTATGAAGCTGGTTGCGGGACTGGCGGCGCCGGATGAAGGGAAGATTGAGCTTTTCGGCAGCTATGATGTGGAACGGCAGCGGATGCGCATCGGTACGTTGATTGAAACGCCGGGACTTTACAAGAGGATGAGCGCCGCAGAGAATCTGGAGGTATTAAGACGTGCTTACGGGATACCTGACCAAGGTATCGTAGGGGAGATGCTTCATCTGACGGGTTTAGATGATACCGGGAAGAAGAAAGCAGGCAAATTCTCTATGGGAATGAAGCAGCGTCTGGGAATCGCCGCCGCACTTATGAGAAGCCCCGATTTACTCATTCTGGATGAACCGATCAACGGTCTTGACCCGATGGGAATCATGCAGATGAGAGAATTGTTAGTCCGTTTAAACAGAGAGAAAAATATTACCATAATGATATCCAGCCATATCTTAGGCGAGCTGTCCAAGATTGCCACGGCTTACGGTGTTATCAGGGATGGCGAGCTGGTGGACGAGTTTGATGCGGCAGAATTAGACAGAAGATGCCGCAGATGTCAGAAGCTTGTGGTGGATCATACAGAGAAGGCGGTCAATGTGCTTGAGGAGAAACTGCACATCAAGGAATTTGACGTGCCGGAACCATCCGTGATCCGCATCTTCGAGCATCCTGATGATGTGACAAAGATCAATCACGAACTGCTGCTTGCAGGAATCGAGATTAAGGAAAGCTATCAGGTCGGGCAGGATTTGGAAAGCTATTTTATGGAGTTAACCGGAGAGGGAGGGTATCGTCATGAGTAATCTGTTAAGTGCGGAATTGTATAAAATGAAGAAAGATTTGAATTTTCGGCTGATGGCGGCGTTGACGGTCATTTTTACATTGATACAGTATGGTGTTAATGCAATCATGGAAGCTGTCCTGCGAAGAGGCGGGACAGTGGGAGAACAGGCGGATCTGTTAGAAAGGCTTGAGGATATCAGTATCCTTGATAAGCTTCATGGCATGTTTGCGAACACAAATGCCATCATTTTTGTCACGATATTTGTCTGTTGCTTCGTGATCAATGATTACAGTAGCGGTATGGTCACGAATTTTGTGGGCAAAGGTTATAAGAGAATGGAAGTGTTTCTCGCCAAATTCTTTGTGGTACAGTTTGGGGCGGTGCTTCTTTATCTTCTGGTTGCAATGGAGACATTGGTTATTGGAATTATTTTTCATGGTACGGCGGAATTAGGCGCGGCATTCTTCCATGATTTTGTAAGCTACCTTGCCTTGCATATTCTGTATCTGACCGCATATACGGCGGTGATCATTTTGGTTTGTACGATAGCGAGGAATATGGCAGTAGGAATACTGATTTCCATATTGGGAATTATGTTATTTTCCAATTTTATAGTGCAGGGAATGGATCTTATATTATCATATATTGGGGTAAAAACAGGAGTGGCACAATACTGGATCGTAACGATCATTGCGAGCTGTCCGGTAAGGGATATCCCGTCAAAGTTTCTTATGTCTTCCGGAATTGCGACGGTATTCTGGCTGATGGTATCCATGGCGGCAGGGCTATTTTGGTTTGAGAAGAGGGATATCAGGTAAGCGGCAGGTTTCAGGTAAGATTTGGAATGGAGGGAGAGATTATTCCGGCAATGGTTCGCCAGCTTATGTTTGTTAAGCTGTTATGTCAGAGATAGGAGGAGTACCGGATGATCTATGGAGCAGTCGGCATAGGCATATTGGCAATGGTGGTAGTTGTGCTTGGTGCACGATTACGCAAATACAGCAGGCAGGTGGAACATCTGCTTTCACAGATGGATTTACTTGAGCAGGAGGATACGAATTATAAGTTATCCTCTTGCTGCCGTGTCGGCAGGACGGAAGAATTGGTGAGAGCGTTTAACCGGATCATACAGCTTGACCGCGACAGGATGGCAGAACTTAGGAAAGGGAACAACAGCTACAGAGAGAGTATTATCAGCATATCCCATGATATCCGCACGCCTCTTACCAGCGCAAAAGGTTATATTCAGATGCTTCTTAAGAATCAGGAAAGAGATGTAGAAAAACAGCGGGCTTATCTGGACAATATAGAACATAGGATCGATGACGTGACGGATATGCTGACACAGCTTTTTGAGTACGCGAGAATAGAAGCGGACGAGCTTGTGTTTGAGACAGACAAGCTAAATGTCACCAATCTGTTTGCCGACGTCACAGCGATGTTCTATGAAGACTTTATGCAGAAAGGGTGCGAGCCGGTGATTGAAATAGCTAGGGAGCCTTGCTATATCTGCGCTGACCGGCAAGGCGTCAGAAGGATTATGGAAAATCTGTTAAAAAACGCTCTGGCATATGGAACGGGTGACTATCGTTTCAGTATTCTTCCAAGAGATAACAAAGTGGAGATTATTGTTTCAAATAGGACAGATGCTATTGAAAAGGAGGACGTAGAACGTATTTTTGAAAGATTCTATACGACCGACCGGTCACGCACACGTAAGACGACGGGGCTGGGACTGGCGATTGTTAAGCAGTTTGCGCAGAAAATGGGAGGAGAAGCGTATGCGGAACTTACAGACGGAACTTTTCGTATCAAAATCGTATTTCCGAGAGTTTCATGAAGTGTAACGGAGGAATATAATGTCATAAACGGCGGAATAAATAGTATATACTGCAAGAATATTTTGACTTGCATATGATTTGCGATTATAATAAGGAATAACGGTATTATATTCATAATCATAATATACGGCTGGTGAGGCTATGACGACAGAAGAAAAGAGAGAAGTCATTATTGATGACGGACGAATTGAATCCATTGAAGAGTTTCAGACTCCTGAGGCATTATATGAGGAGCTTATTAACCGTGTGCGCAAATATCATCCGTCCGACGATATATCTCTGATTGAGAAGGCATATCAAACTGCGTATGAAGCGCATAAGGATCAGGTGCGCAAATCCGGTGAACCGTATATTATCCATCCGCTTTATGTCTCGATCATTCTGGCAGATTTGGAACTTGACAAAGAAACGATCGTGGCAGGACTCCTGCATGACGTAGTCGAAGATACAATTATGACCGATGAACAGATCAAAGAAGAGTTCGGCGCGGATGTGGCGCTTCTGGTAGACGGTGTCACGAAATTAGAAAAACTGAATTTCCATGGAGAAAATCATAACGATAGAGATAAGGATGCGGAGAAACTGGAACGTCAGGCGGAGAATCTGCGCAAGATGTTCCTTGCCATGGCGAAAGATATCCGTGTCATACTGATTAAACTGGCGGACAGACTGCACAATATGCGGACGCTTCAGCATATGCGTCCGGAGAAACAGCAGGAAATTGCCAGAGAAACATTGGACATCTATTCACCGATTGCCCAGCGGCTTGGTATCTCCAAGATTAAAGTGGAGCTGGACGATTTGTCTTTAAAATATCTTGAGCCGGATGCTTATTATGATCTGGTAGATAAAATTGCGATTCGCAAAAGTGTACGCGAGCAGTATATCCAGACGATTGTTGATGAAGTAAGCGAGCATATTGAGCGCGCGGGAATCAAATCGCAGATTGACGGACGTATCAAACATTTTTTCAGCATTTACAAGAAAATGAAGAACCAGAACAAGACCATAGACCAGATTTATGATTTGTTTGCAGTGCGTATCATCGTGGATACGGTGAAGGACTGTTATGCGGCACTGGGTGTGATTCATGAGATGTATAAGCCGATTCCGGGACGATTTAAGGATTATATTGCCATGCCGAAGGCAAATATGTATCAGTCCTTGCATACGACGCTGATCGGTACGACAGGTCAGCCCTTTGAGATTCAGATAAGGACGTATGAGATGCATAAGGCGGCGGAGTACGGTATTGCCGCGCATTGGAAATATAAAGAAGCGTCTGACGGTAAGAAAGTGGAGACGCAGGAAGAAGAGAAGCTCGTATGGCTGCGTCAGATTCTTGAGTGGCAGAGGGATTTATCCGACAATAAAGAATTCATGAATCTTCTGAAAAGCGATTTGAATCTCTTTTCGGACAGTGTATATTGTTTTACGCCTACGGGTGATGTGAAGAACTTGCCGGCAGGATCCACGACAATAGATTTTGCTTACAGCATTCACAGCGCCGTGGGTAACAGGATGATCGGTGCCAGAGTGAATGGTAAACTCGTAACGATTGATTATGAGATTAAGAACGGTGACCGTGTTGAGATTATGACGTCTCAGAACTCCAAAGGTCCGAGCCGGGACTGGCTGAACGTGGTAAAGAGTACGCAGGCAAAGAATAAGATCAATCAGTGGTTTAAGCATGAACTCAAGGACGATAATATTGTCAAAGGCAAGGAACTGATTGCTAATTATTGTAAAGCAAAGTCAATCAATGCGCTTGAGGTAGTGGTACCGAAATATCAGGAAGCCATTATGAAGAAGTATGGTTTTCAGGATTGGGAATCTGTGCTTGCGGCAATCGGACACGGCGGACTTAAGGAAGGTCAGATTCTGAATCGTATGCAGGAGATGTACGATAATGACCATCGCAGAGAGATGACTGATGCGGAAGTGATGGCGGAAGTAGAAGGAAATGCTTTGCTTAGCAGAGGCAGGATGCAGAAGGGAACAAGCGGCATTCTTGTGAAGGGTATCCATGATGTGGCGGTACGGTTTTCTAAATGCTGCAGTCCGGTGCCCGGTGATGAGATCGTCGGATTTGTGACGAGAGGAAGAGGAATATCCATACACCGAACGGACTGCTTGAATATCATGAACCTGCCGGAGATAGACCGCAACAGGCTGATTGACGCCGAGTGGCAGCAGACGGAGGAAGTGTCGGGCAAATACTTTGCAGAAATCAGTATTTTTGCCAATAACAGAAACGGATTGCTTGCGGATATTTCCAGAGCGCTCACAGAGAAAGAGATTGATATTCTTTCTCTTAACACAAGAGTGAGTAAGCAGGGAACGGCAACCATTATGGTCAGTTTTGAAATCGGCGGCAGGGAAGAACTGCAGCGTATTATTGACAAAATTAGAACCATTGAAAGCGTTATTGATATAGAGAGAACGACAGGATGAGAAAGAGATGCTGCCGGCATATGCATTTCTTCCAAAGCTGAGAATAAAGGATAATTGTTGAGGTGAGAAGATATGGCTGATATTAAGATAGGCAGACTGATGCTTGGCATCTGCCAGACAAATTGCTACTTCGTATACCGTGAGGGCAGTAATGATGTGATTTTCTTTGATCCTGCGGATAAGGGAGATTATATTTACGAAACACTCAGAGAAAAAAATCTGAATGTAAAGGGAATCCTGCTCACACACGCACATTTTGACCATATTTGGGGAAGCAATAAATTGCGGGAGTTATCAGGTGCGCCGTTATATGCTTACGAGGAGGAGAAAACGCTCTGTGAGGATGCGGTGACGAACGTATCGGATCAGGTCGGAAGACCTTATACGGTGATTCCGGACCGTTATTTAAGAGACGGAGAGGAGATTACCATAGCAGGTATTACCTGTAAGCTGATTGCCACACCGGGACACACGGTCGGTAGTTGTTGCTATTATTTCGAGGAATCGGGCTTGCTTGTTGCGGGAGACACACTTTTTATGGAATCGGTCGGAAGGACGGATTTAGCTACGGGAAGTATGAGCGCACTGACCAGATCAGTCAAGGATAAGCTTTTTAAGCTGCCGGATGATACGAAAGTCTATCCGGGGCATGGCGAAATGACTACGATAGGACATGAGAAGAAATACAATCCGTTCTTACAATGAATTGATATACATGCGATAAGTGCATGGAAATAAACGCGGACATATGATGAACGGCAGGCGGAATGGATGGGCGATTAAAATGTTAATCGCCTATCTCAATGTTCCGGACTATGAAGACTTAAAAGACAATAAAGACAATAAAGTCTGCAAAGAGGCGGTGTGGAAAGCCAATGGAGCTTAAGGCGATATCGGAAAAAAACATGAAAATTCTTAATCGCGACCTGATCAAATATATAGCGATGTTTACTATGCTGCTCAATCATATCGCCCATGTGTTTCTCACATCAGGGACCATATTATGTGAGGTATTTGAAGATATCGGATACTTTACGGCGCCGGTCATGTGCTTCTTTTTAGTGGAGGGATATGAACATACACGTTCTAAGTCGAAGTACGGTATGAGGCTCTTCATATTTGCCGTCATTTCGCAGATACCATATGCGCTGGCGTTTCGTTTCGGTAATCTGAATATGATTTTTACGCTGTTGTGCTGCTTTCTGATTCTGACTGCCATGGAGAAAATTGAGAATACATTATTCAGGATAATTGTGTGTATGATCCTGATGCTTGCGACGGCTGTGAGTGATTGGGGGATTATTGCGCCGCTCTGTACGATACTTGTGTATAACGGCAAGGGGAATCCGAGGAAAACGGCGTTCGGATATGGTATTGTTTATATCATGTTTGCGTTTTTCAATGTGCAGAATGATATGTATAGCACACAAGGGGACTGGACGGTGTATACAACGGTACACGCGCTGATTTCCGGAGTGGGAATTATTGCGGCCGCTGTGACAGTGCTCGTATTCTATAACGGAAAACGTGTGGAGAGAGGAAAGAATTTCTCGAAGTGGTTTTTCTATCTGTTCTATCCGGGGCATCTGTTGATATTGTATTTGATCAAAACGTATTTATTGGTTGGATAAACAGCATATCATGAAGAATGCGCAGGAAATTTGAACAGATGCCAAAAGGCGGTGCAGCGGACAGAAGGCGGACAATGATACCGGAGTATAATGATGGGCGAAGACCGTAACAAGGATAAGGATACACAACTTCAAATACGGAATATAGCGGCAGAGATTATGAGGCTGGCACACGACGGCATATTGATTAATATGCGTTTTCTCGATGTGGCGTTATCTAAACTGAAGCCGGAATGCAGGGAGCATACGGGCACCCATATTTACGATGGGGAAAGACTGTATTACGATCCCGTGCGGCTGCTTGGACAGTATAAGGCGTCGCAGAACTTTGCGGCGCGGCTTTATCTGCATACTCTGCTGCATTGTATTTTTTATCACGGCTTTACGACGGATAAGATGAATAGACAGTACTGGGATATGGCAACGGATATCGCAGTGGAACATACGATTGTGGATATGGATTTGCCTCTGACGCGTCTATCGACGGACGATATCTTAAGAAGCAGGCTGGATGTATTGAAGAAACAGGCAGGCGGCTTGACGGCGGAGAAGATATACAGATATTTTAGAATCGAGGAACCTTCAGCCAAAGCATCAGCGGAATGGTATAAACTGAGCCATTATGACGAGCACATTTACTGGGACAAGAGAGAAGAACTGGAGTTGTCCATGGAACAGTGGCGCAAAATAAGCGAGCGTATCAAAGCCGATTTAAAGAGCTTCAGTAAGGATAAAAACAATGCTGAAAGCATGGAACAGAATCTGAAGGAAGCGACAAGGGAGCGCTATCATTACACCGATTTTTTGAGAAGATTCATGGTCATGGGTGAGTCGATACAGATGAATGACGACGAATTTGACTATATTTATTATACTTATGGTCTGAATACTTACGGTAATATGCCGCTTGTGGAACCGCTTGAGTATAAAGACAGCAATAAAATCAAGGATTTTGTGATTGCACTGGATACTTCGGCGTCGTGCAGGGGTGAAATCGTTCAGGCATTTCTGAACAAGACTTATAATATCATGCAAGGGCAGGAGAATTTCTTTAATAAAATCAACGTGCATATCATACAGTGTGACAGCGAGGTCAGACAGGATACGAAGATTACGGGACGGAAAGATTTTGATTTATTTATGGAACAAGGCAGACTGACGGGCTTCGGTTCCACGGATTTCAGACCGGTGTTTTCCTATGTGGAGCAATTGCAGGAAGAACATGAATTTGACAATCTGAAAGGCATGATTTATTTTACGGACGGTTATGGAATCTATCCTGAGCAGATGCCGGACTATGATGTGGCGTTTGTATTTCTGCATGACGATGATAATGCGCCGAAGGTGCCGCCGTGGGCAATCAGACTCGTGCTGGACGAAGAAGATATAGAAGAACCAGAATCTGGTGATAAGAAATGATATGTGAAAGAATGAAAGTGACAAGGTAACGATATATGAATATTAAAGAAGCGAAGAACTATATTAAAGATACGGTGAAGATTTACCTGAAGAAAGACGAAGAGGGCGAATACCGCATTCCCATCGTCAGACAGCGTCCGATTTTCTTACTTGGCGCGCCGGGAATCGGTAAGACTGCGATTATGGAACAGATTGCGCAGGAACTTGGAATCGCTCTTGTATCCTATTCCATGACACACCACACAAGGCAGTCGGCGCTGGGACTTCCGTTTATCGTACACAAGGAATACGAGGGTAAGTCCTATGACGTGTCTGAGTATACTATGAGCGAAATTATAGCGTCTGTCTATGATGTGATGGCGCGAAGCGGCATAAGGGAAGGAATCCTTTTCTTAGATGAAATCAACTGCGTTTCAGAGACGCTTGCTCCGTCCATGCTTCAATTTCTGCAATATAAAACGTTCGGCAGACATCAGGTGCCGGAAGGGTGGGTGATTGTTACAGCGGGCAATCCACCGGAGTATAATAAGTCTGTCCGTGAATTTGATGTAGTGACGATGGACCGATTAAAGATTCTGGAAGTGGAAGCTGACTATGCGGCATGGAAAGAGTATGCGAAAGAGCGCGGCATACACACGGCAGTCCTCAATTATCTTGATATGAAGAAGGAAGATTTCTATCAGGTGGAAACGACGGTGAGAGGCAGAAGTTATATTACGGCAAGAGGCTGGGAAGATTTGTCGCAAATGCTCATGCTCTATGAAGAAGAAGGTATTGCGGCGGAGGAATCCTTTGTGGGGCAATATATAAGGAATGAACGTGTTGTCAAGGAGTTTATGGCATATTATGATTTGTACCAGAAATATAAGAATGATTATAAGACGGAAGAGATTCTGGCGGGAACCGTCAGCGAGCAGGCTAAGGATAAGGCGCGCAAAGCGGACTTTGACGAGAGATTGTCCCTGATGGGTATGTTGATTGACAGAATGCAGCAGGATATCAAAGAGAATATGAGAACCTCGGAAATGTTAAGTGAGCTGATGAATCCGCTTAAGGCTTTGAAAGCGAAAGCGCAGTCGGGTGTCAGCGTGGACGACTTGTCAGCATTTCTTAAGAAACAGACTGAAGGCAGACAGACGGCGATGGAGTCACTGCAAAAGGCGGGCGCCTTGTCGGTGCACGATAAACGTAAGAATAAATCTATTATCGGATTTCTTGCCGAATGTGAGAAACAGCTAAGAAATGACAATAGTGAAAATGCACAGATTGCTTTTGACAAAGTCAAGGAGCGGTTTGATGATAAAGTGGCGGAGTATAAGCAGAGTACGGAGAAGGTGAAAGTAAAACTGCATTATCTGTTCCGGTTTGTGGAAGATGTCTTTGGCAGCGGTAATGAGATGCTGATACTCGTGACGGAATGTACCGTGCAGGCGGATTGTGCGAAGTTTATCAGTATGTATGGATGTGAAGATTATAAACGCCACAATGAAGAATTGATGCTGACGGAACGCGGCGGAGATTTAATGCAGCAGATAGAAGAATTAGAAATAGGTATGGGATTATGAAAATGCAGTTAAAGGAACTGAATACACCGCATGGTACCCTGCAATATAGGATTGAAGGCGGTGCGGCGGCGATAGCAGGTTATCGCGGCAAGGATACGCAACTCATAATTCCGGCACTGATTGAGGAATGCGCGGTCACGCATATCGACAAAAAGGCGTTCTTAAGCAATAAGATGCTGGGAGAGATTACATTGCCGGAATCTGTTGTGAGAATAGACGACTGGGCTTTTGCGTACTGTGCTAAGTTATCCAAAATCGTGCTGCCTTATCATCGTATGGAAATCGGACAGGGGATTTTTAAAGAATGTTTCTGTCTGGAACAGATTGTGGACGAGCGTGCAGACGAGCGGGAGAAGAAGACGGAGGACATAGCGTATCTTCTGGCGGCGGTGATGAGCAGGCTGGACGCATTCTATCTTTTTGACTTCGAGAATGCG
>VSOA01000097.1 GCA_009774585.1 Lachnospiraceae bacterium
AGTGGGTGATTTTTTGAAGCAAGGGTCTGAAAGCCTTATAAAGTAAGGGCTGAAGATTCCGAGAAGTTATAGGTATAGATGGGAGGAATTGTTATGTATATGGGTTTTATCATCTGGCTGGCGGTAAGCGCCGCATTTATTGTACTGGGAATCTATGTCATGTTGTCAACAAGGGAAGTGGCGTTTGGATTTTGGGCGAATGCGAAAGTATTTCCGGTAGAAGACGTCAAAGGATATAATCGTGCAGTAGGAAAACTTTGGTGTGTCTTCGGGTGTGTTTTTGCCTTACTTGGTATCCCGCTTTTGCCGGGATTGGACGCAGGGTATATTGTCATTACAATCTTGGGGAGCCTGCTAGAGGCGATTGCCGTCATGGTTATTTATGTGACTGTGATCGAGAAGAAATACCGCAAAGATAAAAACAGATAAATGACGGTTTCGGATACGGTTATTGATAGCAGAGAAGGAATGATTTAGGGGGGTGACTAATATGTGGTTCTGGTGGTTTATGCTTGTCTGCGATTTGTTAATCCCGGTGTTAATGATTATGTTCGGAAAAGTGATGTGGAAGCATCCGCCCGGGAAGATTAACGGTATGATTGGATATCGGACCACACGTTCTATGAAAAATATGGACACATGGAGATTTGCACACAATTATTGCGGACGCCTATGGTGGAAAACCGGATGGGCGATACTGATTCCATCCTTTTTGCTGCATATTCCATTTTATTATACTTCAGATAATATGGTTGGGGTATTGGGCTGCATTTTATGTATGGTACAAGGTATCGCTTTGCTTGTGCCGGTTTTCTTTACGGAACGTGCTTTGAAAAAGAATTTTCCGTACTGATGCATAGATAAAGAGGATGATAGAAATGTATATACAACAAATACAAATTTCAGAGTTTACTTGTAATTTGTTCCTTCCGGAGGATTATTATGCAGGCAATAGGACATACCCGGTCATCTATGTCAACGGGGATGTGCCGATACAAGAAATAATAAGTGAAGTCAGCAAAGCCGGATATGGAGCGGATTTCATTTTGCTTTCCGTACAGCCGGAAGATTGGAACGATGATTTCACACCGTGGAGCGCACCTGCTTTTCGCAAAGGGGAAAAAATGCCGGCAGGGCTGGCGGATGTATATATATGTCATTTGATAGAAGAAATCAAATCATATATGGATGGAAATTACCGCACAATGCCGGAGGCAGAACACACGGCGCTGTTCGGCTATTCTCTGGGTGGTCTGACGGCGGTATACACTCTTTACAAGACGGATGCGTTCGGCACGATCGGAAGTCTTTCAGGTTCGCTCTGGTATGATGGATTCGGCGAATTTATGGAGAGCAATAAGCCTCTTAATAGAAATACCAAGGTGTACCTGTCTCTCGGAAAAAAAGAGAAGTTAAGCAGAAATCCGCGTATGAGCAGAGTAGCGGAGTGCACAGAGAAGGCAAAGGATATTCTGACAAAACAGCTTACACAGACCGTCTGCTTTGAGTGGAATGAAGGAGGACACTTTGACGACATTCCGAAACGGTTTGCGAAGGCGGTTGTATGGTGGACATCTAATAGATTATTAGATTAATATGAACATTTCTGCGTCACAATTCATGCCCATACCGTGCCAGTTCATAATCATCGTGAAGCTTCATACAGTCTTCTCGATTCGCGATTCCTGCACGCACTTCAATTTCACTGGGCGATTCATATATGGCGGGACGTTCCTTGCGATACCGCCGAATGGTTTTACGATATACCTTTCTGATGCGTTCCCGCTCCGACAGCCTGCGGTTTACCGGTGCGGATTTCTTCATTGGCAAAGGCGCTTCTTTGGTGTCGTGCAGTTCTTCAACCACATCTCCGTTTTCATCAATTGCTTCGCGAAAATCACGAAAAGCGGTAAATATTTTCTTAAGAAGCAGTAATGCGAGCAACAGAAAAACAATCACCTGCAAGGCATAAGTTAAATAAACCAACCATTGCGGTGTCGGTTTAGGCTCTCCGTATTCCGCAATCAAGGCAGCCATAGGATCCTCAACAGGATCTTCCGTAATATTTTCATCTTCCGGATTGGGAAAGTTCGTATCCATGTCGCCAAACCAGTTTCTAAGATCGCGGTAGTGACGGCTATTGACAGTAAATAAAGAGGGCAGCAGGACAAGCATAAAAAGCATGAGAAAAATCGCAAGCATTCCGCCTCCGATACCGTAAATTCTTCTGGACGGAAGATTGCAGGTTCTTTTGTTGAGAGACAGATAGTTTTCGGTTTCACATACATACTGATATAAAAGGGTGGTCAGAGTGTATACAATTGCGCTGAAAAGGGCGGCGTTGCAGACGGAAGGACTGTTTAAGTTAAGTGCAATCGTATAGATTACCACGAAATAACTTAAAAAAATAAAAGTCGGTTCCCGTAAAATGGTACGGTAGGGATGCCAATCGGGATTTTCACCTTGGGATAGTTTGATTTCTTTATACTTACTGACGCGTTCGACAAAACGGTCAATAATGACAAATAAAGTTTCGCATAGGATTATTATCATGTATGCCCAGGACATCATGTTTGTATTTAAAGAAGCGGAAATACACCAGCTTAATATGCCTGTCGTGGCAAAGATTATAATACTTATAAGAAGATACGAAAGGAAATTTTTACACTTTTCTGCGGCAAAATCGCTTGTTGCAATCGGAAGGACAATGACAAGGCACTTTGCATACAAATGCTGTTCGAGCATACCTGCCGATTCGGCGCCCATAGAATAAAATAAGGGAATGATAACGGCGATCATAAGGGAGGCATGAATCCATCCCGCACTTTTTCTAATTAATTTTCTCATGATTGATTTCCTTCTTGCTGGATGATGGTAAGGTAAAAGTCTTCGCTTTATATTGTCGTGAAAACGGTACGACAGAACGAATCGTTGAATCAGCTTGCGCCTACTTCCCGTTTGACCAGATGAAGATTGTCAGAAGTTGCGATGTCACAAGATTCGCCTCTGGCATAGGGTATGACCCAGACTGCCGGCTGCTGGTTTCCTACAAATTGTTCGATGGCAGTTTGATTTTGGATGGCGTTCTTAGAGATAAAAATGTGAAAGACATCCTTCAGTGTGTCTGATGTAAATACGTTTCGTGAAGTATACGAAAAATTCTCCTGCGGACAAAACGGCAGCTTGAGAAGTGTCGTGAAGGGGATGACCGAGTCGCTGCTGTTGCATTTGGCAAGCAGCTGTTCAATATCGGTGAGCCGCCGCTTGCCGCCGGCAGGTTCAATGATGTTTCCATCTACATTTATGCAGATCCCTACTTCCATGCCGCGGGAAATAAACTTTCTCGCAAGGGCAGCCGCAATGGAAATACTTTCTTCTATCAAATGCTCATATTTCAAGATACCGCGGTCCTCTAAATCAAGATAGAGCATTACTTTCTGTGAGAGGGTGGACTCGAAGGTGTTGACCATTAGTTCTCCTGTCCGGGCGCTTGCCTTCCAGTTGATTGTATTCATTGGGTCGGTGATAGTGTATTCCCGAATGGAAGAGAAGGCAAAAGGGTCTTCATAGAGTCGCTTTGCGCATTGTATATTTCCCATGAGTCGTTCGCAGGAGACAAGGATATCAGAGATGTTCGTTCTGGCGGCGTACACATACAGTTCCGTATCAGTAGGGCATTCTATAGAAAAGCGTCTTCTGTGCAGCATTGAAAAGGCAGTTAGGTATGATTGGCTAATTTGGTAATAACCTCTTTGATTACAGTCAAGTGTAAGCCTTCTTGTAATGCGCTGGTTGCCCAGCAGGGCAAAAATATCCCTTTTATATGTATAGTCGCTTACACTTGTATTCTCGCAGTCATGAAAAGACAGTTTTTTATCCATATGAAAAGCGACTTCCAACACGGGAAGCATCAAGTCTTTGCGATTTTCTATTTGTTCTGTCAATTCAGCCTGTTCTCCGGCATAAACAAAATCCTGACAAAAAGCTAAATTAACTGTCAGATTTTTATTCCAATGTGTGGAATAGTACAAATTCCAGAGAACGACAAGGAGCAAAAATGATATGAGAAATAAGCTGATCATGGCTTTGTCCAGTCCTCCGTGGGAAGCGGAATACTACTTAAGAGTCCGGAAATAAAAGATTCCTTTTCCTCCGCATAGGCAGTTTCGGAAATTAACCGATGGGCAAGTACCGGTACTGCAACGGCTTTAATATCTTCCGGAGCCACGAAATCCCGCCCCTGAACCATGGCATAACCCTGCGATGCGCGCAATAGTGCAAGAGTGCCTCTGGGGCTTACACCTTCGGTGATTCCTCTGCCTTTGACGGAAGAATTACCGTATTTTCGCGTTCCCTGCACGAGATTTACGATGTAGTCCCGCAAGTCCGTATGCACATAAATATTTTGGCATTCACGCTGTAAAGAGACAATTTCATCGCGCGTGCATACTGGGCGGATGGTATCTAGCGGCTGTTCGTTTATGTAACGGTCAATCATCTGACGCTCTTCGTCATGGCTTAAACTGCCCATGCCGATGCGCATGAGAAAACGGTCCATCTGTGCTTCCGGCAGGGGGTAGCAGCCGAGCGTTTCCACTGGATTCTGTGTTGCAATGACAAAGAACGGGTCTGTAAGTGTCCGTGTTGCGCCGTCAACCGTCACCTGTTTTTCAGCCATACATTCCAACAGACTCGATTGTGTTCTCGGAGTTGCACGGTTGATTTCGTCAGCTAACAGAAGATTAGTAAATACAGGACCTTCTTTGAAGACAAAAGAGCCTTTTTCCTGATTATAATATGACAGACCGGTTACGTCGCTCGGAAGAAGGTCAGGTGTAAACTGAATTCGACCAAAAGCGCAATCCATGGATTTTGCCAGTGATTTCGCAAGAACCGTCTTGCCGGTGCCGGGGACGTCTTCCAAAAGCACGTGTCCGCCTGCGGCGAGAGCAGTCAGAAGAAGGTCGGTGACGTGTTCCTTTCCTATAATGGTTTTTGCCACGTTATCTTTGATTCTTATGAGTAAATTATTCATACAGTGAGTCATATCCCTTCATATATGCGCAATTGCTTTTTCTTGCGTCTATTATACAGTATCTTTCCTGCAGTATAAAGTAAAAATGTGAAGTCGTCCTTGCATGTTTCTAATATTATCAAGAGATATACCCGTTATCAGGCAATCCGGATTTCAGCACGCAAAAGGGGTTGACACATGTAACCCATAGTGGTATATTAAAAAGGGTTACACACGTCACCTTTTGCATGCACAGAATGGCGACGAGGATATGGCAGTGTGCTGCCACAATTGAATGGAAGTATAAACAGCACAACAGAAACGGAGTATAGAAATCATGGACGAGAAAGCAGTTGGATTAACAAACAGTGAGTGGCATATAATGGAAAATCTGTGGGAGGCATCGCCCAAGACGGCGACGCAGCTAATCAAGGCGATGGAAGAAGAGACCGGTTGGGCGAAGAGTACCACGAAAACTGTCCTAAAAAGGATGGAACAGAAAGGCTATATTGCCTATCGGGAAGGTGAGAAAGCCAGAGAATATTACGCCGTTTTAATGAGAAATGAAGTAGTGGAATCGGAGACAAGCAGTTTCCTTAACCGAATCTATAACGGAAGTCTGGGACTTATGGTAAATACACTTGTGAAAAAGCGGGATATTCCGGAAGAAGAGATGGAAGAGCTGTATCAAATCATTAAAGAGGCAAGGGAACGCAGACAGTAGGAGGCAGACATTATGACGGGTGTTATGATTCAGACGGCTTTGCTGGTATCGGCAATACTGGCGATACAAAAAGTGCTGGGCGATAAGCTTCATGCCTATGTGCGGTATGGGCTGTGGCTGTTTGTGGCAGCGCGGCTTCTGCTGCCGGTTAACTTTATAGACAGTTCATTTAGTATGCTGCATATTGCAGAGGCAGCCGCGACAAAGTTTGAACAGAGAATTAACAATCATGAAGACGTAACCGACGGACAGCCATCATCCGATATAGCGCAGCAGGAAAATGCGCAGGCACATAATTTCGGAGAAGGACTGTCTGAAAAGGATGAATTATGGACGGTAAATGACGCAAATGCATTAAACAACCATGCGGAAGAGATTGGAAACGTCGGATTCACAAGAGCGGAGGAACGTATTACCGGGATAGCAGAGAGGATATCGCCTAAGATGATAGTATGTGTGGTATGGATTGCCGGGAGTCTAATGGTGGGAGTTTTCCTTGGAGTATCTCATATACGTTTTCGCCGCAGGTTATGCAGAACATGCACGGCTTACCGAGGAAAATATGTGGGCGTCATCCGGAAAAAGCGTGTTCCTGTTTACCTTGTCAAAAACCTGCCTTCTCCGTGTCTTGCAGGGATTTTCAGCCCGGCAATTTATATTGGCAAAGAGATAAGTACTGCTTCGCACATGTTCCGATATGCGGTGGCTCATGAAGAAGTGCATTATCTGCATAGAGATTATATATGGGCATTTATAAGGGCAGTTTTGGTCACGGTATACTGGTTTCATCCTTTCGTCTGGATTGCGGCGGCAGCTTCTGTTAAAGACGGAGAAATTGCGTGCGATTACGGGACTATTCAGAGAATTGGGCAAAAGGAGAGGTTTGCCTACAGCGAGATGCTTTTGAAGCTATCCCGGAGAAGCAGAGGCAAAAGAGTATATGCCTACGGAACGATGCTTCGTCCGGGCAAATCCGAATTAAAAGAAAGAGTATTACGCCTGACAGATGGGAAAAGAAGCAGCGCATGGGCGGCGGCGTTGACGTTTGTGCTTATGGCTGTGTTAGTGGGATGTGCGTTTACCGACAACGCGCAGGCTGAGGGAGAGCAAAAACCCGTACAGCTTGCGGAGAATGCGGGCGGGAATACACACGATTCTTCCGGTGAAAAAGAGGAAAATCAAGTTGAGAGTAAAGAGAATATGGAACCGAGGCAGCTTGAACCCGCGTCTGCGGACATAACGGAAGGAACTTCCTTTGGTGCGGACGGTCCGACGTTGGATTTCGCCGGGAATCTTGGAACGGGTAAAGAGAGCATAGTTATTTTACATGATTATTTCGGGCTGATTGTTTACGATCTGACTAATCAAAGGGTTGTGAGCAGCCTTGATCTTGCCGCTATCGGATGCCAGTTGACGCAGGGCGACGATGCCTGTGAAGTGGCAGTTTCCGCAGACGGAACGACGGTGTGGCTGCATCCTAGGTCAAAACAGTATATGTACCGCTATGAAATAGAAGAAGATTTGCTGTATCAGGAGCCGCTAGTGAAGAGTTTTCGGATTGACTTGGAGGGGAAACAACTGTTTGACAGATACTTAGTGATGGAAGAGGCTGCACAAGTACGAAGCAACTGGCAGTCTAATTATCTGTATGAAGAGTACAAGGATGAACAGGGAGTTCATGACGCGTACATTTACTTATATGTACCCGATGAAGAGACACTGGAGCTTGGAAATCTTCAATGTGTATGGGACGATATGGTTTTCATATTGTCTTGGGATAATAAAGATAACGAAGCGTCAGGTAATCAGACAGTACCCGACCAGACGGCGCATGATGTACAAACGGGGCAGGAATTACAGCCAGAGCAGGAACCGCAGAGGGACAACTTCCCATATTATTATAGCGGGGCAGTAGAGGATGTGGAGATTGCCTATGATAAACCATGCAATTTTTCTCGTATATCAGATACTTTTGGCAGTAGAATTCATCCGGTTACGCAGGAAGTTATGGTGCATGAAGGTATCGACTTTGCGGCAGAACAAGGTACGGATATAGTCGCCGCCGCGGACGGTGTAGTATACGCGACAGGATTTTCGACCAAATACGGTAATTATGTGGTACTTCTTCATATAAACGGCGAGATGACATATTACTGCCAATGTGCTGAGATTACCGTCGAGAAAGATACACAGGTGAAAAGAGGAGAGAAAATTGCGACTGTGGGAAGCACCGGAATGTCAACGGGACAGCATCTGCACTTTGCACTCAGCCGGTTCGGGGAGTTTGTGAATCCGGAGGAGTATATGCAGGGCGTGATACAGCTTGATTGAGAAAATGCGGCATAAAAAAAGACATGGTGTTAATCTTGACGGCGGATTTAGGACAGAAGATATTCTCGTCATGGAAAAATTTGCTCCCGAACTGGCACAGGCCGGTGTCGGGAGCTACATTTGCAGTGAGCGGAATCGTGTGCGGCAGCAGAAATTGGTGCCGCAGAGAGTAATTACGGATTCACAACATTTCTGTTCTCTCTGTCTAAGAAAGATTCAATATTCTTAACTACTTCCCCAAGAAGGCAGTTTCTGGATTCAATACTTGCCCAAGACATATGCGGTGTGATAATCAGCTTCGTGCTGTCCTGTATCTTAATGAGCGGATTGTCGCTTGCCATCGGTTCCTTCTCTAACACGTCTAAGCCTGCCGCTGCAATCCGGTTATTGATGAGCGCTTCGTAGAGAGCCTGCGTGTCGACTACGGGACCGCGGGCAACGTTGATTAAGATTGCGGTTTCTTTCATTTTTTCAAAAGCTTCTTTATTAATTAAGCCCTTTGTTCTGTCGCTGAGCGGACAGTGCAGAGACAAAATATCGGATTCTTGGAGTAAAGTGTCGAATTCTACACGTTCATATTCTGTACAGGTGCTTTTGCCGGATGCGGAGTAGAAGATGACTCTGCAGCCGAAGGCCTGTGCAAGAGAGGCAACTTTATGTCCTATATTTCCCATGCCGATAATACCCCATGTCTTGCCGTTCAAGTCATGGAATGTTCTGTCAAAGTTAGAAAAGCGGTCTTGTGCACTGTAAGCTCCTGATTTTACATAATCATCATAGAAGGCAATCTTCTCCGCGAGAGCCAGCGCAAGCAAAAGCGTGTGCTGCGCTACTGCGGGAGTACAGTAATTGACAACGTTAGCGACTTTAATCCCCCTGCTTTTGCAGTATGCTATGTCTACGTTATCAAACCCTGTGGCAAACAGACAGATTAGTTTTACATTGGGAGCGTCTTTCAGAGTACTTTCATTGAGAGGCGCTTTATTTGCGATAACAATATCAGCGTCCGATACACGCTCTGCGGTATTGTCTGCTACCGTGTTGGGATAGTAAGTTACCTCTCCGAATTTCTCGAAGCAGGATACGTCTACATCCGTTCCGATGCTGTTTCTTTCTAAAACGACCAGTTTCATATTGGACCTCCGATTCTTTAATATTTTGCAAAATTTGTGATGTAATCATTTCAAAATGTGATAAAATAGAACATGAAAATATTGTAACATAGAGTATCTATTTTTCCTAGAACCTATTTGGTTTTCATGATATGGAACATATTTAATCTGTAAAGGCTGAAAAGTATAGCTGGAAAATATAGGGCGTAAGAAATTCCTTCGTCTTTTCGAGTTCGCGAAGCGAATCTCGCAAAGTTAATTTGCGAAGCAAATTTACTTTTTTTATCATAGCCATACGGCACAGAATTTGATATAATATATAAAGATATGTAAAACACGGCGGATAGTCGTGTGTGACTTGAAAGGAGTGAACAATATGCTTGCAACATTGATTCCGTTCTTTGATAAAGATATGAAAGTGTCTGCTTACTCTCTATTTTCGCAGAAAGAGAATTATCTGCTAAATCCGGAGTTGCAAGGTTCAGCGGTACTTAATGGCTCAGGCAGAGTAAACGGGTTGGAGATTATACACAATATAGGTATTGATACATTATCACCGGATACAAAGGTGTTTCTTCCGGTAGGACCGATTAATATTTTTTCGGATATTGAATCGCAGTCTGAGGATATAAAGGACAGATTGGTTTTGCTGTGTGATAATTCCATTGCAAATACGGCGGATTATCGCAAACGGTTGAAACAACTGCGGGATAACGGATATAAGCTGGCAATTTTTAAACTTCCGGTGGCAGAGTTTGAGAATTACAGAGACATTCTTAAACTCATGCATTATATTATTTTGGACTGCAAGAAAGTGGATGTGTTCAAAGCCAAACTGTACTTTGCAGATCAGTATCCGAGACTTAAACTCTGCGTCGGCAATATAGAAAGACAAGAGATGTTTGAGGCTCTCAAGAAAGATAAAGCTTTTCAGATTTTTGAAGGAAAGTTTTATCGTATTCCGGTTACCAAAGGAGTGACAAAGATCGAGCCGCTCAAGGTTAATTATTTGGAACTGATGAATACTGTGAACGATGAGGACTATGAATTGACTCAGGCGGCGGACATTATCGGTCGGGATACGGCACTTGTTCTATCTTTGCTCGAGATGGTAAATCGTACTGCTGTCAATTCGAAGATAACTTCTATTCGTCATGCGGCAGCAATCCTCGGACAGAAGGAATTAAAGAAATGGATTAATACCGTAATTACCAAGGAACTGTGTGCCGACAGACCAAACGAGATTACCCGGCTTTCTCTGCTGCGTGCGAAATTTGCGGAAAGTTTGGCACCGGCTTTCGGGTTGACGCTCAAGGCTTCGGAATTATTTTTAATGGGTTTGTTCTCGGTACTTGATATTATTTTGAACGTGCCGCTTGAGGAAGCCCTTGTCAGAGTGAATGTATCTAAGGATATCTCGGAGGCGCTCATTCATCATAAGGGCGAACTGGCAGAAGTGTATGATTTCATGAACGCGTATGAGAACGCTGACTGGCAGGAGGTGTGTCGATGGCTGATTGTGAAGAATGTCAGCATTGATACGATTTACGAGGCGTATACCGATTCCATGTGCTGGTATAGAGATATGTTCTTCTAAAGATGTAAGGCAAGCAATCGGGCATGGTGTGTAAATAATCATCCGGGTCAGTTTGCCCGGGTGATTTAGAAATAAAAGTGATGATAGGACAGACGACCATCACTATAATAAAAATTCGGCTGATTAATTTTATGGAGGAAACTATCAATGAGTAGCGAAATCAGAGACATTAATCTTGCTGAATCCGGTGAGAAGAAAATCGAGTGGGTGAAGAGAAACTGCGACCTGCTTCGGACGTTGGAGAAGGAATTTTCCGAGAGCAAACCTTTTGCAGGCAAGAAAATTACATTGTCCGTACATTTGGAGGCGAAGACCGCATATCTGTGTTTGGTACTGGCAGCAGGCGGCGCTGAAATGTATGTGACGGGTTCTAACCCGCTGTCTACGCAGGATGATGTGGCAGCAGCGCTTGTCAAGGCAGGACTTGAAGTTCATGCATGGTACGATGCGACGAAAGAAGAGTATGAGACACATATTCGTCACGTATTGGAGGCCGAGCCGAATATTATTATTGATGATGGCGGCGACCTTGTTACAATGGTGCACAAGGAAATGCCTCATTTGATTCCGAATATCATCGGCGGATGCGAGGAGACAACGACAGGAATTATTCGTCTGGAGGCCATGAACAGGGCAGGGGAGTTAAAGTTCCCGATGGTTCGTGTCAACAATGCGGCATGTAAGCATTTCTTTGATAACAGATATGGTACAGGGCAGTCGGTATTTGACGGTATTAACAGAACCACAAACTTGATTGTAGCGGGTAAGATTGTAGTGGTTGCAGGTTACGGCTGGTGTGGTAAAGGCACGGCGATGAGAGCCAAAGGTCTTGGCGCGAGAGTTGTCGTAACGGAGATTGACCCGATTAAAGCAATTGAAGCGGTAATGGACGGATTCGACGTGATGCCCATGAAAGAAGCGGCTAAAGTGGGTGATTTCTTTATAACCGTAACAGGCTGTGACGGCGTTATTGACAAAGAAGACTTTGCCGAAATGAAAGAAGGTGCTATTCTGTGCAACGCAGGTCACTTTGACTGCGAGATTGATATGGCATGGCTTAAAGCAAATGCAGTGGAGAAGAAAGAACAGCGTAAGAATATTATGGGATGACTCTTATAAACATCTGACGCTGCCGACGAACTCTAGGCTGTAGATCTCGGTGGTCGACGTAGC
>VSOA01000098.1 GCA_009774585.1 Lachnospiraceae bacterium
TATGGATAAAATAGATGCTGAAGTCACAGAAGCCGATGTGATGGCAGAAATTGAGAAAGAGCGTGAGAAGAGCGCAAGAAACATTACGGTGGAAGACAGACCGGTAAAGGATGGCGACATGACGACTCTTGATTTTGAAGGGTTTGTGGACGGCGTGGCTTTCGAGGGCGGCAAAGGCGAGAATTATCCGCTGACAATCGGTTCCGGCGCGTTTATTCCCGGATTTGAGGAGCAGCTTGTAGGCGCCGAGATTGGTAAAGAGGTAGAGGTCAAAGTGACTTTCCCCGAAGATTATCAGGCAGAGAATCTGAAAGGCAAAGACGCCGTATTCAAATGTACGATTAAAGAGATTAAGGAAAAAGAGCTTCCTGAGTTAGACGATGAATTTGCAAGCGAAGTGTCTGAGTTTGAGACGCTGGCAGAGTACAAGGAAGATGTGAAGAAGAACTTAACCGAGAAGAAGGAAAAAGACGCTAAGAATGCCAGAGAAGACGCGGCAATCAAGGCGGCTGTGGAAGTTTCCGAGATGGAGATTCCGGATGCGATGCTTGAGACACAGCAGAGACAGATGGTGGACGAGTTTGCGCAGAGAATCACGATGCAGGGTCTTTCCATGGAACAGTACTTCCAGTTTACGGGAACCAATTATCAGCAGATGGTTGAGCAGGTAAAACCGCAGGCTGAAGAACGCATTAAATCAAGACTGGTGCTGGAGGCAATTGCTAAAGCTGAGAATATCGAGGCAACTGAAGAAGATTATGAGAAAGAACTCGGTACGATGGCGGAGGTTTACCAGATGGAGCTTGACAAGGTAAAAGAGCTCATGGGTGAGAGAGAGAAGAAGAATATCATGCAGGATCTGGCAGTCAGAAAAGCTGCTGAGTTTGTAGCCGAGAACGCAAAAGAGAGTAAGAAATAAAATAACTTCATATACTGACTGAGGCGGGGCAGCAGATGACGTTAGTAGAGAAATGGAGGAATCAGTATGGCATTAATACCTTATGTCATTGAGCAGACTTCGAAGGGAGAGCGCTCATACGACATCTATTCAAGATTATTAAAAGAGAGAATCATCTTTTTGGGTGAGGAAGTAAACGATGCTTCGGCAAGCGTTATCGTGGCGCAGATGCTATTCTTGGAGTCTGAGGATCCGGAGAAAGATATCCATCTGTATATTAACAGTCCGGGCGGTGTTATTACGGCGGGCATGGCAATCTATGATACGATGAATTTCATCAAGTGCGATGTGTCTACCGTATGCATCGGTATGGCTGCAAGTATGGGCGCTTTCCTTCTGGCAGGCGGCGCTAAGGGCAAGAGGATGGCTCTTCCCAATGCGGAAATCATGATTCATCAGCCGGCAGGCGGCGCGCAGGGACAGGCAACGGAGATTGAGATTACAGCCAAGCATATTCTTGCAACGAAGGAAAAGATGGCAAGAATTATGGCTGAGAATACAGGACAGGATTTCGAGGTAATTATGGCTGATACGGAGAGAGATAACTGGAAATCCGCCGAGGAAGCGCTTCAGTATGGTCTGATTGACCGTATTATCACGAATCATGCCAGTGCCGTATAAAAGGAGATGAAGATATTCTAAGGCGTCAGAATGACGCCGTCTAAGAATATCTATGTCATCTCCCTAAGATATTTATTTTATTGAAGAAAGGCATGGAATACAAAATGGCTGGAAAGAGTTCTGACGACAGAGTGAGATGTTCTTTTTGCAACAAAACGCAGGATCAGGTCAGGAAACTGATCGCCGGTCCGGCGGGCGTCTATATCTGTGACGAGTGTGTAGATATCTGTGCAGATATTATCGAGGAGGAGTATGAAGACGAACCGGATATGGAGGAGATGGAAATCAATCTCTTAAAGCCGGTGGAGATTAAGAAATTCCTTGACGACTATGTAATTGGGCAGGAAGATGCCAAGAAGGTGCTTGCTGTTTCTGTGTACAATCATTATAAGCGTGTGATGGCTCCGCAGGACGAGGACGGCGTCGAATTACAGAAGAGTAATATTATTATGATTGGACCTACGGGCTCCGGTAAGACTTATCTGGCACAGACATTAGCGAAAATTATTAATGTACCTTTTGCCATTGCGGATGCTACCACATTGACTGAGGCAGGCTATGTGGGTGAAGACGTAGAGAACATTCTGCTTAAACTGATTCAGGCAGCGGATTATGACATCGACAGGGCGCAGTATGGTATTATCTATATTGATGAGATTGATAAGATTACCAAGAAAAGTGAGAACGTGTCGATTACCAGAGACGTATCCGGTGAAGGTGTGCAGCAGGCACTTTTAAAGATCATTGAGGGAACGGTGGCGAGTGTTCCTCCACAAGGAGGCCGGAAGCATCCTCATCAGGAACTTTTGCAGATTGATACGTCCAATATACTTTTTATCTGTGGAGGGGCTTTTGACGGACTCGAGAAGATTGTAGAAGAGCGTCTTGACCGTAATTCCATCGGTTTCAATGCGCAGATTGTGGAGAAGAGCAGTAAGAACATCGGCGCAATACTCAAGGAAGTGGCACCGCAGGATTTAATGAAGTTCGGATTGATTCCGGAGTTTATTGGACGTGTGCCGATTACGGTTACGCTGGAAGGGCTTGATAAAGAGGCGCTTTTGCGGATTTTGAAAGAGCCGAAGAATGCTTTGATCAAGCAATATAAGAAGCTGTTTGAATTTGATGAGGTCAGACTGGATGTGGAAGATAATGCGGCGGAAGAAATCGCACGTCTTGCCTTTGAACGTAAGACGGGTGCAAGAGGACTCCGTTCTATTATGGAAGACGTGATGATGGATATCATGTATGAGATTCCGTCAGACGATAATATTGCTGAGTGTGTGCTGACGAAAGAAGCTGTAAGCGGGGATGAGAGACCTCGTATCACTTATCGAAACAAATTATTGCAGGCTGAGAAACGAGCTTGAGTTGAGACGCTGCCGGAATTTCGGCGGCGTCTCGTAACATATATGGGTAGATATGATGAGAAGAGAAACGGATAATTTAAGAGAGAATGACAATACAAATCCAGTTGCATATCTGAATGTATCGGAAATGGAAGAATTGCCGACTGTCGCGTTGCGCGGTCTTGCAATTTTGCCGGGAATGGTAATCCATTTTGACTTAAACCGCAAGAAATCAATTGAGGCGGTAGAACAGGCAATGCTTAACGACCAACGGCTTTTGGTGGTAACCCAGAAGAGCACGGAGGTGGAAGAACCGGAATTTGACGATGTGTACGACGTCGGTACTGTGACGGTCATTAAGCAGGTTACAAAACTTCCCGGTCATACATTACGGGTATTGGTGGAAGGAAAGTCAAGGGCCGAATTACATCGGTTTTTGACAGAGTATGCATATATTATGACAGAAGTGTCATATGTAAATGATGATATGACAGGTGTTAGCGATGCAGATGAAGAGGCGATGACCAGAACGGTCAGAGAAGCTTTTTCGGCATATTATACATGCTTTCCCAAAGTGGGCAAGGCGGTGGCAGATCAGATTGAGGAGGAGATGCCGCTCGGAGAATTGTTAGACTGTATTACGATCAATATGCCTTTGCCGGTGGCGGATAAGCAGAAGATTCTGGAAGCGCTGTCAGTGAGGGAGCGTTTCGAAGTGTTAACAGGAATTCTGATGCAGGAAGTGGAAGTAGTCCGTATCAAGAATGAACTGGCGAAGAAAATCAGAGGACGGATAGACAAGAATCAAAAGGATTACATACTGCGGGAACAGATGCAGTATATTAAAGAAGAACTGGGTGAGAATAATACGGATTCCGACGCGGAACAGTTCGAAGCGGCGGTGGAGAAGCTGAAGGCAAAGAGGGAAGTTAAAGAGAAGATTCGCAAAGAAATTACCCGCTATAAGAATGTTTCCGCAAGTGCGTCGGAAAGTGCGGTGGAGCGGGCATATATTGAGACGCTTCTGGAACTGCCGTGGGATAAGACGACGAAGGACAGCAAGGATTTGAAGCGGGCGCAAGAGATACTTGACGAGCAGCATTACGGGCTTGAGAAGGTAAAAGAACGTATTTTGGAGTATCTGGCAGTGAGAGTCCTGACAGGCAAAGGCCAGAGTCCGATCATCTGTCTCGTAGGTCCGCCCGGAACGGGTAAGACTTCCGTTGCAAAGAGCGTAGCCGAGGCGCTGAATAAGAAGTATGTGCGTATTTGTCTGGGAGGCGTTCGCGACGAGGCGGAAATCAGAGGGCACCGAAAGACTTATGTGGGCGCTATGCCGGGTAGAATCACCAACGCCATCAGACAGGCAGGCGTGAAGAATCCACTCATGTTGTTAGACGAAATTGATAAGGTGAGCAATGATTATAAGGGCGATCCAAGCGCGGCACTCTTAGAAGTGCTGGACGCAGAACAAAACGTGGCGTTTCGGGATCATTATGTCGAAATTCCCATAGACTTGTCGGAAGTGCTGTTTATCGCAACGGCAAACAGTACGGATTCGATACCGAAGCCGCTGTTGGACCGCATGGAACTGATAGAAGTTAACAGCTATACTGCCAATGAGAAATTTCATATTGCGAAAGAGTATCTGGTGGAAAAACAGCTTAAGAAAAACGGATTACATACAGAAAATCTTAAGTTTACGGATGAGGCACTGCGTGATATGATACGTTTATATACGAGAGAGGCGGGCGTCCGCGGACTGGAACGTCAGATTGGCGCCGTATGCCGCAAGGCGGCACGCCGCATCCTGGAAGTAAGAACCGAAGGGGACAATACGATATCGGTAGATGCGGAAGCTCTAGGCAGGTATCTGGGCAAACCGAAATACAGACAGGACGAGATTGCCAAGAAAGACGAAGTAGGTATCGTGCGCGGGCTTGCCTGGACGAGCGTGGGTGGAGATACCCTGCAGATTGAGGTCAATGTCATGCCCGGAGAGGGCGAGGTTGACTATACAGGTCAAATGGGTGATGTGATGAAAGAATCCGCCCGTATTGCCATGAGTTATGTTCGTTCCGTCAGTGAGAGGTATCATATTCCGGACAAGCTGTTTGCCGAGAAAGATTTCCATATCCATATTCCGGAAGGCGCCGTGCCTAAGGATGGTCCTTCAGCGGGTATTACGATGGCGACTGCAATCCTTTCGGCAGCGACGGGGATTCCGGTGAAGGCTGATTTAGCGATGACCGGAGAAATTACTCTGCGGGGCAGAGTACTTCCGATCGGCGGACTGAAAGAGAAGATGTTAGCGGCAGGGACGGCTGGCGTTAAGACCGTGCTGGTGCCCAAGGAAAATGAGAAAGATATCGCAGAGCTGGAGCCGGAAATCACGGAAGGGCTTGAGATTCATATGGTAGAGTATATGGATGAGGTTGCAGGGTATGCGTTGGTCAAATCATAATGTTTCCATCCGGCGATGTATCAGAAGACACGACAGAGATACCGGAGGAAAAGAGAAGAGAATCGTGCAGATGGTATAAAGTATGAAACAGAGGTAGATTATGGTTATTAAAAGTGTAAATCTTGAAACCGTGTGTGGCATCACAAGCAAACTGCCGGAAAATAAGCTGCCGGAGGTTGCTTTTGCCGGAAAGAGCAACGTGGGCAAATCTTCGTTGATTAACGGCTTGATGAACCGTAAATCCTTGGCGAGAACGAGTTCGAAGCCGGGGAAGACACAGACGATCAACTATTATAATATCAACGAACAGATATATTTTGTTGACCTTCCGGGGTACGGGTATGCTACCGCCAATGAGAGTGTCAAAGCGCAGTGGGGAAAGCTGATTGAAGATTACCTTCACCAGTCAAGGAAAATTGAGGCAGTGTTTCTGCTGATCGATATCAGGCATGCTCCGTCCGATAACGACCGGATGATGTATGACTGGATACTTGACAGAGGTTATAAACCGGTTATCATAGCGACCAAAATGGATAAAATTAAGCGAAGTCAGTTGTCCAAACAGATAAAACTGATATGTGACACGCTTGACGTTGCTGATGACACAACAGTCATACCATATTCTGCACTCTCTAAACAGGGCAGGGATGAAATTTATGAATTGCTGGATGGGATATTAGCTGAAGAGTAACGCAAGATTGATGGAGGAAGTTTCATGCGACAATCTATTAAAACTTATCTCAAAGTGATATTAAATCTGATAACGGCGTTAATTGTGCTTCTTTTATGTATTTTTCTGTTGCCAAAGTGCATTTTCTTCTTTATGCCGTTTGTGATCGGCTGGATTATCTCGCTGATTGCCGCTCCGGTGGTGCGATTTTTCGAGGAAAAATTGAAGGTTAGGCGTAAAGGAGCGTCTGTGATTGTAATTGTGGCTGTACTATCTGCCGTAATCCTGTTATTCTATGGAATCGGCGCAAAGCTTGTTAAGGAAGGCATAAGTTTTGTCAATGAACTGCCGATGCTGTGGGAAGGCATTATGGAAGAGTTTAATCAGGTGGGAGAGAATCTGGAAGGCGTATATAACAGGCTGCCCGAAGATATGCAGCAGACACTGGATAATATCGGCAGTCAGATGGGAGAATATTTCGGCAGTCTTATGGAAGGGGTCGGCACGCCCACTTTTGAAGCGGTCGGAAATGTTGCGAAACAGCTTCCTGACATTTTCCTTGGCGTTGTGATGTGCATTTTGTCGGCGTATTTCTTTGTGGCGGATAAGAGCTACATGTCAAATATTATGAAGAAATATGTGCCGGATTCTGTCAGATACCGCTTTGACCTGATACGCAGGAGCTTCCGCAACGCGGTAGGCGGTTATTTCAAAGCGCAGTTTAAGATTGAATGCTGGATTTATATTTTATTAGTTATAGGACTTTTGGCACTGCATGTAAGATATGCGCTTCTTGTGGCGCTCGGAATAGCCTTCTTGGATTTCCTTCCGGTATTCGGAACCGGGACGGTCATGATTCCGTGGGCTGTGATTGAGATACTCAGTAAAGATTATAAAATGGCGGTTGGTCTGCTGATCATCTGGTGCGTGGGTCAGCTTGTCCGTCAGATGATACAGCCGAAGATTGTGGGCGATTCCATTGGGGTGGATGCCATTCCGACGCTGTTTCTGCTATTCATCGGATATAAGGCGGCGGGAGTGCTCGGCATGATTCTTGCGGTTCCTATCGGAATCATTGTAATGAACCTTTATGAAGAGGGCGTTTTTGACACGACGAAACAAAGTATTCAGATTCTGATGGCAGGGTTTAACAAGTTCAGACGGATCCGTCCTGAGGACACGGCGATTGTGGAGGCATACGAGAAAGAGGTAGAAAAGAGTTATCAGAAAGAACTGCAGTCGGTTCAGGCGGGAGAGCGGGAAATGGAAGAGGCGTCCCAGATTAAAATAGAGGAGCCTCTGATTATTAAGAAAATTATATCGAAGAAATCCGAGAAGGAGGAAACCTAGGAGAATATGCAGGTTACAGTTTATAATTGCAGGGCTTTTGATGAGAAAGAATTATTTACGGGATATGCCAAAGAGCTGGGAATTGATTTGGTTTTGTGTGCCGATGCGCCGGATATGGACAATGTATCGTTGTGCAGGGGCAGCCGCTGTGTTGACATCATCACATCCAAAATAGATGCGGAACTGATGCGGGCGTTTAAGGAAAACGGTGTTGAGTATATTACTACCAGAACAATCGGTTATGACCATATTGACTTGGAAGCGGCAAGGCAGTGCGGTATCAGAGTGGGAAACGCACCTTACGGACCACACGGTGTAGCAGATTATACGGTAATGCTGATTCTGATGTCAATCCGTAAGATGGGAGCAATCCTTGGAAGAACCGCTTTGCAGGACTACACACTGGCGGGTTTAAACGGAAGGGAACTGAAGGATTTGACCGTAGGAGTCATCGGAACGGGAAGAATAGGTGCGACAGTCGTAGGCAGTCTGTCCGGCTTTGGCTGCCGTATTATCGCATATGATTTGTATGAGAAAGAAGAAGTAACAAAATATGCGGAGTATGTACCGCTTGATAAGATATGGAAGGAAGCGGATGTCATTACGCTGCATACACCGCTGACGGAGGAGAATCATCACCTGATCAATGCGGATACCATAGCGCAGATGAAGGACGGCGTTGTAATCATTAATACGGCAAGAGGAGCGCTGATCGATTCCGACGCTTTTATTGAAGCGATTGAAGACGGTAAAATCGGCGCGGCAGGTCTTGATGTTGTAGAAAATGAGTTTGGTTTATACTATTATGACCACAAATCGGATATATTAAAGAATAGGGAACTTGCGCTTCTTAGGAGTTTTCCGAATGTGACGGTGTCCCATCATATGGCTTTCTATACAAGAAACTATGTGGAGACGGTTGTCAAAGATTCCCTTAAGAGCTGCAAATGCTATATGGAGGGTAAGGAAAATCCCTGGGAGGTCAAGTGACCGGATAAGAGAAATAAGGAGAATGCGTGATGCAAAAAAGAAACCCGTGGAAGGTTTTATTGAAACTCTTTTTTGCCGTCTACATTTTGTTTGTAATCAAGGTCATCATTTTCAA
Organism: Lachnospiraceae bacterium; assembly: GCA_009774585.1. Taxonomy (GTDB): domain Bacteria; phylum Bacillota; class Clostridia; order Lachnospirales; family Lachnospiraceae; genus UBA3282. Next base: position 8,518 of record VSOA01000098.1, read on the forward strand.
GTATCCGATGGAGCAGCTTAGGGCGATTGCGGCTACATGGCAGAGAAACGTTATTTTGGAAGGGCTTGGAACTGCTAATTTTACCCCTTTTAAGACGATTAAAATGTATATAGACTATGCGTATAAATTGAATAGCGTGGAGAATCTGGCGGGAAATATCTTGGTCTTCGTGCCTTTGGGTTTTTTACTTCCGCTGGTGTCCGATGAATGCCGGAGATTTTCTGTCGTGATGCTCAATGCCTTTGCTTTTGTGGTCGGCATTGAGGTATTTCAGTTGTTTAGTGCGTTTGGCGCTTTTGACGTGGATGATATTCTGTTAAACTGTCTGGGTGCGGCAATCGGGTACGGATGTTACCGACTGCTGTGTATTTATCGGAACAGACAGGCACAGCCAGCAGATGTAAATGTTGAGTACAGGATCGTGGGAGCGGCAGCAGAGGAGAGTGATGATAGGATTGACAGGCATTGCCTGAAGACGGAAAAAGAGATACAATAGTGTAAGCGGGAGGGGATTCGTATGGGAAATATATTGAAGAGACTAAAGACAAACGTGGTGATTTCGGCGGTGCTGTGTATATTGCTCGGTATTGTGCTGGTAGTATGGCCGGATATTTCCATGCAGATTGCATGTACGGCAATCGGGATTGTCCTTCTTGTCGGCGGTGTTGTGCGACTGGTACAATACTTTGTGGTAAGGGACGGAAGCATGTATGCGCAGATGAATCTGATCATGGGAATCGTGCTTGCCGTAGTCGGCGTGTGGATTGTATTAAAGCCGGATAAGGTTCTGGCAATCATTCCGATTATCATTGGAATCGTAATTGTGATACACGGCCTTAATAATCTGCAGCAGGCAATTTCCTTGTATAAGGAAAATTATGATAAGTGGTGGATTGCCCTGATTCTTGGAATACTTACCGTAGGATTCGGCATTCTGCTGATTTGTCGTCCTTTTGCCGCACTGGATACGGTAGTCGTGTTGATTGGTATTTTCCTGATTTATGACGGTCTGTCCGATTTGTGGATTGTATCGAGAATCTACCGGACAGCCAAGGAACTTAAGCAGGAAGCGGAGGCGCTTGTCGTGGAGGCGGAAGAAATTGAGTGACGTTACTTCCGGCTGGCGTGTGAAAAGCAGTGAATTGACAGCGGAAGCGAAGAATATATAAAATCGGGCTTGTAAATTTGGGAAAGAAGTACTAAAATAGATGCAGTAGAATAGTTCTGTTTTATATGTTAGAAAGAAGGAATATCGTATGACAATCGGAGCATTGGGCGCATATGGTTTTCAGCCGTATGTATATAATACGAATGCCGTAAGCGCGGCAAGCATGAATAAATTGTCCAAGATATCGGATGATGTGCTGGATAAGAAGGTTGACTATAGCGAGCTTGCTGACGAAAGCAAGAATGTGAACCCGCTTAAGAAAGGGCAGACGCTTGACTTTCAGTCGATGCTGCAGATGCAAATGCAGCGAGGACAGAACAATGCCGCGAGAATTATGAAGCCGACACAGGAATCTCTTAAGACAGAGGAAGAGCCGTCACAAGTGTCTGAGACGGAGCAGGCTTCCGGAGCGGTTATGGTGCAGTTTAGTCAGGCTTCTGATGAGATCACAGAGATTGCGGCAGACGAGAACGTTTCCGCTAACGCTGACAATAACGGCGGCAATACGAATTATCAGATGCAGCAGGCAATTAATGCATATGAGATGTTTATGACGGCGTAAGCGGCATTAAGATCAAAATGGATGTGAGATAGAAACGGTGTGGGTATATCCGTGAGGATGTATTTGGCGCCGTTTTTTGATATGATTGGTTTTGCGTGAGAACTATTTTCTTACTAAATATTTATCAAGAATGTTTAATATATTACTGGTATGTATCTTCATGGTATTGGAAGATAATTTGTCATGTGTGATGATTTTGATCTGGTTGTTGAGTTGATACATATGGCGTATTACTTCGGTAATGTAAATGCCGTCAGTATCCGCCTTTTTTGTGGTTTCCATGCATAAGATCAGTTGAATTGCCATAGTTTTACTCTCCTAAAATCCCTACAAAGTCAGACGCCTCAATATTAAACGGAGAGTCTTCAATCATTCCGTTTTTATAACAGTTTTCAGGTGTTGCATTCCCGCGTGCCGTCCATGATACAAGATGATTGTCGCTTGATAAGAAGTCTATGGAATTACGATTCTTTTTTAAAATGCTCATAGGGTCGAGATTATGTGTCGTAAAACATAGTTGACCTTTGCCGTAATACATGAAATATTCAATTAATTTGCACAGATATACATCGTTTAAATTAGAGTCCATTTCGTCTACAAAAACAATACCTCCGTTGCTGGCACACACAAAGCAGTCAAATAGACGTATCAGTTTCTTAATTCCTGTACTTTCAAATTCCTTATTAATGATATAATCACCATAGTTTAAGTTTAATTCGCATACATAGTATTCGCCGTTTTCCTTTGTATCAATGTCGATGGAAACTAAATCGTTTTTAAAGATTTGGATAAACTGGGTCAGGCGGTTTACTTTTTCTTTATATTTTTCAAAAAATTCTTTTTTAACATGTTTTTCACTGATACTTGCAAATAAATCTTGATAATTTCCTTGTTCTAAAAGTTCATCTATTAGTGTTTGCTGTCCCAACCCGTTTCCTTTTAACCTTTTTTGTAAAAAATACAGTTCATGCTGATCTTCTTCTCCGAGATAAATGGTTATTTGCAATAAAAAAATCATAAAGGATATTAAATGAAATAATAATTCTTTGCTGGGATTATCTGCTTCAAATAGGGTATGTTCATCCAAATTTATGATGTATAAATGGATGAAAGAATGGTTGGTTAACAGATTGAGAGACTTCCTTTCAAGAGCGGTTTTTTCTTCTTCCGCGCAATGAATGTCAACCATTTCGCCGTTTTTTATTTCAAAAATTGTCTGATAATGGCTGCCGGCATAGTTACTGCTTTTTGCCTGCAGGATTTCAGATTGGATTTCATACAGATTATTTCTGGCTTTTCCAATATGAATTGAATAATTATAGACTGTTTTTGCATCGTCAAAAAGAAATTCACAACTAAAACAAAATGTATGTTGTACTTTGTTAATGATTTCGTCTAAAAATATTTGTGTCTTTGATTCGCCTAAGTAATTGTCGTGAAAAATTAAGTCCTGAAAGATTTTGACAGCAGTGATGATAGCGGATTTTCCGGAACCGTTTTCACCATAAATAGCTTTCACTCTGTATTTTTCAGGATTGAAAGTTTTATCTATAGTCTTTTTA
>VSOA01000099.1 GCA_009774585.1 Lachnospiraceae bacterium
ATTAAAATGTCGGCAGTGATTACGACAGTTATTCCATGCCGGCGCATGATATATCAAGATTAGAGTTATAAAGGTGATGACAAAGAGGAGTACGTGACGACCGCCGTCAGAGAGAGCTACCATAAGCTGAAAGGCAGCTTCGGAAGAGGAATCATGGAAGGTAGCTTTGGAACCGGGATGCTGAACGGGAAGGGCATTTTCCGCAGAGACGGAAATTGCGGGAGAAGCACAGTAAGCGTCCACGCTTAATCCCCGTTAACGGATTATGATTTCTGAGAACTGTTTTAAGCGGCGTATCAGGAATCGTAGAGTGAGAAACTAAGGTGGTACCGCGTATATGCGCCCTTTGCCAATCGGAAGGATTGGCAGAGGGTGTTTTTGTATGTGTACGGATTTTCGAGTTCGCAAAGCGGAGCTCGCGAAATAAATTCCGAAGGAATTTACTTTTTAGGAGGGATTGCCATGAGCAAAGAATTAGCCAAAACCTATGACCCCAAGGGCATAGAAGACAGACTGTATCAGAAATGGATGGATAAGAAATACTTTCATGCGGAGGTTGATGAGACAAAGAAACCCTTCACGATCGTTATTCCGCCGCCGAACATCACGGGACAGCTCCATATGGGACATGCCCTTGACAATACGATGCAGGATATCTTAATCCGCTATAAGAGAATGCAGGGTTACAACGCCCTTTGGCAGCCCGGAACAGATCATGCGTCCATTGCGACTGAGGTGCGGATTATCGAGAAACTCAAAGAGGAAGGGATTACCAAGGAAGACTTGGGACGCGACGGCTTCTTAAAACGCGCATGGGAGTGGAAGGATGAGTACGGCGGACGCATCATCAGCCAGCTTAAGAAATTAGGCTCTTCCTGCGATTGGGACAGAGAACGCTTTACGATGGACGAGGGCTGTAATAAGGCGGTTACGGAAGTATTCTGTAAGATGCACGAGAAAGGCTGGATTTACAAAGGCAGCAGGATTATCAACTGGTGTCCGGTCTGCAATACGTCTATCTCCGATGCGGAAGTGGAATACGAAGAGCAGGCAGGTCATTTCTGGCATATCAAGTATCCGCTCGTGGACGAGAATGGTCAGCCGAGCAGGACGGAGTTTCTGGAGTTTGCAACGACCCGTCCGGAGACGATGCTTGGGGATACGGCGGTAGCGGTAAACCCGAATGACGAGAGATATACTTATCTGAAAGGAAGACAGGTATGGCTTCCGATTGTGAATAAGCCGATCCCGGTCGTAGAAGACGAATATGTTGATATGGAGTTCGGTACAGGCGTCGTTAAGATTACGCCGGCGCACGACCCCAATGACTTTGAGGTTGGCAAGCGTCATAATCTGCCGGAAGTCAACATTATGAACGATGATGCCACCATCAATGCAAACGGCGGCAAATACGAAGGGCTTGACCGCTATGAAGCGAGAAAGCAGATTGTGAAGGAGTTAGAAGCGGAAGGTCTTTTGGTTAAGATAGAGGACTACTCGCATAATGTAGGAACGCATGACCGCTGTAAGACGACCATCGAACCGATGATCAAGAAACAGTGGTTTGTGAAGATGGATGAGCTGATTAAGCCTGCGGTGGAAGCGGTTAAGAAGGGCGAAATCAAACTGATTCCGGAACGCATGGATAAGACATACTTTAACTGGACGGATAATATCCGCGACTGGTGTATCAGCCGTCAGTTATGGTGGGGTCACAGGATTCCGGCATACTACTGTGACGAGTGCGGTGAGGTGATTGTAGCCAAGAAGACGCCGGAAGTATGTCCGAAATGTGGCTGCACACATTTTGCGCAGGATCCGGATACGCTTGACACATGGTTTTCCTCTGCACTCTGGCCTTTCTCTACACTGGGCTGGCCTGAAATGACGGAAGATTTGAAATATTTCTATCCGACTGATGTGCTTGTGACGGGCTACGATATCATCTTTTTCTGGGTTATCCGTATGATTTTCTCCGGTTATGAGCAGATGGGTGAGAAGCCGTTCCATACCGTATTGTTCCACGGTCTGGTAAGGGATTCACAAGGGCGCAAGATGAGCAAGTCTCTCGGTAACGGTATCGATCCGTTGGAGATTATTGATAAGTACGGCGCGGACGCACTGCGTCTGACGCTGATTACGGGCAATGCACCGGGCAATGATATGCGTTTCTACTATGAAAGAGTGGAGGCGAGCAGGAATTTTGCCAACAAGGTATGGAATGCTTCAAGATTTATTATGATGAATATGGAGCAGGCGCAGGAAAAGACAGGCAACCGTGGCTGGGAAGTATCATATGATGAAATCAGCAAGTATCTGGAACCGGCTGACAAGTGGATCTTGTCCAAATTGAATACGCTGATTCGAGATGTGACAGATAATATAGACCATTATGAGCTCGGTATCGCTGTGCAGAAGGTGTATGACTTTATATGGGACGAATTCTGTGACTGGTATATCGAGATGGTAAAACCCCGTCTGTATCAAAAAGATGCGGACGGACAGGAGAGCAACAACGCGGCATTGTGGACACTGAAAAACGTTCTGATTGACGCGCTCAAGCTGCTGCATCCGTATATGCCTTTTATCACGGAAGAAATCTTCTGCACGGTACAGAGTGAAGAAGAATCCATTATGGTTTCTGAGTGGCCTGTATTTACGCAGGAGCGGGATTATCAGGCGGAAGAAAAAGCGATCGAACTGATGAAAGAAGCTGTACGCGGCATCCGCAATATCCGTACGCAGATGAATGTTGCGCCCAGCAGAAAAGCGGCGGTGTTCGTTGTCAGTGACGGTGCGGATGTAAGAAAGATTTTCGAGGAGGGCAGCTTGTTCTTCGCATCGCTCGCAGGAGCGTCCGAGGTGACGGTGAAGGATAACAAGAGCGGCATCGCCGACGATGCGGTATCGGTTGTAATACCCAGAGCCACGGTTTACATTCCTTTTGCGGAATTGGTGGATATTGCGCAGGAGATTGAGCGTCTGCAGAAAGAAGAAAAGCGTTTGAACGGCGAACTTGCCCGGGTTAACGGTATGCTAAACAATGAGAGATTCATGTCCAAAGCACCGGAAGCCAAGGTGGCGGAAGAGCGTGGGAAATTGGATAAATATACCCAAATGCTTACGCAGGTGAAAGAACGCTTGACACAGCTTACAAAGTAGGTTAATTTTATTGAATGGGGCTGGTAAAGTCCGTAAAGATAGTGTAAAGTAATACTAGAATATTATGTTTTATAATAACCGCGGAAAGAGAGGTGAGCCATGTGAGCGGAATCAAGTTTTCATCAGAGCAGATGAATAAATTGAAAAATGCTATGAACAGAGCGTCAATGCCCGGTACGGGATCGGTAGAAACAGCGATGTCAAACACCCATACTGCGTCAGGAACCGAGGAAGGAGACGGCTGGGATGCTGCTGGAACGAATTTAGCGAAGGGCACATATCTGCGCGTTGAGGAGGATGAAATGGCGGCGTGGCTGTATCTTGCGCCTCCCGACGATGGACAGATTTATTCGAAGACAGAATTGATCACATATCTGGAGCACAACGGAGTGGTCAAAGGATATCACAGTTCTAATTTGTCCGCGATGATCAAGAAGCAGGTCTATGACAGAGAAATTCTGGTGGCACAGGGAGCGGAGTGTATAGAAGGAAAGGACGGCTATTTTGAATATCTTTTCTCTCCTGAAGAGTACGGCGTGCCCAAAATCCGTGAAGACGGAACGGTGGATTATACGAATGTGAGTGCACTCCAGAATGTGCGTAAGGGCGATAAAGTAGCGGTTTATCACTATGCAGTGCAGGGGACGGACGGTTATACGGTCCGCGGCGCCGAGATGAAGGTGAAACCGAGCAGAGACCTGCCGCCAATGCGAGGTAAAGGAATTTTACGGGAGAATAATATTTATTATGCCCAGTCTGACGGTAAGATTGAGGTGAAGGACGGCAAGGTAGACATCCAGAATGTTCATGAGATTATGGGCGATGTGGATATGATTATCGGCAAAGTGGAATTCTTTGGCGATGTGATCATAAACGGCAATGTGGAGAGCGGCGTTACGATTCGTGCGGGGCGAAACATAGAGATTCACGGAACGACCGGAGGCGCTACGCTTTTTGCCGGAGGAGATGTGGTGTTAAGCCGCGGCATTCAGGGCGGCGGTAAGATTTCAGCCAGAGGCAGCGTGTTTGCCGACTTCATAGAGAATACCACGATAGACGCCGGAGGAACGGTACAGTCAAATACGATTCTGAACGCGCAGATTAATGCCAAAGATAAGGTGATTACGACAGGCAAGAAGGGCGTTATCATCGGCGGCTATACGCATGGACTGAAAGGTGTTGAAGTCATGGCGGCCGGTAATGACGTGGAGGTTAAGACGATACTTCACTGCGGATATGAACCGGAGGCTTTCGAAAGGCTTGTGGATGTAAGACAGAGAGAGCGAGAGACGAAAGACAAGATCTCTGAACTGGTTGAGACGATGACTGGGGCGCTGCGTGAGAAGCGTATGCGCGGAGCGAGTACACCGGAAGCGACAGAAGCGAAACTGTCCTTGTGGAACAAGCAGAAAGACCAGTATTTTGAAGAACTGGATAAGATTGGCAGAGAGAGAGAAACGCTGGAAGAGATCATGGAGGAGAGCAAAGGGGCAGCCATCAAAGTTGACGGCAATCTGTTCCGCAACGTGATCATCAGCGTCAATGCCGAGCAGATGGTGATTGACAGGAATACTTGTTTTATGAAATATGCTGCGCCTAAGAATATTATAGAAGGAACAGTAATTGTTCATAATTAGCGGGTATGGAACAAATTATGATAAGACAAACGAATACTTATGGTGAGGCGGAGGATTATATTAACAGTATTCCTAAGTTCACCGGTAAGAGCAGTATGGAGGATACCCGGAAGTTTTTGATGCATCTGGGTAATCCGGCGAATAATTGTAAGGTGATTCACATAGCAGGCACAAACGGAAAAGGTTCCGTTTGTGCTTATTTGTGTTCGGTACTAAAGGAAGCCGGAATTTCAGTGGGAATGTTTACTTCTCCGCATCTTGTTTCGATGCGGGAGAGAATCGTAGTAAGCGGTGAGACAGTGACGGAACAGGAGTTTCTGGATGCATATCATTATGTAGCGGACAGGCTTTCCAATCTGCCGGCAGACCTTGCGGGGAAAGACTATCATCCGAGTTTCTTTGAATTTCTCTTTTTTATGGCAATGGTTTTGTTTGAACGTGCAGGCGTAGAGTACGCTGTGCTGGAAACAGGGCTTGGCGGCAGGCTGGATGCCACGAATTCGGTGGAGCATAAGAAACTGTGCGTGATTACTTCCATCGGCTATGACCATATGGAATATCTGGGCGATACGCTGTCGCAGATTGCGGAAGAAAAAGCGGGGATTATACGGGCAGGCGTTCCGGTAATCTATCCTGATGATCGCGGTGAGGCGGCTCGGAAAATAGAAGAATGTGTCAGACAGACAAAGGCTGAGGCAGTACCTGTATCTGAACATGCGATAAAAGAAATAAAGATTCGGAATAAAACGATTGATTTTTCTCTCCATTTAAACTATTATGATTATATTGGTTTTACTGTGTCCACTTCAGCCGTTTATCAGATTGAAAACGCTTCGCTGGCAATTAAGGCGCTGGAGCGGCTTTCGGACGAACGGATTACGGTTCCAGCTATGCAGGAAGGAATCCGTAAGACCGTCTGGGAGGGCAGGATGGAAGAGATTGCTCCTGCGGTATATATAGACGGAGCCCATAATATAGACGGAATACGTGCTTTTATGGATACGGTAAGAACACAGCCCTGCCACGGGAAACGGAAATTATTGTTTTCCGTTGTGAAAGACAAACAGTATCGATCAGTGATAGAAGCATTGGCTTCTTCGGGGCTGTTTGATGAAGCCGGCGTTGTGGCGCTTACGAGTGAACGCGCGCTGCCGCTTGCTATTTTGGAAGATATTTACAGGCAGTATACAGAAATAAAATGTAAAGCTTATGACAGTTTAAGTACGGCATATAAAGAGCTGATACTTGATAAGGATGACGGGGATAATGTGTATATTGTCGGTTCATTATATTTGGTGGGTGAAGTAAAAGCCCTTTTAAGGAGTCTTAAGCATGATTAATTTTGAAGAAGAGTTAAAGAAGTTTCATCCCAGTCTGGAAGTGGAAGATGCAGAAGAGGCTATTTATAATCAGGATTTAACGGATATGGCGGACTTGATGGTCAAAATCGTCAAGGAATCGAAGAAAATGGGCGTAGAATAGAGGATTGGCATAGATGATTTGTTATCAGTGTGGATGTAATCTGTCCGAGCATGATTTTTGCACGAGCTGCGGTGCCGATGTAGCCCTGTATAAGAAGATTATATATATATCCAACCGTTTTTATAATGAAGGCTTGGAGAGGGCAAGTGTCAGAGACTTGACAGGCGCAATTACCAGTTTGCGACAGAGCTTAAAATTTAATAAAAATAACGTGGAAGCCCGTAATCTGCTCGGACTCGTGTACTTTGAGACCGGTGAAGTGGTAGCGGCATTAAGCGAATGGGTAATCAGTAAGAATTTAAGACCGAAGAAAAATATTGCAGATGATTATATAGATATGATTCAGACGAACCAGAACCGTCTGGATATCATCAATCAGACGATCAAGAAGTATAATCAGGCACTCACATACTGTAATCAGGACAGTCTGGATCTGGCTGTGATACAGCTTAAGAAAGTGCTTTCTTTAAATCCGAGATTTATCAGGGCGCATCAGCTTCTTGCTCTTCTGTATATCAACAATGAGGAGTGGGAGAAAGCCAAGAGAGAGCTGATGAAGTGTATCGATATCGATACGAACAATATTGCAACGCTGCGGTATCTGAAAGAAGTAGACGAGATGCTGTTACCCGAGGAAGGAGTCAAGAATCCTCCCAAGAAAAAGCATAAATCGGATGATGTTATCAAATACCAGAGCGGAAACGAGACGATTATACAGCCCGTCAACGTGAAAGAAGGCAGGGGCGTCACATCATTGCTCAATCTGGGAATCGGCATTATCATCGGCGTTGCGATTGCCGTATTCCTGATTTTGCCGGCGAGGGTGCAGACAGCGAAGGCGAGTATCGACGAAGAACTTCGCAGGGTGAGCGAGCAGTCGGACGGTAAGTCGGCTACGATAGATGAATTGCAGCTTCAGATTAATGAACTGACGGAGAATAACAATAATTTACAACAGGATTTGGAAGCTTATCTGGGTACGGACGGTACGTTACAGTCAGTGGACAGTCTGATGAAGGCGGCATGTGCGTATTTGACGAATCCTGAGGAAGTTACGGTAGTTGCTGACTATCTCGAAGAAATCGAACAGGAGGACGCGGAGGAAGAGACGAGTAATTCGGAGGCGTTTGAAAACCTTTATAATACATTGTTAGCGCTTGTTGGACCGAGTATTGCAGAATCGTATTATGATGACGGATATGAGGCATACAGGCAGGAGAACTACGAAGATGCGATTCCGAATCTGGAGAAGGCATTCAAGTATGACGCTACGAACGGAGAGGCGCTCTATAATCTTGCCAATGCGTATTACCGCATAGGAGAAGAAGATAAGGCGAGAACCACTTACCTACAGATTATCCAGTTATTCCCGGGAACAGAGAAGGCAAGTAAGTCAGAAGCGTTCTTAGAGGAAATGGGTAACACCGAGTAGGCGCTGATAAAAGATAATAAAGACACGAAAGAGAAAGGACATGACGTAAGTCATGTCCTTTCTGTGCGTCTGCAGACGGAGAAAATATTTACGATTCCTGATCGGCGTAACGACAATATTGGAAAGGAGTTTACATAACATGGAAGAATTTAAGTTGATTGACAATTACCTTATGATAAGACTGCCAGATGAGATAGATCATCACAAATCAGTTAACATAAGTGCAAAAGCAGACCGTTATATTTTATCAAAAAAAGTGGGAAATGTAGTTTTTGATTTTGAGAGGACAACCTTTATGGATAGTTCGGGCATCGGAATTATTCTTGGCAGGTATAAGAAGATATCCTGCTTTGGCGGCAAAGTATATGCGATCAATGCCGATAACCGGATCCGCAGAATATTGTTGATGTCCGGGCTGCAGAATATCGTGGAAATAGTGAATCCGTAAAGAAACGGGATTAGACAGAAAGAGACAGATAATCTGTTAAGAAACAGAAAAGCTGCATGATAAAGGAGGACAAGATGATAGAGATCATTGAAAGTAAAGAAACGGGACGGGTTACGAATGAAATGAGGATTGAGTTTGCGGCGATATCGGACAACGAGTCTTTTGCAAGAATGGCAATCGCGTCATTTATTACGCCGCTTAATCCGACGCTGGAAGAGTTGTCAGATGTGAAGACTGCCATCTCCGAAGCCGTGACGAATGCAGTCATACACGGTTATGAGAATAGGGGAAGTCTGGAAGACAAAGTGCGGATGAACTGCAGGCTGTTCGGCGACGTGCTGGAAGTGGAAGTCACGGATAGAGGCGTTGGAATAAGCGACATTAAGGCGGCGATGGAACCGCTTTATACCTCCAAGCCGGAACTGGAACGTTCAGGCATGGGATTTGCGTTTATGGAAGCGTTTATGGACAATTTGGAAGTGCAGTCGGAGCCGGACGTCGGGACAAGCGTGAAGATGTATAAGAAAATCGGCAGCAGTGCATGGATAGACAGCGAGGAATAGCCGATGGAAGAGACTGCCGTATTAATTGAACGTTCACAGGCAGGAGATAAAGAGGCAAGAGAGAGACTGATAGAGGAAAATCTGGGACTGGTCAGACATATTGTAAAGCGTTTTGTCGGACGGGGTTATGACATGGAGGATTTGTTTCAAATCGGATGTATCGGATTGATGAAAGCGATTGACAAGTTTGATCTTAAATACGAAGTGCGTTTTTCTACCTATGCGGTTCCCATGATTCAGGGTGAAATCAAAAGGTTTTTGCGGGATGACGGCATGGTCAAGGTCAGCCGGACCTTGAAAGAAAACGGCTGGAAGGTGAAACAGGCGGCAGAGCATCTGTCACAGGAGTACGGCAGAGAGGCAACCTTACAGGAACTGTCGGAGGCGACGGGGTTATCTGCCGAGGATATTGTGATGGCGCTTGACGCCAATGTGGAGGTTGAATCGATATACAAGTCGGTTTACCAATCCGACGGCAATGAGATCTATCTGGTAGATCAGGTAGTCAGGGGAAGCGGTCAGGGCAGCTTCGGCGTCGGACAGACGGTAACCGGCGTGGGCGGTGACTGTGAAGATACGGAGAAAGAGAAGGTATTAAATCACATGCTGCTCGAACAGCTTTTGGGTCAGCTTGGTGAGAAAGAACGCGAGTTGATTCATATGAGATATTTTCAGGATAAAACGCAGGTTGAGGTGGCCAAGTATATGGGCATCAGTCAGGTGCAGGTGAGCCGTATGGAAAAGCGTATTTTATTGCAGTTGAGAGAGGAAGTATACTGAAATAATGAGGGCAGACGGATCATCATGTCCGGTGACAGGAAAGGTAGAATCATTCACATGAATCTGAGGATGACGGCAGATTCATGTGGATGATTTTTTGTATGCAATTTATAATTAAAATGTCACTATGAATAAAATGTTTTTCTGGATAAAATGCTTCTATGAATAAAAACGGTACAAAATAAAATACTAACATGGAAAATAGTGTGAGAAGCACTTCTAAGACTCATGCCAGAGGGCATTTCGTCAAGAAGTACCAGATTTGCTTTGCAAATCATTCTCACACTGGAGAATGATTAAAATGCAGCATTCTCCGTACAGATTTGAGTCACAGTAGAGGTGGAAGTTATGTCAACCAATAGCACGACGATATATATCAATGCGCAACAGAATGTGGAATTACAGTCGAAAGACGTCTATGTGAAAGATATCGGGAAGCTGACGTGCAGCGATGCACATATTCTGGCGAAAGTCAAGGCAGTCAAGCTGCACAGTTTTAAGAAGGGCGAACCGAAAAGACAGGTCATCAGTCTGCTCAAGGTTATTGAAGAGATTGACAAAATCTGTCCGGGAGCAAGTGTTGAGAATATTGGCGAAACGGCTGTTATGGTAGAATACATTAATGTTAATAAGCATAAAGGTCCGCTACAGATGCTGAAACTTGTATTTGTGGCAATGATCAGTTTCTTTGGTACGGCTTTTACCATTATGGCATTCCACAATGATATCGGAATTAACGATGTGTTCGCCAAGGTCTATGAAATGGTCATGGGTCAGCCGGGAGACGGCTACGGTATTCTGGAACTTGCCTATTCTCTGGGACTTGCCATCGGTATCATCGTGTTCTTTAATCATATCGGCGGCAGAAGAATTACGAAAGATCCGACGCCTATCGAGGTGGAAATGCGCGTCTATGAGACGGATGTCAATAAGGCATTGATCGAGACGGCAGATCGTGAAGGGAAGACGATGGACGTACAGTGAAGGTGCAGACAACAGAAGGGAAAGAAAGACGGTAGATGTATGGCATAAGTGCGGAAGGGAAAGGGATAACGCATGATATTAAAACAGATACTTCTGGGAATCATCGGAGTCAGCAGTGGTCTAATCGTGTCGGCAGGGGTATTCACGGTATTGATTTCGGTAGGTTTGATCCCAAGATTTGCAGGGAAGATGCATGTGGCGAGGAAAATATTTATACTGGAAGAGATGGTGGTCTTCGGCACTCTTTTTGGTGGATTCTTTAGCATATTCGGCGATTGGGGAATGATTGGAGAGTTTGTGAAGAAACACCGAATATTTGGAGAAAGCGCGACGGAAGGCGTATGGAATCTGATCGGAACGCTGTTTTTGCTTATGTTTGGCGTCTTTGCAGGTATTTTCGTGGGATGTCTTGCACTTGCGATCGCGGAAATGCTCAATACGATACCGATTTTTGCAAGGAGAATCGGATTCCGCCACGGGTTGGGAATTGCAATTCTTGCGGTGGCGCTCGGAAAGCTTACCGGCAGCCTGATATATTTTACACAACAGATGTTTTTGTATGGCGGGTAAATCTTGTATATGCGATATGGTAAGACAATATTTTGAAAGCAGAAAGGAATGGAATATATGACACAGAATCAGCAGAAAGCAGAGACAATGCAGGCAAAAAAAGAACAGGATTACAGAAAACATGTTGAACAGGTGACACCGAAATACAGTCTGCCTGCTCAAATGATCAAAGCATTCATAACGGGTGGTATTATATGCTTGCTGGGACAGCTCATCTTAAATTATGCGACGAATCAAATGGGAATGGATAAAGAGACGGCGGCTTCGTGGTGTTCTATGCTGTTAGTGCTGCTCAGCGTAGTGCTCACTGGGTTCAATCTCTATCCCAAACTGGTGGAGTGGGGAGGCGGAGGCGCGCTCGTCCCGATTACGGGTTTTGCCAATTCCGTAGCGTCCGCAGCAATCGAATACCAGAAGGAAGGGCAGGTATATGGTATTGGATGCAAGATTTTTACAATTGCCGGTCCGGTTATCTTGTTCGGTATTGTGACAAGCTGGGGGCTGGGCGTCATTTATTGGATTGGCAAACTCCTTGGAATGGCGTAGATAGATAACGCTGCCATGGAAGTAGAAATAATAGGATAGTATAAATATAGGAT
>VSOA01000100.1 GCA_009774585.1 Lachnospiraceae bacterium
CTGTTATTTTTACTTTGAGAATTTAATCTGCAGGAAAGCTGCAGTAGATGGGTACTTTATTTCGCCGCGTTACAATAATTCGGAAACATACAGCCAGAGTAGGAGTACCGGCGTGAATTATAATAAGACCGGCAGGGAATTAAAAACCATCTCGGAACTGTCCACGATGGACAGAAATAAATGTATTGTCCGTGTTTCAGGACTGCCGCCATTTTTCAGCGATAAATATGATTCGACAAAGCATCCTAATTATAAGTATACGGCAGATTACGATGAACGTAACACTTTTGACTTCGAAAAGTATCTGCGTAAAAAGAAGATCAAGGAAAGCGTGAATATCCAGTTCCATAAAAATGACCAATATAAAGTGGTTATATAATAATATCCGGAGGTGATAAAGAGACAGTTATTCAGTGATAAATAATATTGTCTGCGAACAATGCATGTGCTATATTTAAAATATGAGAGATGACCGTGTTACAAGGTGAAAATAAATAAGCCTACCTTGTACTTAGCCGGTAAAGGTAGGTCTATAATTGTCGACCAGAGAACTTCCTGAACAAAATCAGGGAGTTTTTTATTGTCATATGCGACGTCGCATATTTAGAGAGGAGTGATGGTTATTGAATGTTGAAAAACGAAGAGATAAATAATATTCTGATATTGCGCAGGTGACTGCGCAGGAGAGTACCCATGACAGGGTGGCAGCCTCCCGAGCCAATTATCCCGGCAAGCCGGGAATACATAGGAAGGGAGGTGCGTGATATGACAGCATTTGAGATAATCTCAATATTCATTGGAATACTAACACTGTTAGCGACCTTTGGAAGCCTGACTGTTGCGTTTCTTGCCGTTCTCGATAAGAGGAACAAGAAGAAATAAAAATGCCTATCCTGTCTGACCCACAGGATAGGCGGTGTCCGTAAGGACATTAGCTCGGTTCGAGAGGCATCCACTTTTGGAGTGGGTGCTTTCCTTATGTTCACTATAACATTATATTTCTGATAATTCAATAAAAACAAGCAAGTAACAATTAACCAGAGAACTTCCTGAACAAAATCAGGGAGTTTTTTTATTGCCATATGCGACGTCGCATATGAGAAAAGAAAGAGAGTGAGAAAGAAATGGGAATTTTTGAATCAATTGTCAAATTTGCATCCATGGGAGTCATGGCATGGGGAGCAGCGTACGCGATCACAGGCCTCATAACATTTTCAGAAGGGCACAAACAGCAGAGTGCACCCAAAAAAGAGGAAGGTATGGGAAGTATCGTCGGAGGCGGTGTCATTTTTGCAGTCGGAATGTTCCTTGTACCACAGATTTTAAATCTGCTGCAGGTGTCGTAGGATGAGAAGGAGAAAAAATGAGAAGCATCTATATACAAAGTCTGACGGCTGGATTATCTAATGCAGATGGAATATCGGAATTTTGGGATAAAATCAAGCAACTTATTTTAAAAACTCTATATGACCCATTATATAAAAGTGTAAGCAATGATTACAGTGACATGTTTAGCTTACTGAATACGCAGGTGAATGATGCGACTACAAATATTTACAGTGGACCAAGATACTGGGGTGGCGGGCTGCCGTTCGGAACAGTCCAGAAAGTGGCAGAAAATATCTGCATCCCGATTGCAGCAGCCTTTATCACTGTAATCTTCTGCTGGGAATTGATCCATATGGTGCAGGAGAGCAATTCCATGAGCAGTGAAAATGCCAAACCCAAGAAACTCATGCTGGTACTGATGAAATTTGGTCTGTGCCTGCTTGTCTGTGCCAAGTCATTTGACATCATCATGGCATTTTTTGATGTGGGTGCATGGGCTTCAATGAAACTTGGAGAATTTTCTAGTTCGAGTATTCGCGGGTTTACTGTAGATTTAAATAATGCATTACTTGAAAATCCGGATGTATACACAGTAGAAGATTTGATGCAACTATGCGGCTATAAGATCATGCTGTTTTTCGGCAAGCTGGGCGTATGTGTCTGCGGCGTCATCGTCTACATACGCATCATGCTCTGGTTCCTTGAGATACTTCTTTATGCGAGCACGGCGCCGATCCCGTATTCCACATGGATCAACAAAGAATGGTCGCAGGTGGGAATGAACTATACAAGAAAGATGCTGGCACTGTCGTTTGAAGGGTTCTTCATGCTGCTTCTGTTTGCCATCTATGGAAGCGTTCTTGCGGGACTTTCGCAGGGAGATTTCATGCAGAACATGGTCATGATCATAGGGTGTGGATTTGCCCTTGCAGTCATGATGTTCAAGACGGGGAATATCTCCGCCAGTATATTTAATGCACACTAAATTTTATAGTATTATTCGATATAGCGTGATATAATTCTTTTAGTCAGTATAGACAGTATGGGGATAGTTCCGCGGTTGCCCTTTTCGGAAACGGAAAGGGGGTTCTATGGACACGTTAGAAGTTTTGACACTGCTATTAGTGGTATTTGCTGCTTTGGCTTACATAGATAATCACAACAACCGAAAATAGGCAGAAAAAGGGCTATCCTCTACCGCAAATAGGGGATAGCCTGTGCAACTTGTAAATCATCTTGTATAAGTTTCCGTCTGGGGTAATGGGGACGTCCAAAATCTCCGTTACCTTCTATACTGATTATAAACAATTCCTTGCTCATTAGCAAGTGTAAAAGTTTAGGAAATGGGGATGCTCCGGCATTCCTGTTTTTTTGAAGAATCCGTATAAAATTAAATACCAGAAGGGCATATCCGCAGATGTGCCGGTAAAAGCGTATGGACAAGTAAACTGTAATCCATGCGCTTTTTATATGTAATGTAAAAGGAAGGAAACAGACATGGCATATGTAAATATGACGAAAGATTTCTCTGAGGTCAGAAAAACCATACCGGGAATCAACCTTACAAAAAGACAGCTCGTTGCATTTGCAGTCGGAGTCCTGACTGGGACTCCGGTGTTTCTGGTGATGCGCTTCCTGCTGCACATGGAAGTGACAGCCGCGGTCATGGGACTGGGAGTCGCGGCAGCGCCGGCAGTCTTCTGTATCATGTACCAGAGCAACGGCATGGGGATGGAGAAATATTTCAAATTTTTCTATGAGACACATTTTATCAGAAATACAGACAGACCATACCAGACAAGCAATCTGTATGTATTAATGGAACAGGAGGAAGAACTGCAAAAGGAGGTGGAAAGAATCGTGTTCCAAGGTAAATCAAAGGAAGAAATAGCACGGATCAGGGCATCCGGAGAAACAAGCGAGGTAAAAATCGGTAAGAAGAGGATCGTCATACCGATGCAGGGACCCATAGACCCGAAGATAAAGAAAGAACTGGAGAAAGCAGTCAGGAAAGCAAAAATCAAAGGCGAGATACCGGAAACGGCACAGGATACCATCCCTTATAAGATACCTTATGAGGATGGCATCTTTGAGTCAGCGGACGGATATTTTACACAGACCATAGCATTTGAGGATATCACATACCAGCTCCTTGATAATGACCCGAAGAATATCCTATTTGAACGCTGGTGTACGCTGCTCAATTATTTTAATCCGGAAATCCATTTCCAGTTCTGCTACGGAAACATGGAAATGGATCAGGAGGAGTACGCAAAGGACTTTATCATACCGCATCAGGAAGACGCCCATGATGTTGTCCGGAAAGAATATTCCGACATGCTGGTGAACCAGTTCGCAAAGGGAACAAACAACCTGAAAAAAGAGCGTTATCTGACATACGGCATCCATGCCAAAGATTATAAAAATGCAAAACTGAAGCTTTCCAAGATCAGCAAGCAGATTGAAAAATACCTGCATAAATTTAACAGCAGATCCAAAGTACTGAACGGCTATGAACGTCTGGAACTCCTGTTCCGCATTTTTCATCCTGCTACCAAGGAAAAACTCATGTGGAACTGGGACATGCCGATCAAGACCGGGCTTTCCAGTAAGGATTTCATCGCCCCGTCCAGCTTTTCCTTTAAATCCGGACCGGAGCTGAACGCCACGAAGTATTTCCGGGTAGGTGACAGGGTGGGAGCGGTCAGTTACCTGCAGGTGTATGCATCAGACATGGAAGACCGTATCATCGCGGACATGCTCGGTATCGGCAGCAACATATGGATCTCCATACATGCGGATGCCATGAGCAGGAAGGAAGCGCTGGATTATGCCAAAGGAAACCTGACAGACATACAGGCGATGGTCATCACGAACCAGAAGAATGCCGTGCGGAGCGGTTTTGACATGGACATCCTGCCACCGGAACTGGAAACATACAAAGAAGCCGGGGATAAGCTGTACCGGGATATCCAGCGTAAGAATGAGCAGATGTACCATACAACGATCACCGTGGTGCAGACAGCAGCTACCCGCAAAGAACTGGAAGAGAATATATTTGAATTAAACGGTATCTTATCTGCATACCAGTGTACGCTGCTTAGGCTTGACAACAGACAGGAGCAGGGATATGTGTCAGCACTGCCGCTGGGAAACAACAGCATCGAATCAAAGAGGACATTTACGACGACAGACATGGCAATCTTCATCCCGTTCACCACAAAAGAACTTTATACCAATAAGGGGCAGTATTACGGAATGAACAGCTTAAGTAATAATGTCATTATTGTAGACCGTAAAAGCCTGGTCAATCCAAACGGGCTGGTCTTTGGTATGCCGGGGTTCGGCAAGACGTTTTTCGTAAAGAGGGAGATCCTTGACATGTTCTTAAAGACAAAGGATGACAGACTCATCATCGATCCGGAGGGAGAATATAAGTGGCTGGTAAGGGTATTTAAAGGGCAGGTCATCAAAATCGCATTAAACTCCAAGGTGCATATCAATCCGATGGAAATCAACCTCACGGCACAGAATGACATGGATAAAGATTATGATCCGGTCGCTGCCAAATGTAACTTTGTTGTTTCAATGTGCGAACTGATCTTAGGGAACAATGCAGCACTCGGGAAAAAAGAGACGGCAGTCATTGATGCAGCATGTAAAAATATCTATTACCGCTATGCAGAGAATCCGGCGCCGGAGAATATGCCAGTTTTGGAAGATTTATACAATGAACTGCGGACCATGCCAAGCGAAATGCATGATATCGGCATGAATTTATCCATCGCATTATCAAGATATGTATCAGGATCCCTGTCGTATTTTAATAACCGTTCCAATGTTGACATCAATGCGAGACTCGTGTGTTTCGATCTGAAAGACATGGATGCGAACCAGAGAGACCTGACCATGCTGATCATACAGGATGCCATATGGAACCGTGTCACGGTCAACCGGAGCAGGGGTAAATGGACATGGGTAGATATTGACGAATTTCATCTCCTCCTGCGCAGTCCTATCACGGCGGCTTATTCGGTAGAAATATGGAAACGTTTCAGAAAGTGGGGCGGCATCCCGACAGGAATCACACAGAATATCAAGGATCTCTTCCGTTCACCGGAAATACAGAACATCCTTGATACAACGAACTTTATCGCCATGTTAAATCAGGCAGGCGATGATGCACGTCTTCTGGCAGACCATCTGGAATTGTCGGATGAGGAAGAAAACTATATCAAGTCTGGGGAACCGGGCAAAGGACTTTTGTGGATAGAGCAGGCAAAAGTACCGTTTGAAGATAACTTCCCTAAAAACACGATCTGTTATAAAGTCATGACGACCAAGCCGGGTGAAGCGATACGCAGCAGAAAAAAGAAACAGAGGATTTCATAAATGACAGGTAAGGAGCGAAGTATATGAGCCAGTCACAAGAATTTCGGGCAAATCCTGAAGAAGCAGTCGTCAAGAAAGCGGTGAAAGTAACAGATGAAAACCTAGAACTTACCCATAGCAACAGTAACCAGCAGATGCGTAACAGTACAGTGTCAGATGCTGTATATACTGCCTATGATGCAGTAAACATGCATAAGTCCTATCAAAGAAACTTTAAGTCATTCAATGAAGAACAACATCGATACGAAGAGCAGGCTTATACATCGGAGCAGCCGCAACAGCCAGTCAACCCGGCACAGACACCCTCGGTATCGCCAGCACCGGTACAGCAATCAGAAAACAGCACGGATCCACCGCAGGCAGAACCATTGTATGGAGGGATTCCGCCAGACTGGAAATCACCGGTAGTAAGGGAACTGGAAGGAAAGCGCGATCCATTTCGAAATACACTTTCCCTCGGGCAGGCTGAGACACCAGCATTACAAGTGAATACTTATGCATTGCAGAAAAATAAAGAATTGCAGAAGAAGCTGGAAAGTAAACGTGAGGACGTGCAGCGTGGGTATACAAGATTTTCATTAAAATATGGAGAGAAAGAACTATCCACAACACCAAAAGTTAAATTTAATTATTTTGGCAGACTGAACATATCCAGTGGAAAAGAACATGAACTTGCACATATAGGACGTCTGAAATATTCCGGAGAAGTACGCCGGGAGAAGATGACACGTACAGATTACTGGATAAGACAGAAAAAAATAGATGAGAAGAGATTCAAGCGAAGAGTAACGGGACGGCTACTGTTCCGGGAGAGCAAGGCGGTGGTTGAAGATGAGGATCTGGCGGAAGATGATACTGTCAGACGAATGAAGCGTATCGTGCGTAACAGCGGAGGAATGGCAGCAACAGCTACAAGAAGAAATGTCCGGAGGGTAAGGCTGCAAAATAATGTTTATTACAGATGGGAACTTGCACACCAGCATGAGCAGGTCCTGAAGGACAAGCGGACGAAGCTGCTGACGGATGCGAAGCGTAAAGAACAAAAGAAAGCACTGAGGGAAGCGAAGACCCGTGAACAGAAGCGGAAACTAAAGAAACAGATGGTGCAGCAGAGGGCAAGAGAAGAAGGCAATTTTATCAGGCGGACAAGACAGAACCGTCTGGTCAGGCAAAGGGCAAAGGATTACCGCAGGAAAGTAAGGAAGAGGACACTGACGACCGTATTTTCATTAGCCGGAATCATTTTGTTCTTCCTGCTCCTCCTTATGGTACTGTTTTTAGTACTCGTTGCCATGTTTGCAGGCGGTTCAGATTTTTATGCTGCGACGGTGACACAGAATGATTATTCCACCATCACAGAGGCAACAGAATATTTCCGGAAGCTGGAAACAGATCTGGATGAATATCTGAATGGGGACAGAGATGCACTGGAAGCGGAGATCGAAGCGGAATATGGGGATGAAATCTATGAATACATATACGAACTGGCAGATTTTGGATTCAGTGCAAATACGCTGATCGCATATCTGTCTGCCATGTATGGCTCTTTTACGCTGGAAGACATCAAAGAGGAACTGGAATCCATATTTGAAGAAATGTATACCCTGACCATCGAGGTGAAGGTGGAAGACCGTGAGATAAGCAGTTATGATCCGGCAACCGGAGAATGGGAGACTGTAACTGAGCCGAAAAACATCTGTTATATTATCCTTGAAAAGAAGGAACTGGAAGAAATCGTGGATGAAAGACTTCCGGAGGACGCAAGATTCCAGTATGACGGCTATAAACTGGCGACCGGAGGGCAACAGGTGTATGCACCGGTAATGAGGGAAGACTGGACCAACCTGATATCATCAAATTTCGGCGACCGGATCCATCCCATCACCAAAGAGAGGACAACGCATAACGGGGTTGACATCGCGGTTCCTACCGGAACGAAAATCTATACGCCGGTAAGAGGAACGGTCATACTCGCAGCATATTCCAACAGTGCCGGAAACTGGGTCAAAGTACAGACAGATACCGGATGGACAGTCGTCATGATGCATATGGACAGTCTTGCCGTATCAGCAGGACAGAAAGTAGAGCAGGGTGATTTCTTAGGATTCAGTGGTAATACTGGTAATTCAACCGGACCACATCTGCATCTGGAGGTACGTAATCCGGATTACGAAGCAATTAACCCGATATTCATTATTCCGCAGACATGTGCGGGAATAAAAGAAACTGAGGAGTAAAAAGAGTAGAAATGAAAACAATCGAACAGCTTGAAAAAGCATATCAAAAAGAAATGGAATTATCAGAAAAACATAAAAAAGCCGCAATGGATATCAAAAAGCAGATGGAACACCAGCGTAATAATGGATATATCCAGAAGATAAGCGTTATGAACATGACCGGGGCAGAACATGATAAATTCATGAGACTCCTTGCCGGTGGGAAAAAATCTGTGATGGAAGCGGCAGAAATCGTGTTAAAGGAATCGGAGAAGGGCGGTGATACAATTGACACACAACCTAGACCTAAAGAAACTGAATAGGGCATTTCTTGTATTTTTAAAATGCCGTATCAGGCGGTATCGGACAAAGAGATATAAAGCAGGAATTGCCATAGTGCTTACTTTATTGATTGGAACATGTGCGCTGACTACATACTATGTCGGTATCGGGGAGAGTGGTATCGATATGATGGTTGCTGCACGGCATCCGGTAATCGTAAATGCAGCGGAACCGGAAATAAAGACAGAGCCAACGCTTATAATGGAAGATGAAAACATGGAATCACAAATCCAGTATAAGGCAGAAGGGAAAAAATATGCGACGTCGCATAAAGAGATCCGTGAAGAATATGCGATATCGCATAGAAATGAGGAATCAGATTTGGAACCGTTAACAGAATCCCCGCTTCCCTTATCGGATATTTATGCTGAACCGGATTCTTTGGCAGCATTTAAATGTTATTATCCGGATGCACTGGATTATACTTGGGAAATATATGACCAGTCGACAGATACATGGAAACGGGCAGAGGATGCGGAGGTCATGGAAATTATGGATGAACTTTACAGACGGGTTTCCACCTTTCTTGTGCCGGCAGATAAAAAATACGGAAACCGGACAATACGATGCAGGGCAGAACTGCAAACGCAGGATGATATTCTGAGCACAGCTACATTACATATTCTGCCCGCCATCAAAGAAATTACTGCGGAAGAGTATATTTCTGATGCCGGAAAGTATTTAAGTGCCAGAGAGATACCCCTGCAGGTAAGATATCAGGATGGAAGTGAAGACACTGTCACAGGACTCAATGGTCTGTATTTTTTAGAAAAAGAAGAGACATCAGAGAAAGAGACGACAGATTCCGGGAGCCTGACAGAAACCATAACGACAGTGATCACTGCCTGCGATTACGCTTATCTATGCGGTGATACGGAAGGAACCTTACGGTATCAAAGTAAGGCAGGGAATATCGATATACCGATCAGACTGATCGGCGAAGATAAAATCCCTCCGGAAATCAAAGAAGTATCAATCAGTGATTTTGAAATCAGCACGGTTGACCAGCCGGTGCCGGTAACTGTAACCATCATGGCAGAAGATAATGTTACCGCATATCCGAACCTGCAATATGCTTTTTTCCCGGAAGGGGACGAAGTACCAGATGAAGCATGGTCGGACCAGTCTGTTATCACCACAGATATTACGCAGAATGGAAAATGGATAGCATACTGTAGGGATGAAAGTGGAAATACAGCGCAGGAGGAGAAAGAGATTGTCGCAGTTGATAATAAAGCACCGGTTGTAACCTTGTCGTTAGAAAATGAAGCATGGTGTACTGAGAATAAAATCCTTGTAGATGCTAAGGACGGGTTATCTGTAGAGTACTGTTATAGCTGCCCGCAGACGGGAGAAGACAGCGGATGGTGCACAAAAGATGAATTTGCTGTCAGTAAAAACGGGACATGGATAGTCAAGGTGAGGGACGCGGTCGGAAATATGACGGAAGAGGAAATCACCATTGACAACATAGACAATCAGGCGCCCGTCATAAGGGGAATTACAGAGAAAAAGGGAATAGAAGAGGAGAAAATAACTGATGAATAAGAAAACTTCAAATATCATCATGACGCTGGTCTGTATGACTGGCTGTTTTATGTTCCGGATGCCGGTATATGCATCTGATGGACAGGAATACATTACCATTTCAGTAGATGCAGTAGATGAAAACGGCAACCTGAAGTATGCACTTGATACGGACGACCCATCGGCGTTCACTGATTCGAATGAAATTGTTATACCGACGGGAACGTCCCATACGATCTATGTCAAGGATGCTGCCGGTAATGTATCTTCACAGACTTATCCGGCAGAGGCAGATGACGATCAATATATTTCAACGGACATAACTGATGATGAGGACGAACAAAGAATCAATATCAATCTGGAACTGGGAGGTGACGCGGCGGAACAGGAAGATTATGAAATAACAGATACCACGGCGGAACCGGGTACTGCTTCCGTTTCGTCTAAAACCAAAACAGACGGTTCTGACAGTGCAGACAAAGTTTTTTACAATTTTACAACAAAGGAAGGGGAAACTCTTTATCTTGTCATAGACCAAGCCCGGGGAACAGACAATGTCTATCTGCTGGACACTGTATCATTAGGGGATCTGAAAGTCATGGCGGATGGACAGACATCATCTTACGGGGCAGATGAAGAGGGAGAAGATAACCTCTTATCTGCATTGACGTCTTCCACGAATGACGAAGAAGACATCATCAGCGAACAGAATACGAAGAAATCCGGACGTTCACCCCTAAACAGTAATGTAGTAATCGTACTGATATTTGCCGTAGTCGGTGGCGGCGCCTACTATTACCTGAAGGTATACAAGAACAAGAAAGATGAAGCCATGGACGCCATGGATGCCATGGACATGGATGAATTTGAACCGGAGGAAGAAGAGGAGGATCTTGAATTTGATTATGATGATGCGGAAAAAGAGAGATATCTGGATGAACTGATCAATGAAGATGACTCCCTCTATGATACAGACCCGGAAGAATATGCGACGTCGCATATTGATGAAGAAGATTATGATGTCGGAATAGAACTGGATGATGATGAACCAGACATCAATGAAGATGATGAAGAAGCGGAGGAATAACATGAAAACAATATTGAAGATAAAAATACCCAAAGGCATGCTGATTGGAATAGCCCTTATCACTGTATTGCTGGTTTTAGCAGCAGCGGCAAAACTGCTGACAAGTAAGGAGCAGGAGATCATAGCATATGATTATACCGTAACAGAGCAGAAGCTTGCAGATGAAGTGATAAGTTACTTAAATGCGCACGTAGAGATACCAGAGAATGTTGCGGCAGAGATTGCAAATGTGGCAGTGGAAAATTACAGGATTGTATTAAACTCAAATGTTGACGCCGTCAGTGATAATCATACGGAAGCAATCGAGGAACGCGTCAGGACAGCACTGTCTGAATATCTTCCGGAAGACAGCGCCCTGTCTGAAACTGGCAGAGACGGACTTGCGGCAGGTATTGCGGAAATCGTATGGAATACTATCTTGGAACAAATCCAGACAGCAACAGAAATTACAGACCTTGAAAACGAATACTTTTTTCTGGCGGAGAGCATCCAAGGGCAGATCGATAAATTAGAGGAACGTAAGATGAAAGTGTCCATTCAGGCTAATATCAAGAGCAACCAGAATATAAAGGATATGTCAGCGGATGAGCTGCTTTCCCTGATAAACGGCATGACGGATGAAGAACTCCGTGAACTTCTGCGGGCATTAGGATTATCA